>JANQJM010000076.1 GCA_028281635.1 Pseudomonadales bacterium | reverse complement strand
TATGCAACACAAACGGGCACTGTCACTTTTACAGTTGAATCGGGAGATTCGGTCAAGACCGGTGATGTGCTGGCAGACATTGAAAGCCCCGAAATTCAGAACCAGTTACTGCTGGAAGAGGCGCGACTTTCATCATTGGAGGTAGAACTGGACAGACAGAGAATTACCACCCGCCAACAGCAACTGGAAAACCAGAAAACTGAAGACTCTGCTTCCATCACTCTAAAAGCCGCTCAACGGGAAATGAACCGGGCCGAGCTTGCCTACACCCAGGGCGCAGTGACAGAAGTAGATTACGTAAAAGCCCAGGATGATCTGCTTACTGCAGAATTGCTGCATAAGCATTCCCTGATGGATAAAGAGCTGGACAACGAGCGCTTGGAATTCGAGCTGCAAACTCGTCAGCTAAGTGTTGAACAGCAAGAGTTATTAGTGCAGGACCTGAAGCGGCAAGTTGAAGAACTAACCATTCGCTCTCCTGTTGATGGCATCGTTGGCAACCTGGCCGTCGATCAGAAAACCAACGTTGCAAAGAACCAGGCTATTCTAAGTGTCGTTGATCTTTCCGCCTTCGAAGTCGAAGTACAAATCTCAGAAAGCTATGCAGATGACCTCGCAATTGGTATGCAGGCTGAAGTCCGCGCAGGCAGTGAAACCTTTGCTGCCACCCTGGTTGCTGTCAGCCCTGAGATCATCGAAAACCAGGTTACCGGTCGCGTTCGCTTCGCCGGTGAAGTACCTGCTGGCCTGCGTCAGAACCAACGCTTATCCACGCGCATATTGCTGGAAGAGAAACTTGATGTACTAATGGTTCAGCGCGGTCAGTTTTTTGACAGTGGCAATGGCAGAGTCGCGTATCGCGTTGAAGACGGTATTGCTTACCGTACTCCTATTCTTACTGGTGCCACCAGCCTCAATAACATCGAGATCATCGAAGGGCTGGAAGCAGGCAACACCATCATCGTATCAGCAACCGATCAATTCAACGGCGCTGAAACGGTGCTTATAAATTACTAAAGGAGGCCATTACCCATGCTGCAGATGACTGATGTAAGCAAAGTTTTTCGCACGGAACTGGTAGAGACTCATGCGCTGAAGAATCTTTCGCTCACTGTTAATGAAGGGGAGTTTGTCACCATTACGGGACCTTCAGGCTGCGGTAAGACAACATTCTTGAATATTGCTGGACTCCTCGAAACCATGACTTCTGGTGAATATCTGCTGGATGGCGTTAATGTTTCGCAGCTCAGCGACTACCAGAGAGCCAAGTTGCGAAATCAGAAGATCGGTTTCATTTTTCAAAGCTTCAATCTGATGCCAGACCTTAATCTGTTCGACAACATCGACGTACCGCTTCGATATCGTGGCATGAGAGCGGGTGAGCGTAAGCAGCGCATCGACCGCGCGCTGGAATCGGTCGGCTTACTGGCTCGCAAAAAACATCTTCCTGCTCAACTTTCAGGTGGCCAGCAGCAACGCGTCGCTATAGCCCGAGCCTTGGTAGGCGACCCCTTGTTTTTGTTGGCAGATGAACCAACCGGAAACCTGGATTCAAATACTGCCAAGGGTGTCATGGAGTTGTTACAGGAAATCAACAAGGCCGGAACTACGATCATCATGGTTACCCATGATCAGGAGCTGGCTAACCAGTCACCGCGCAATATACACATACTCGATGGCAGTATCAGTGATACCAGCGATGCTACGGGTAGTCGCACAACGTCAGCTGTCGATGCGGTTGCCTAACCTCGGAGAGCCTTTCTCATGTTTCTCTACTACCTACGGTTAAGCGCATTAAGCTATAAGCGCAATCCCATTTTGAGCTCACTGATGGTGCTGGCTGTAGCCATCGGTATTGGCGCCTACATGGTCATCTACACGCTCAACTACACCATGGGTGGTAATCCGATTCCCCAAAAGAGCGCGCAACTGTTTCATGTGCAATTGGATACCGGCGACCCAAACCGGGATAACGATGCACCGGAACAGCTAACCTACCTCGACTCCATGGCCTTGCTGGACGCTAAGCGTGCTCAAAGGCAGACCGCGAGTTCGAAATTCACGGCGATAGTGGAACCGGCTAATCCAGAAATAAGACCGATGATTACCAATAATCGCGGAGTCATGGCTGACTTCTTTCCAATGTTTGACGTCCCATTCCTGTATGGAGGGGGTTGGGACAGCAGCTCCGACGACAGTCTCGAACAGGTTGTGGTGTTGTCTCGCGAGATGAATGAACGGCTATATGGTGGTGCAGACTCTGTGGGCGAGAATCTGGTAATGAACGGAGAAGTTTTTCGGGTTGTCGGTGTTTTAGACGATTGGCAACCGATACCGAAATTCTATGACGTCAACAATGGCCCATTCGATCCAGGTGAAGACTTATTGGTACCGTGGCACCATATCGTCGATAAAAATTATGGCAGAGCGGGCAACACCAATTGCTGGAAAGCGATTGATGGCACAGGATTGCAGGCCTTCCTCAATTCCGAATGCACATGGATCCAGTTTTGGGTAGAGCTGCCTAACGGTGGAGAGGAACAAGCTTACCTGGATTTCCTCAACAGTTATGCGGCGGAACAAAAGCAACTGGGTCGTTTTGGGCGTCCACTAAACAACGCACTGTTCGACGTTGAGGAGTGGATGGTGGAGCAGGAAGTGTTGCCAGACGAGACGCAAATATTGTCTGCACTGGCCGCCATGTTACTGGCCGTATGCCTGCTCAACACCATCGGATTGCTGCTATCAAAGTTTCTCGGAAAATCTGCAGAGATTGGTGTACGCCAGGCCTTGGGCGCTCACAAAGGCTCATTGTTTATACAACATGTGATCGAAGCAGGATTTATCGGTTTGCTGGGTGGCCTGTTAGGACTCGGCGTTGCTGCTCTGGGTCTGGAAGGGATCAAGGTTCTTTTGGGACAAGAAGTCATGGTCACTGATTGGATTCAGCTCAACGTGCCTGTGGTGTTCGTTACTATCGTGCTGGCAATCGCATCGACAATCGTGGCCGGGCTCTATCCCATTTGGCGGGCCTGCAATGTTAATCCAGCGATTCACTTAAAGACGCAGTAGCGAATTCCAAATTGCCATCCCTCATTACGCTCACTACTGAAAGAGAACTACTATGGAAATCGGCCCAATTCTCCGCGCGATGACAAGGAACAAACTGGGTGTGGTGCTGATCGCCTTGCAGATCGCCTTCACCATGACAGTCATGATCAATGCCATCTTTATCATTAATGAAAGGAATCGCATGATGGCCCGGCCAAGTGGGGCTGATGAAGTAAATCTGTTTCATTTCACCAGTATCGGTTTTGGCGATGACTACAATGAACGAATTGTTGTGGCTGATGACCTGGCAATGATTCGACAGTTGCCCGGAGTAGTAAATGCCAGTACGACCAACGCGATCCCCGTTAGTGGTAGCGGCTCTTCCACCGGCGTGCGACTGGAATTCGATGAGTCACAGCCTAGTGTTGGTGTCGCCATCTATCGCACCGACGATCAGCTGATTGACACATTGAATCTGGATCTGATTGCGGGAGAAGGATTCACCGAATCTGATATGCGCTATCGTTCGGAATCCGGCGCCACCCTGGCTGACAAAACCGTGGTTTCTCGCGCTACCGCTGAGAACTTGTTTCCGGACAAGCCTCTTAACCAGATTGTAGGGGAAACTGTGTTCTTGCCCGGTGGTGTGGAAGTGCAAATCATTGGCATCGTAGACACCCTGCAAGCTCCCTGGCCGCAAAGTTCATTAATCGAAAGGTCGATGATCGTTCCTGAGATGTTTGTAGATACTTCGTCGCTTTATG
Organism: Pseudomonadales bacterium; assembly: GCA_028281635.1. Classification (GTDB taxonomy): domain Bacteria; phylum Pseudomonadota; class Gammaproteobacteria; order Pseudomonadales; family Pseudohongiellaceae; genus UBA9145. The sequence continues at coordinate 58,935 of JANQJM010000076.1, read as the reverse complement.
TTGTGCGCACTGAGCCAGGAGAGCGCGACCGGGTCATGGCCGAAATCGAAGATCTGCTGCTGGCTGATAATCCCAATCGCGTGTTGCGATCACTGCGCTCACTCGAAGATACCCGTGAAGAAACCTATCGCATTGACAGCGCCATGAGCACTGTACTGTGGGTCATCATCATTACTCTGGTGTTTATCACTTGTATGGGCATCGTTGGTCTGGCTGTTTTCGGCATCAATCGCCGGCGCAAACAAATCGGCACCCGCCGCGCTCTGGGTGCCACCCGGCCTGAAATACTTCGCCATTTCATGCTTGAAAACTTGCTGATTACCAGTGTCGGCGTGCTGGTTGGGGCAGCACTGACCATAGGCTTCAGCATCGTCCTTACTACAAACTTTAATATGCCAACAATGGCCTGGTACTACACACCTGTAGGAATGCTGGCACTCTTGCTAATAGGCCAGATAGCCGTTCTGGGCCCTTCATCGGGTGCCGCGAGAATAGAGCCAGCCATCGCCACTCGCTCGGTATAGTTCCGCATGAAAGGTGCAGGGGCTGCCTGACTCAGGCCTCTATACGCAGCGCTAATCAGCATTAAATCGCATTCTGACTCCCCAAGTCTTACAGTTGACTCAGTGGGAGTGTTCGCTGGATACTCAAAATGCGAAACAGTACCGAATTCCCTCAGCTATTTACGCTATGCTTTCACAATTCACCCACTTCCACCTTGTTACAACCATGCGCCATAGACTCTTGTTCGCCTGCAGTATTTTGATTCCCCTGATACTGGTGGTTCTAATGCGTCCGGCGGAAGCGGCTGACAACGGTTGGCTCAGGGGTAGTTGTGAAGCCGGCTCGGGTGTCTATCGCTGGACTGATGGCAACCGTTATGAAGGACAGTGCCGTAACAACTACTTTCAAGGACAAGGCACTCTCTATTTGACCAATGGCGACCGTTTTGAAGGTACCTTCAGTGGTGATCAGAAAAACGGCAATGGGACTTACTTCTTCGCCAACGGTGATCGGTTCGAGGGTCAGTTTCGCAATGGGCAGCGCAATGGTCGCGGCACTCTTTATCGAGCCAATGGCGAACGCTACATTGGCAACTACCTGAACGATCAAAAGAATGGCCGTGGATCCTACTTCTTTATAAACGGTGACCGCTACGAGGGCAATTGGGTTGCCGATCAGTTTGAGGGGCAGGGAGTCTACTCATTCAACAACGGCGATGAATACAGCGGTAACTGGACAGCCGGCCAGCAATCAGGACAAGGAACTTTCACCTGGGCGAACGGAAATCGTTACGAAGGTGAATTTCAGAATAACACCCGTAATGGCATGGGTACCTTTTACTGGACTAACGACAATCGCTATGAAGGTCAGTGGCGCAACGGTATGCAACACGGACAGGGCACCAAGTACTGGGCAAACGGCGATCGATATGAAGGACAATGGCAAGGAGATGCCATGAATGGTCAGGGTACTTTCTACTACGTCAATGGTAATCGTTTTGAAGGTGGTTTCCGCGACGACCAGTTAAATGGGCAAGGCACCTATTTCTTTTCCAATGGTGATCGCTATGTCGGGCCCTGGCTAAGAGGTGAAAGGGATGGCCCGGGTGTCTACTACGATGCGAACGGCAATAGTCAGCAAATAGAATACCGCGGCGGCCGCCGAGTTAGTTAAATCGATCCCTACGCGACGTAACTTAGCGCACCACAGCCAAGGGCGTACTGAGCGCCGCAAGGTCGAGGCATAGGAAAATTTTGGGCGAGGAGTTTATGTATTGGTAAATGACTCGCCCAAAATCTTCCTATAACGAAGAGATTGCAAGCTCAGTAGCCCGTTAAAGTTAAGATCGCAGTTTGTAGCCTGTTTTAAACATCATCACCACCACACTGAAGCAAGCCAGCATAAAAGCCGTAATGCTGATCAGGCTGATCCACACGTTCACTTCCGAAATCTCATAGAAACTCCAACGCAATCCGCTCACCAGATATAACACCGGATTGAGTAATGAAATCGATTGCCAGAAAGCCGGTAACATGTCGGTGGAATAAAAGCTCCCGCCCAAAAACACCAACGGCGTAATTACCAGCATAGGCACTACGGAGAGTTTCTCAAAATTATCGGCCCAAATACCCAGGATGAAGCCCAGGAGACTAAATGAGACTGCCGTCAATACGACGAAGGCCAGCATGATAAATGGGTGGGCGATCCGCATCTCGATGAAAAATGAGGCCGTGATTAGAATGATTAAGCCAAGCAATATGGATTTGGTTGCAGCTGCGCCGACATAGCCCAAAACAACTTCAAGCGTCGAAATCGGCGCAGAGAGCATTTCGTAAACAGTCCCTACAAATTTGGGAAAATAGATGGCAAACGATGCATTGGAGATGCTGTGGGTGAGCAGGTTCAGCATAATTAAGCCTGGTACGATGAATGCACCGTAACTCACCCCTTCCACTTGCTGTATACGAGATCCAATCGCGGCTCCGAAGACAATAAAATACAGTGACGTCGTAATTACAGGCGCTACAATGCTCTGCAGCAAGGTGCGCTTGGTACGTGCCATTTCGAATTTGTAAATGGCCAGGATGCCGTAGATATTCATCAACTTTCCTTAAGAAGACTCGGCCACCAGGCTCACGAAAATCTCTTCCAGTGAGCTCTGTGAAGTATTTAAATCCGTAAAAACAATTCCCGCTGCTTTGAGATCATCCAAAAGTTCGGTGATTCCACTATGATTACTCTGGTTGTCGAAGGTGTAAACAAGGCGATTCCCATCGTTAGCAAGCTCCAATTGATAAGCGGCGAGTTTCGCTGGTAACTCAGCGAGTGCCTGATCGAGTTCAAGTATCAGCTGCTTCTTGCCCAACTTTTGCATCAGGTTGTTTTTCTCTTCGACAAGAATAATCTCACCATTGTTGATGACACCGATTCGATCTGCGATTTCCTCTGCCTCCTCAATGTAATGTGTGGTCAGAATAATAGTTACTCCACTAGCGCGAAGATCGTTGACGATCTTCCACATATCCTTACGCAACGAAACATCAACTCCGGCAGTGGGTTCATCGAGAAACAAGATTGAAGGCTCATGGGATAGTGCTTTCGCAATCAACACTCTGCGCTTCATACCCCCCGACAGAGTGCGAATCATGTCGTCTTTCTTGTCCCAAAGAGAGAGTTCCCTGAGCACTTTCTCAATGTGAGCAGCATTCGGTGGTTTGCCGAACAGCCCTCGGCTGAACGACACAGTACTCCAAACCGATTCGAATGAATCCGTTGTCAATTCCTGAGGCACCAGACCAATGAGGGAACGGGTTCTGCGAAAATCTTTGACGATATCGAAGCCAGCCACCCGAACGCTGCCCGCTGTGGGGCTCACGATGCCACAGATGGTCGAGATTAGTGTGGTTTTACCGGCACCATTGGGACCCAGAAGGGCGAGGATTTCGCCTTTAGCAATCTCAAGATTGACTGCCTTGAGTGCCTGAAATCCACCTTCATAGGTTTTATTGAGGTTGGAGACGGTGAGAATTGGCTCTGATACTGCGCCCATGGGCGCAAAATTATGCAACCACCGCAGATCAATTACAATGCCAGCTCTATGCAGAGGGGCTATATGTGAGTAATCCATACAGTAGTTATGGGGTTATGGCCATCGGCGCATTGAGTTCAGCTATCCCCTGTTTCTATCTGGGATGGACTCTGTTTAGCGTATGACAAGATCCAATGTCGGTCGATGATGGGAGCTGGATTCGATTCGGTAAGGAAGACAATACAGAGTAGATCGTTGTCAGCTTGACAGCAATTTCACTGCAATCTGCTACATAGACTCTGCCAGGAATACATGCTTACATGCGCCCTGCGATTCCAGAAAAAGAAACAAGAATCAGGAATTAACAAGGGAGCTGGCTAATGTCTGAACTAAGCGAGCAAGCGTCTTCAGCGGCCATTACTGAGAAAGAAAATAGTGGGCTCTCGCATGAAGATGCTGCTATAGCCAAAGCTTACCAAAGGCCGGCTTACCGCTATCTTGTCCTCGGCATCCTCACCGTTGTTTACATCTGCAATTTCGTCGACCGACAGGTAATCAATGTTCTCGCCCAACCCATTATCGAGGATTTACAGATTTCCGATGGGCAGTTCGGGATGCTTTCCGGGTTGGCCTTTGCCTTCATCTACACAACACTCGGCATTCCCATCGCTCGCTGGGCTGATGTGGGGAATCGTCGCAACATAGTCGCGATTGCAGTAGCAGTATGGAGTTTCATGACTGCGCTGTGTGGTGCAGCTCAGAACTTTTTGCAATTGTTTCTTGCTCGCTTCGGCGTGGGTGTCGGTGAAGCTGGTGGCTCCCCACCCTCCCATTCAATCGTCTCTGATATCTTTCCCGCGGAACAACGCGCGACGGCCCTTTCCATCTATTCGCTGGGTGTCTATGGGGGAATTCTGGTCGGCACTGTTGGCGGTGCCTATCTCGTGCAGTACTTCGACTGGCGAACCGCATTTGTGGTGGTCGCCATTCCGGGACTGTTTCTTTCTCTGTTGGTTCGATTTGTTGTTAAGGAACCACCCAGAGGCCTCGCTGAGAATCGCAGAGATCAATCGCCACCAAGTTTCTTCGGTGTAATGGGCTTCCTGTGGCAACGTAAATCATTTCGACATCTGTCTTTCGCCTGCGCCTTACATGCGTTTGTAACCTATGGCATCGGTAACTTTATGCCACTATTTCTTGGACGCGTACATGGCATGCCCATCCTGGACGTTGGCTGGTATTACGGAATGATTGCCGGTATTGGTGGTTTGAGCGGGACATTTTTCGGTGGCTGGGTCACTGATAAACTCAAGCAGCGGACTGGAGATACAACCTGGTATATGTGGATACCTTTTGTCTCCACAGTGTTGGCCATTCCATTTGCGCTCAACACGTTTCTGATCATGCCTGACGGCTACTACGCTGTTTACTCCTATCTCTTCACTTCTTTCTGTGGTGGTTGGTACCTGGCTCCTTGCATCGCATCCACCCATTTTCTGGTGGGCATTCGTATGCGCGCCCTGGGCTCGGCTGTACTCCTGTTCATGCTTAACTTGATCGGCCTGGGATTGGGGCCAATGCTAACTGGCTTTGCCAGTGATTTTCTGACACCGCAGTTTGGTGATAATGCTCTGCGCTATGCCATGTCACTTACGGTGATGGTTAATGTATGGTGCGCTATACACTATTGGTTTGCAGCCAAAACGATCAAGCAGGATTTTGAACGGGCGCCTGACTGATTCTCAAAGCGCATCCAGTGCCTGAGAAATCTTGGTAACACCGACGATCTCCAGGCCATCAATCTTTGCCTTGGGCACATTGGCTTTAGGCACGATGGCGCGAGTGAAGCCGTGCTTGGCGGCCTCTTGCAAACGTTCCTGGCCTCCAGGCACTGGACGGATTTCACCGGCGAGTCCAACTTCTCCAAATACGACTGTGCGCTTATCGATGGCCGAATCTTTGAAACTGGAAACAATTGCCAGCAGCAGCGCGAGGTCGGCACTGGTTTCACTCACTTTGACGCCCCCTACCACATTCACGAAGACATCTTGATCGGCCATGTATAAACCGCCATGGCGATGCAGTACGGCCAACAACATGGCTAAACGATTCTGTTCCAAACCCACAGCTACTCGCCGTGGATTGCCTAGCGGGCTGCTATCGACCAGTGCCTGAATCTCCACCAACAGTGGGCGAGTTCCTTCCCAGAGCACCATGACCAGAGAACCTGCGCTGTCTTCTTCAGTACGGGCAAGAAAAATCGCCGAAGGATTTTTCACTTCCCTCATGCCTTGCTCAGTCATGGCAAACACGCCAAGTTCGTTGACAGCACCAAATCGGTTTTTCTGACTTCGCAGGATGCGATACTTACTGTCTGTGCCGCCCTCCAGCATGATGAAGCAATCAATCATATGCTCCAGCACCTTCGGACCAGCCAGATTGCCTTCCTTGGTAACGTGTCCAACCAGGAACAATACGGTGTTGGTTTGTTTCGCATATTGAATAAGGTAAGCGGCGCACTCCCGTACCTGCGAAACGCTGCCCGGTGCTGAGGGAACATCGGCGCTATGCATCACTTGAATGGAATCTACAACCAGCAACTCCGGACTGTGTTCCTGAGCCGCCTGGGTAATTTGCTCGACGTTGGTTTCCGCCAACATCTTCAGATCGTCTTTCGGTAAGCCCAGTCGCTGAGCACGCATACCTACTTGTTGCAGAGATTCTTCACCGGTGACATAGAGAGCGGATTTTTGTGCATCAGCCAACAAGCACATGATCTGCAAGAGCAAGGTGCTCTTGCCGGCTCCAGGATTGCCGCCAATCAGTACCACCGAACCGGGAACCAGACCTCCTCCCAACACCCGGTCAAGTTCGCCAATGGTGCTGGAAAATCTTGGTAATGACTGCACATCGATTTCCGATAGCGTCTGCACATTGGACTGCTCGCCTGCATAGCCCTTGCGTCGAAATTCAGCTTTAGTCGCCGGTGAAGAAGAGCTGCCGAGATTAATTTGCGTGAGCGTGTTCCACGCCTTGCAGGACGAACATTGACCCTGCCACTGACCATGTTCAGCGCCGCATTCGGTACAGACAAAAGCTATTTTCGATTTCGCCATTTGGTGTTAGACGATAGAGTTAGTTCTTATATTCAAATGGCACACGAGAGGTGACTTTGCAAAACAATTCGTAAGAAATGGTCCCGGTCGAACGAGCCACCTCATCGGCGCAGAGCCCATCCCCCCAAAGCACAACCTCATCATCAATCTGCACATCGTCTATCCCGGTCAGATCAATGGTAATCATATCCATGGATACTCTGCCAATGAGTCGGGTGCGAGTATTGCCGGCAGCCGTCTTGACTATGACAGGCGTGCCATTCTCGGCGCTGCGAGGATAACCATCACCGTAGCCAATCGATACTGTACCGACCTTGGTTTCCCTGTCACATACATAGGTCGCGCCGTAACCGATACTATCTCCAGCCTGCAGGGTGCGAATGGTGATAAGGCGTGACGACAATGTCATCACGGCTTGCAAGCCCAGCTCTTCCCCGGTTTCATTCGCCATCGGCGAGCTGCCATACAGCATGACCCCGGGTCTTACTATATCTAAATGGGAATCAGGCCAATGCAGAATACCTGCTGACGCTGCCATACTGCTGGGCACATCACGATGACTGCTGGCAACCAGCTCACCGCGCAGGCTCAGCAAATCATTGAGTTGCTGATGGGTAAACCCGGCAAACTTTTCATTGTCCGGATCATCGGCGCAAGCGAGGTGAGACATCAACACCAACTCTGTGCCGGGAAACCCCAGCAGTTTGAGATAACTCTCCCGGCTCAGCTCCCGATCCATGCCCAAACGGTTCATGCCGGTGTTGTATTTGATCCAAAACTTACGTTGATCGCCCAGGATTTCATCCGTGAAAAGCGCTTCGATAAGTTGAACCTGATAATCGCTATGCACTACCGGTTCCACTCGCAGATGCAAACACTCCTTCAGCTCTTCCGCTGTCATGAAACCATTAAGCAATAGAATAGGCAGCTCCGGATCCAGTTCTCGCAGACTAATTGCTTCATCCACTGTAGCGACACCATAACCTGCAATATTGGTATGACTATTCTTAACCGCTGCGGCAGCCTCGGCCACACCGTGACCATACGCGTTGGATTTAATGACCGGATAGATCTTGGAAGTTGGACACAGAGAACGCACGCGAGTGAGATTCTTGCGCAGGGCGTTGAGATCGATGGTCGCCCAGGCGCGACGGCTTGCAATAGTCATGGGAAGTTCTTAGGCCTGGTATTACTACATTCCGTGAGTGTAACTCTCGTCATAGCGAGGCTGAGCAAAATTCTCGAAACGGGTGAAATGGCCAAGATAGCTAAGCCTCACCGTACCTATTGGTCCATTTCGCTGCTTGCCTATGATGATCTCAGCAATGCCTTTGTCCGGTGAGTCTTCGTTATACACCTCATCACGATAGATGAAGGTAATGACATCAGCATCTTGTTCTATAGCACCCGATTCACGCAGATCAGACATGACGGGCCGTTTATTAGGCCGCTGTTCCAATCCACGATTGAGCTGCGACAACGCGATAACCGGACATTCGAATTCTCTCGCCAGTAGTTTCAGTGAGCGAGAGATTTCAGAAATTTCATTTACTCGATTTTCAGAAGTGCCTTTAATCTGCATGAGTTGCAAATAGTCCACCACGATCATTCCGATAGCACCGTGTTCTCGCACTATGCGACGCGCTCGTGAGCGCATTTCCATGGGACTGATGCCCGGACTGTCATCAATAAACAGCGGGCGGTCTTTTAACTTTCCGACAGCATCATTGAATCCAGGCCAATCATCTTCGCTCAGATTACCGGTTCGCAATTTGCTTTGATCAATCTTGCCGATAGAAGAAAGCAAACGAAAGATCAAACTCTCCGCTGGCATCTCCAGACTGAATACCAGCGCTGGGTGATCGCCGTTGAGAATGGCATGCTCTACCAGATTCATGGCGAAGGCAGTTTTACCCATAGAGGGTCTGCCGGCGACGATGACCAGATCCGATTTTTGCCAACCAGAGGTCATCTCATCCAGATCTTTGTAGCCACTGGATAATCCCGTGAGATCTCCATCTGAACCTGCCAATTCATCGATGCGATCAACAGCTTTCGCCAGCAGCGGATTAATAAACACCGGGCCCTGATCCTGGGGGCGCTCATCAGCAATATTGAAAACCTGCTGCTCCGCTTCGTCCAGAATTGCAGCGGCTTTCTTACCTCCGGTGTTGTAACCCGAATCGGCGATGCCGTTAGCTACGCTGATCAAGCGACGCAGGATGGCCCGTTCGCGAATAATGTCTGCATAAGCCTGGATATTGGCAGTACCCCGCGCATTACCGGCTAGTTCACTCAGGTAATCGATGCCGCCAGCGGTAGCCAGTTCACCCAGGCTGTTCAGAGCCTCAACCAGCGTCACCACATCAATCGGACTGTTGGCTTCGCTTTGTTGCATCATCATCTTGTATATCAATTGATGCTCGGCGCGATAGAAATCTTCGGGAAGCAGTACGTCGGCAATATTGTCCCATTCACTGTTATCCAACATCAGGCCGCCCAACACCGCTTGTTCCGCTTCCACGGAATGGGGTGGCACTTTCAAAGTGGTCAGGTTACTGGACGTCGAGGAAGACGAGCTGGAGGGACCACTGGGTTCGTAGGTTTCAGACATCAGAAGGAAAAATTAGCGAATATTCAGGCAATAAAAAAAGCACCATCTGAGTGTACTACAGAATGGTGCTTCGTTGTTCGAGCCACTCTGGACACTGCGAGCGGCTGATTGGCTTATGGGTCGGTACTAGGCGTCAGCCGCCGGTTTCTCTGCTTCCGCTTCCTCGACTGGTGCCTCTGCAACTTCAGTCTGCTCAGCCTCTTCTACTGCCGCAGCTTCCGCCTCATCGATCTCTTCGATGATGCTGCCGTCGGCATCAACGCCTGCTGCAGACTGCAGACCAACGACTGAGACACTGATATCCGCTGTGACATCGTAGCCAAGATCAAGCTGCAGCTCGTAATCTCCCAGTTCACGAATAACACCGTGAGGCATCAATACTTCGCTCTTCTGCAGATCACTGCCGGTCTGGGCATTCAGGGCATCAGCAATATCTCTGGTGCCCACGGACCCGAATAACTTACCCTCGTCGCTGGCATTCACCTCAATAGTGAGCTTGGCACCGTTTACTTTGCCCGCTCTACCCTGAGCAACGGCTACCTTCTCATTGTGTGCCGCCATCAGTTCGGCTTTGCGCTGTTCGAACTCGGCAAGATTTTCCTTGGTAGCTGGAATGGCTTTGCCTTGCGGGAACAAGAAGTTCCGCGCATAACCGGACTTGACCGATGCGGTATCGCCGATTTCTCCAAGCTTGCCAATTTTTTCCAGCAAGATTACGTTCATTTTTTCACCCTCTTTGTCTTTCTTTGCGCTGCCAGAACTGAAAGCTACTCTCTAACTATTCTGCAGTCGCGATCGAAAATCGTACCAGCTGTCTACCAGTGCCGCCAGGATCAGCAATTGCACTACAACCGGAAGCATTAACAGTATGTAAAAAGTTACCAGCCACATGCTGGATAACTTCTTCTTCTCTACCGTAGCGTGAACCAGTGCAATACCAGAAAACACCAAAGGCAGTACCAAATACAGCACCCAACTCGAAGGGATAATCACTTCGAAGGTGGATAACAACATCGCCGCAAGCAAAACGAGTGCGACTCTTTGTTCAATCCTTAAACTATGGAATTCCTTCTGAAATCCACCTGGATTGAACAATGCTGCCTGCATCCAACGTGACAGCATTAACAAAACAATTGAGAGAAACATGTAGACCGCGCCAATAACGCTGGTCATTACCCTTCTTATGTCTTCGATTGCCAGATCCTGCTGCCCGTTGTTCTGCAGATAATCTTCTACCTGCAACATCAGTACATCCAGCACTGCGGGCTGTAATCGAAAATAGAATTCAACACAAATGCCAACAACGATGGCTGCCAGCAGCGTGAACTCCCAGGACTCAGTTTCTCTCAACAAGAGTCCCAAGCCGGTGACACCAAGCAACATGATCAGAGGAACCAGATCCCCAACTGCTGTTGCCCAACCAATCAACGGCAAAACGGCCCAAGCGAAAATTATTGTTCCTTCGCTCAAACCTTTGCGTAGGATTACCAATCCTACAACCACCGGACTCAACAGATTCACCAGTGGTATCAGACCCAGAAGCACAACGGCGATAATGGCCTGTCTGCGGCCGGTCATCACATATTCAGCTAGACCGCGCATTATGTTTCCTTAAAACCTCGTAAGTGACTGCTTAAACCTGATGACTATCAGTATAAGGAATCAGTGCCAGGTAACGAGCTCTCTTAATTGCGGTTGCCAATTGTCGCTGGTAGCGCGCCTTGGTACCTGTTATACGGCTAGGTACGATCTTGCCAGTTTCTGACACATAGGCCTTCAGTGTTTCGAGATCTTTGTAGTCGATTTCTTTGGTGCCTTCTGCGGTGAATTTGCAGAACTTACGTCGACGAAAATAACGAGCCATGGTGTTTTCCTATTAAGAATTCTGTTTCAGCTTATTCAGCTTTATCTGTGTCCGCGTCATCAGCGGCGGCGTCTTCGGCAGGTGCTTCGGCAACTTCTTCAGTAGCAGCTTCTGCGGCCGGCGCTTCTTCGGCGGCATCAGCCTTAAGTTCTACATCATCTGTCTTGGCAGCAGCTTCTGCTGCGGCAACCTCTTCTTCCTTGCGCTTCTGTTCTGCACGCGCTTTGCGTTCTTTGCTCTCACGCTCTTGCTTGAGAATCAACGATTCTTCCGTGACAGCATCCTTGCGTTTGATCACTAGATTACGCAACACCGCATCGTTGTAGCGGAATAGAGTAGAAAGTTCTTCGAGGGTTTCGCCACCACATTCAATATTCATCATGACGTAGTGCGCCTTGTGAATCTTATTGATCGGGTAAGCTAGCTGACGACGACCCCAGTCCTCCATCCGGTGAACTCGGCCGCCACTATCGGTCATTAACTGGGTGTAGCGTTCAATCATTCCAGGCACCTGCTCTGATTGATCAGGGTGCACCAGGAATACCACTTCATAGTGTCTCATAGAGACTCCTCTTGGTTCAGGCTTCCCATCAAACGCTGGCGCGCGTGGTGAAGCAAGGAGTTATGTGGGGCTCAGCCGGGGCCGGGCCAACAAAAGAGCGGGGATTCTAGAGAATATGGGGGCTACATGCAAGCATCGGTGGAATCATGATGAGATAGGCATGGCCTCCAGGCAGCGTTCAAATCCGCCGCCATCGTTACCAACGCTGGCACAGTGACACAAGCAAGAATCCCGTCTGCTAATAATTCTTCTCATATCAGCAATTTTAGTGACGAATAGCCCACTTCCAAAAATTCTGGCAAGTTCTGGCGGATATTGGGTGCAAATGATGCGAAACTTTCCCACAGATTGGCAGCCGGAGATTCCGAACAAGCCATTTAGTTAAAACTCTTTATGAGTATCAATCCGGCAATGGCAAAATAAAGCAATGAATGAGCATAGAATTCCCAGTTCCGTTGTAAGAGACAGGCAGATTCAGGACCTGCTGCCGAATCTCCTGCTGTTCACTGGCGTGGACGCGCTGGCAGCTATTGTGCTCTTTCTATTCGTCGTATTCGCTACCGGTAACTATGAATCGACCGCTTACCTGTGGATCGGTGGGACAGTTGCCCTCTGCGTCAGCAGGGCCGCGATCATTTACTTTTCGGATCGCGTCCTGGGATACAGTGACAATCTCAAATCTACTGCTGCATTAATAATCGCTTCCGCCCTGATATCTGGATGTATCTGGGGCACCACCTGGTTGATGCATCCCACCCTGGTTGAATTTGATGCGCCCCGAGGGGCACTACTCTCATGGCCCACTTTCATCATCTTTACAGCAGCCATCTACTATGGGCCCTGTCGGGAAGCATTCTTCACCCTCGCCATCACCGCCACCTGCGGACAGGTAGCGCACCTGATCTACCTGGGAGAGGAACGAAATCTGCAGATTGCAGCCGGCTATGTGGTGTTAGTCGCGGTTGCTTCTTTAGTGGCTCTACACATCTATCGGGACCGCTTGCGCGCCACCCGAGCAGATATGCTAGTGCAAAAGCTGCGTGAGGATCTGATTCGGGATGAGCGAACCCTCAAAGACAAAGAAGCGGAATTGCTGGAACGAATCGATCGCGAAGAACGCCTGATAGAAGCCAAACAACTTTCAGATCACAAACTACGGGAGGCAAACGAAGAGAAACTGCTGTTACTGGATGCTATCGGTGAGGGCATTTTGGGAATCAATAGTAGAGGCAACATTACTTTCATCAATCCCGCAGCACTAGCTATGTTGAATTACTCAGAGCTGGACACGCTGAATCAAAATGCAGTGGGCTTGTTGTGCAAGAGCACAACGGTGACAGGCCTCGAGGCTGAGACGCGTCGTGTATTGAGTTCTTGTGTCAACGAAGGCGCTGCTGTCGAGGGAGTGCAAGGACTGTTCTCCGGTGCAGATCATCAACTGCTTCCCGTCAGCTTTGCCTGTCGTCCGATAAAGAAAGACGAATCGCTCATTGGCGCGGTCCTTAGTTTTACAGATGAGACGCAGCGCAAAGATATGGAAGCGAAACTGGTGCAGTCTCAAAAGATGGAAGCGATGGGTCGAATAACTGGGGGTGTTGCCCACGACTTTAATAACTTGCTCACGGTGATACTTGGCAACCTGCAATTTCTCAAGCGTCGGTATTTCAGGAATACCGAAGGCAATGGTGTCGAGTTAGTGGACAAAATTATGTCCGCCGCAAAAAGCGGGGCCGATCTGAACAGCCGCCTCTTGAGCTATTCCCGTGAGCAGTCACTGCAGAATGAATTGACAGATCTCAAGAAGCTGTTGCTGGACATGAACAAATTCCTGCAACGTATTCTTGGTGAGCAGATCGAGGTCAGATTCAGATTTGATGAGTCATCTGCTGCGGTGATGATTGATCGCAGCCAGTTTGAAAACGTAGTGATCAATCTTTGCCTTAATGCCCGTGATGCCATGCCTGAAGGTGGAACCTTGACTATAGGAAGCCGAAGAGTGGTACTCGACGAAAGCCCGGTAATAAAACTGGGCGCAAGCCATGAGGAAGAGGAAGCAACCGGTGAATACCTGGAACTCATCTTTGCAGATACCGGTTCCGGAGTTCCATTGGACATTCAGGAAAAAATCTTTGATCCCTTTTTCACAACGAAAGAACGCGGAAAAGGAACCGGCTTCGGCCTGAGTACGGCTTATGGTTTTCTGCAGCAATCGGGCGGTAGTATCCGAGTTGAAAGCGCACCTGGTGAGGGTGCAACGTTTGTTCTGGTTTTGCCCCTGGTGCACGAAGAATTGGAGCAGGATGCCGGTTTGTATGAAGATGATGCAGATCTCATGAGCTACAACGGAACTATTCTGGTTGTAGAAGATGACGATGACGTGAGGGATATTGCAAGTCAGACTCTATTGGACGCTGGTTACCAGGTGTTACTTGCAGAAAACGGCAACAAAGGGCTCGAACAGTTTCAAAAACACCGGAACATCGATCTGGTGTTCTCCGATATCATCATGCCAGGCGGCATGACCGGTGTGGAAATGGCCAAAAAAATCCAGAGTATAAAACCAATCCCTGTCCTACTGGCCACCGGATACGCGGAAAAGATGTTGAAGGATCGGGTAGAAGGCGAAAGCAATGTAATCTGTATCTCCAAGCCCTATGATATAGAAGAGTTGCCAGGCTTAATTGACTCAATGTTGCAGCAGCAAGCCAGCTAGTTTGTTGGTCCGAATCTATCACTTTTGGCAAGTGAGACTAGAGATTGATCATTAAGGTTCGGCAGATCGTTGCCGGATTGCCTCGAATAGGAAGACACCCGCCGCTACCGAGACATTTAAACTACTAATCTCTCCAGCCATGGGAACGGAAACCAGATAGTCGCAGTTTTCTCTGGTAAGCCGGCGCATTCCAGAACCCTCAGAACCCATGACAATGGCCAATGGACCTTTGAGATCCTGGTCAAACAAACTGGTTTCGGCGGAATCATCGGTGCCAACAATCCACATATTGCGCTCTTGTAGCGACTTCAGGCAACGTGCCAGATTGGTCACGGTTGCGAGCATTACAGTTTCCGCGGCCCCACTAGCCACACGACTGACAGTGGCATTGAGACCCACGGACTTATCTTTAGGAATGACTACTGCATCCACTCCCGCGGCATCAGCGGTGCGTAAACAGGCGCCCAGATTATGCGGATCGGTGACACCATCGAGCACCAGCAACAAAGGTGCGTGATTCAGTGCATCGATGTAGCTCAGTAACTGTTTCTCATCCAGAACCGCTTTGTTGGCGCTGACTTGCGCAGCAACACCTTGGTGGCTGTCTTCGCTGACTGCTGCAAGCTCTTCCGGCTTCACCTCTTGCACAGAAATGTTTTGCCCGGTCGCCAATTGGCGTACCGACCGCAGGCGTGTGTCTTCACGATCTGCATTGATGAGGAGTCGCGTAATCGAATCTGGTCGTTGTCGAATCAATTCAGTCACCGCATGAATTCCGGTGACCCAGTAATTGTCATTACTCACGATGCCCTACCGCCTGCGTCTTTTAGTAGGTGATTTCGGCGTACGTCTATTCTTAGCATTCGCTTTGTTCTTTCCGCTTGAATTCTTTTTACCTGTATTCCTACTGCTTTTCTTCTTGTTGCCTTTCTTCTTGCTGCTTTTCTTTGACTTTGGGTTGCTACGCAACCTCTCTCGAGTACCCTTAGAAGAAGATCCTCTTTTAGGATTAGCACTCGTTCTGCTTTTGGTGTTTTTGCCTTTCTTTTTATTTTCCTTGGTAGCTCGTGAGTTTGTTTTGTTCAACTTCGAATCCAGCATTTGCAGGTCGATCTTCTTCTCTTCGAGATCCACTCTTGCGACACGCACGGAAACTGAATCCCCAAGTCTATACACTTGTCGGCTGCGTTCGCCCTCCAGGCTGTGACGAATCGGGTCAAAATGATAATAGTCATTGCTCAATTCTGTAATATGCACCAGACCTTCAATATAGATTCCCTGCAATTCTACAAACAAGCCAAAGCTGGTGACCGAGGTAATGGTACCTGTGTATTCTTCACCAACACGATCTTGCATGTACTCACACTTTAACCAATCGGTGACGCTATAGCTGGCCGCATCAGCGCGGCGCTCTTGTGCCGAGCAAGATTCACCCAGTCGATCGAGGTCTACCGCGCTATAGGGGTAGATTGAATTTTTAGCTAGCGGGCGCTGGTCTGGATGAGGATCGAGCTGTTTCAGCTTTTTATTGCGAATCAAATATCGAATCGCCCGGTGCACCAATAAATCGGGAAAGCGCCGAATAGGAGAAGTAAAATGGGTGTAGGCGGTAAAACCCAACCCAAAGTGCCCGGTGTTTTCCGGCTGGTAGACTGCCTGCATCATGGATTTGATCAACATGGTCTGCAGCATATGTCTATCTGGTCTTTCCCCTATCTGCTGAATAGTCTTTTGATAGTCAGCAGGTGATGGGTCGTCACCACCCCCCAGGAACAAGCCCATTTCGGAAAGAAACTCTCGCAAGCCTTCCAGCTTGTCCGGGTTTGGCCCGGCATGAACGCGATAGAGCGCGGGCAGTTCACTGTGCTGCAGTAATTTCGCGGCGGCAACGTTCGCACTCAGCATACACTCCTCAATTAAACGATGTGCATCGTTACGTTCGACGGGAACAATCTCTCGTATCTTTCTATCTTCCCCAAACACCATTCGTGTTTCAGTGGAATCAAAATCCATTGCGCCGCGACTTATCCTGGCTTTATGCAAAGAATTGTAAAGCGCGTAGAGTTCATCAACGCCTGGGATGACATTGCGATAGCGTCTACGAAGTTTAGATCGAACTTTTTCCTGTGCGGCTGTCGCGGGTCGCTGCAACATGTCAGCGACTTCGGTATAGGTGAGTCTGGCGTGAGAATGAATTACAGCCTCGAAGAACCTGTAACTTTTGGTCTCCCCATCCGCAGAGATGTTTAGCTCGCAAACCATCGCTAACCGATCACAGTCCGGCTTTAGAGAGCACAAACCATTGGAGATTTTCTCAGGCAACATGGGCACAACATGACCTGGAAAATACACTGAGGTGCCTCGAGATTGCGCCTCCTCATTCAAGGCCGAGCCCACACTCACATAGTGCGACACATCAGCGATGGCAACGAAGAGTGTCCAGCCCCCACCTTTATTTGCGGTGGCGAAGACAGCATCATCAAAGTCTTTCGCATCATCACCATCGATGGTGACAAACAGAATATCTCTGAGATCATGCCGGCCCGCCAGATCGTGTTCAGCGACGTGCTTTGGTAATCGGGCGGCTTCCTTCTTTACTGCAGACGGCCACTGATTTGGGATAGCAAAACTGTGTAAGGCAATGTCGATCTCTATACCCGGCGTTGCCACATCACCAAGCACCTCGATAACTTCGGCGATCGCCTTGCGACGCCTGCTGGGATACTCGAGTATTTTCGCCAGCACGTATTGCCCGTCTTTCGCTGAGCCGGACTTGCTTGGAGCAATCAATATCTCATGCTGAATGCGCTTGTTATCCGGGACCAGCAATCCGAATCCATCTTCCAGATAGAAGCGTCCCACGACCTCTTCGTGCCGGCGTTCAAGTATCTCGACTACCGAAGCCTCTCTTCGGCCTCGGGAATCGATGCCAGAAAACCGAGCCAGCACTTTGTCACCATCGAACAAGCGAGCCATCTCACGCAAAGAGAGGAACATGTCCGATTCGTCATTGTCCGGAATGAAGTAGCCGGCGCCGTCCTTGGTTCCCTGTACCGATCCCTTCACAAGATCCATGTGGGCGGTTAACCCATAAGCACCCCGACGATTACTGATGATCTGCCCATCTCGCGACATCGCAATAAGCCGACGTCGGAGAGCTTCGATTTGCTCTTCTGTCTCTACTTGCAGATTTTCAGCCAACTCATCCAGGTAAACTGGCTCGCCTATTTTTTCGAGTTGCGCAAGGATATGTTCGCGACTCGCAATGGGATTGGCGTACTTCGCTGCCTCACGGGAAGCGAAAGGATCAGTGCTACTGGGCAGGTTTTTCTGTGATTTTTTGCGGGAGGGCATGAGGATTGGGCGCAGTATACACGCCGTAACCCGCCCTGTCTGTGACAGTACTCGGAAAGTTGACAGGATGAAGGCGGCTGGGTATTGTTGCGCTCCCCTTGCCCAGGTGGGTGAGCCCTAGTGTATTGAAAGCGAAAGCTTTCAGCGACGGGCGAACGACGTCAATCTGCGATTGGCAGCCGGGGGAATTGGTAAAGCAGCCGCAAGGCTGCCAGATGCCAATCAGCAAGCTCAGTGCGCTCAACAGGCACTTAAAACATTGTTGCCCAGGTGGCGGAATTGGTAGACGCGCTAGCTTCAGGTGCTAGTGGCCGAAAGGTCGTGGGAGTTCAAGTCTCCCCCTGGGCACCAACTCAACTAGCTTACGAACACCTTTCTCGCGTGCTAGCCAGACTTCGAAGCCAAAGAGCATCTCTTGCTAGGTCCCTTCGAGGGATGAATCAACGTGCGATTGTAGACTCTAAAGCCAAAAATCATCTCTCGCTAGCCCCCTCCGACGCGCAAACCATATCTCTGACCAAACTCTAACACTCACCAACATCAATTTTCTTATAGCTAGCAATCCATGATTTCAATCGCAATAGTCGGAGCCGGCATCGCAGGGGTAATAATTGCCGAGAAGCTATCTCCTTTCGCAAAAATTACCTTATTCGAAAAATCACGCGGATTCGGAGGACGCGTGGCTACTCGAAGAGTTAAGCACCTTCATTTCGATCATGGTGCGCAGTTCTTCACTGCCCGAACTACTGCATTCGCCAACTATCTCAGGCCGCTACTGGAAACAGGCCTGGTGCAGGAATGGCAACCAAAAATAGTGACACTTGAACGAGGAAAGAAACCATTTAAACGAAAATGGTTTGAACCACATTATGTTGCTGTTCCGACGATGCCTTCACTTGCTCGTTATGCAGCGCGCGATGTATCTACGTTATTGAATACCAAAGTCTCCCAACTCTCCTATTCTGCGGGGAAATGGACAATCACCGATACTGCTCAAAACAATTGGCAACCATTTGACTGGGTCGTATTGGCTATACCACCGAATCAGGCGCGTGAACTACTGCAAGATTCCACCTCTCTCGTAGCTGAACTTGACAGACCAAAACTTTCAGCCTGCTACGCGTTATTGCTTGGTTTTCAAGAACACCAGAGTCTGAATTTTGAAGCAGCTATTGTTCGCGACTCGCCCCTAAGTCTAATAGCCAATAATGCCACGAAACCCGGTCGTGACAGTGTTTTCTCAATTGTATTGCACAGCGATAACTATTGGGCTGACTCTCAACTGGAAACTGCTGAAGCAGAAGTTCGCAAGGTTCTTCTTGATGAACTTGCGGAGTTGACCGACCTTGATCTCACAAAACTCGATTACTGCGCATTACATCGTTGGCGATACGCACGTGTAGAGCAGGCATTAAACGAGAGTTTTTTGCTGGATGAAGAAAAACACATCGCCACCTGCGGGGACTGGTGTCTCGGCAATCGAGTAGAAGATGCTTTTACAAGCGGATGGGGCTTGGCTACGCGCCTAAAAGAACTAATCGCAGACTAGCGTACCAGTAAGGCGACCAACAACTTAATCTGCAAGTCGTCCAGTCGCTCATTAAACGCAGGCATAACTCCGAACCTACCCTCTCGAACGGTTGTCTTGATGGATTCCAGATCACCGCCGTAAAGCCAGATGTCATCGGAGATTCTTGGCGCTCCAAGCAGCGGGTTACCCGCGCCATCTAGACCGTGGCAAGCAATACAATTCTGGTCGTAGGCCGGCTTACCCGGATGATTTTCGTTGCCCTCTCTTCCCAGAAGCAGCACGTACTCAGAAACTTGCTGCACGCCTTCTACACCCAACAATGGTTCCCAGGCGATCATCTGTGCCTGCCTGCCATTTCTGATCGATTGTTCGATCTGTTCTGCTGACGCTCCCCACTGCCAGTCTATATCATGCAGATTTGGAAAGAGTGAGGCTTGACCCCTACCATCCGGACCATGACATGCAGCGCATTCTCTGGCAAAAATTCTTTCGGCGGTATCCATTAAGGCCAGATCATTCTGCATCTCCGCAAGACTCATGGCTGAAATCTCGCTTCGCACTTCAGCAAAATTGAGCTCGAAATTCTCATAGCTCTCGGCTACACGGCTACCCTGGGACCAGTTCAGGAATCCGGTAAAGCTGCCCAGTCCGGGATAGAGCATCAAATAGACCAGGGTGAAAATCAGTGCGGCAAACAAAAGCCAGAACCACCACATAGGAGGCGCTTTTGAACCCTCGCGCAGATCATTATCCCAAACCGGTTCGACTTCGGGTTTTTCCTCTGCGTCCGCGGAAAAATAGAGGCTATAGGTGAGCCAAGCCACGGCGGCGAGTGAAACCAGGGTGACCACCATTATCCAACCACTCCAAAATCCTGTGGGCAAATCAGCCATGAGCTTCCTCGTCTTGCAATGGAATGGATGCGGCTTCCCTGATTTGTTCGTCATTGGCGCGGCTGCCAACCCAAATGGCGAGCCCGATCATGAAAGCCATGACCAACATGTCACCGGCGAAGATAAACCAGGTCATACCCCGGACTCCTCGCTGTAACCAGTCCCTAGCATTTGCAGGTAGACAATCAGAGCCTGCATTTCGGTCACGCCTTCCAAATCTGCTTCGGCATTATTAATGTCATCTTCTGTGTAGGGGTGGCCCAGAATTGAAAGCGCTCTTAGTTTCGCTGTGATGTTCCCGGCGGCGCTCGCTGGTCTTTCATCAAGCCATGGGTAGGCGGGCATGATGCTGTTCGGAACAACTGCCCGCGGATCGATTAAGTGAATTCGATGCCAATCGTCGGAAAACTTTCCGCCCAGACGATGCAGGTCTGGGCCCGTTCTTTTGGACCCCCATAAGAACGGTCGATCATAGACGAACTCATCGGCACGGGAGTAAGGCCCGTAGCGTTCGACCTCAGCTATCAGTGGTCGAACCTGCTGCGTGTGGCATACATGACAGCCTTCTCTTATATAAATATCGCGACCGGTGAGCTCGACTGCATTGTAAAGTCTGGAGTTCTCCGTAGCGGTCTCGAGGCTTTCCTGGTTGAGCACTGGCAGCAACTGCACCAGACCACCAATAGCCGATACGAACAGAATACCAAAGATGAGCAGACCAGTGTTCTCTTCTATCTTCCTATGAATCGACAGGCCGCTCATTAGCTCACTCCGTAGGCTGGATTTACAGGAGGTGCTGTTACGCGAACCGCGTGCTGGCCTTTCAGAGTCATGAACAGGTTATATCCCATGAGCACTGTGCCAAGCAGAAAGATGATGCCGGCTACCAATCGCAAAACGTAGTAAGGAGTCATGCTGGCCATGATGTCCTTGAAGCTGAAGCTAAGCTCACCAATCTGATCGACACTCAACCAGAGTAAACCTTGCGATACTCCGGCGGCCCACATCGCCATGATATAGAGCATGGTCCCAGCTAACGCCAACCAAAAGTGAATGTTTGCAAGCTGAGTGCTAAACAGTTCACGACCCACCAGTCGAGGTACCATAAAATAGAAAGTGCCGTAGGTGATCATAGCGTTCCAACCGAGTGCACCTGAATGCACGTGGCCAATAGTCCAGTCGGTAAAGTGGCTCACCACGTTGACGCTACGAATGGACATCATCGGACCCTCAAACGTCGCCAAACCATAGAACGCCAGTGAGAGAACAATAAACTTGAGGGCTGGATCGGTACGTAGCTTCTCCCAGGCAGTACTCACGGTCATGATGCCATTGATCATTGTCGCCCAGGAAGGAGCAAGCAGGATGACACTCATTACCATCCCCAGGGACTGCACCCATTCAGGAATGGAACTGTAGTGGAGATGATGAGGGCCAGCCCAAATATAACTGTAGACGAAAGCCCAGAAAGCAACAATCGACAAACGGTAGCTCCAGATCGGACGTTCGGCATGCTTGGGCAAAAAGTAATAGAGCATTCCCAGAAAACCACCTGTCAGGAGGAAACCTACCGCATTGTGTCCATACCACCATTGCACGATAGCGTCCTGTGCACCGGCATAAAGAGAATAGGATTTACCCAGGGTTACCGGAATCGCCAGGTTGTTCACAATGTGCAACATGGCGATGACGATGATCAAAGCCCCATAGAACCAATTAGAGATGTAAATCGGTTTGATCTTGCGGTTGTAGATGGTGCCGAAAAACACCACACCAAAGCAGACCCAGATCACTGCAATCACAATATCGAATGGCCATTCAAGCTCGGCGTATTCCTTGGCGGAGGTGTAGCCAGCAAGCAGTGACAACCCCCCGAGCAATACCAGTAATTGCCAGGCCCAGCAGCAAAACCAGGCAAGCTTGGGCAAGAAAAGCGGCGTATGAGAGGTTCGCTGGACACTGTAGAACGCAGTCGCCATGAGGGCAGAAACACCGAATCCGAAAATAATGCCGTTCGTATGCAGCGGTCGCAGACGGCCAAAGGAAAGCCAGAACTGCCCGAAATCGATCCATGGCCACACCAGTTCCGCCGACAGATAAACTCCAGCCAACATCGCAGCTACTGCCCAAAAAATGGAAAACTGAATCAATCGAATGACGACCTTGTCGTGATATGTGTTTTGACTACTCTGATCCATGGTGACTCTGCGCTCTGTCTGTATCCGCTGCTACCTAAACACCTAACAAAGGGCCTACGCCCATAGTCCACATTGCCATGCTGATTCCTAATAAGCTTACTGCTGCGACCAGCAGCCAACCCACCAGGGATGAGGCCATGAGCATGCCGCGCTCTGGCGGTGTGCTGAGCACGATTGGAATGCCCTTATAGAGCAGATACATGCTCCAGATCATGGTGGGAATCAGAACCAACACGTTGACTAACACATCGGGAAAAAGGTGAGCGATGCTAGCGATAGCCAGCGGCTCACCGACGATAGTGATCAGTGCTACATGCTTGCCAAGATTTGCATCGGCGCCATAGGTGGACGCCATCCAACTGCTGATGAGAGCGGTGCTGAAAAGCCCGAAAACCAGGACCAGAAAATAGCCAAGACTCACCAGAATCAAGGACTGCATATCGAGCATCAAAGGCTCGGCCGCGCCAATTCGCCAGCCGAAGTTGGCCGCACCGATCAATGCGAAACAGGGGGGCAAGAGCAGTAGCCAAATCGAGTAGCGGAAAAACATCGCTACCGGACCCGGTTCGGATTTCGCCAGTTCCTCAAAAGCAGAAGTCGGCTCATAGAGCGACTTAAGCAGCAAGTAAGAATAAAGAGTAGAGCCCACGCGACTACAATCCGCCTAACGGAGCGCAACTCAGCTATTCCAGTTAGCGCTCAATTTCAAAATTCTAAAATTTTTCACTGGAGATGTTTGCGCAGATTCGCAGTGCTCTCAAGCCAGTGAATGTTGATTATAGAGTACGGTATATCATTGGATTTGATCTGTCTCAAAGACCCAATGTTATGACCGTCACTGATTACTAACTGCAACATCAAACTCGAATGAACCCGAATAGGTGTTTGGGTCGTCAGCCACGACCGTGGTCCATTCGACGATGTAGCTGCCATTCTGTAGTGGATCCATTATCTCAATCATTAGATCGTCTGCAGCCATCGTGTGCAACCCACGGAGGTTATGCTCACCCGTGGGTCCCACCAGGCGCAGACTACTCTGGTCCACATCGGGTAGTGCACTGTAAAAAAGCCGTAAAGTTCTTGGAGCACGGGTCAAAGTAGCTCCGATTTCCGGCTCGGCTCTAAGCAGTGGTGAATAGTCTTGATTGCTTGCGCAGGCGCTGAGCCCGAGCAGGACACAGGGGCCAATGATCCTTGAAAACATCTTCACTCAGAAGATCCTCCTTTGCTACAGGATTTAGTTTAGCCTCATCTGGATTGGAATTCACCATAGCTTCGAAGCCACATGAGGTCGCGGTGGCTGGCTTCTTGGTTGAGGAAGGGAAATCGTTGCCCATGCGGACAACAGCATACGGACCTGGTTCGTGCCTGGCGGGTTAGCTTCTGTCTCTTTTCGCTTTTGCCTCAGCTAGTTCGCGGGCAAAGGCATCGAGCTTTGCTCTAATTTCTTCTTCTTTCAGTTGGCGCAGAAAAAGCTTATCGCCATCAACCCCCTCATCCTGAAGGACGTCTTTTGTCTGGCCATCATTGATTACTTCAGCAGGTTTTGCCATCCGCCACTAACTCCAACATCTCTTTAATGATCAACAACCAGGGAAATGTGATGTTTTCAAAAAGTTCTGTGCGTAATTCCCGAGTCGTTGCCGCTTTTTTATTGTTGTTCTCTTATTCCACAAACCGAATTGCACGATTCACATTGGGTATTTTCTTAAATTCACTTCGAAAAGTGTGTCACTGCATGCAGCGCAACATATAGTGTTGACCTATCAAAGTCAAACAATATGTAGTAAGAAATCAATGATTTAGCAACTTCCGCCAAAATCCACGCCAAGCGCAAATCAAATAAGCCTTTTAATTTCTGATACTTACGAGAACAGCGAGCTTCGCATACAAATCCAATTTAAAGGACATCCATTTAATATTTAAATGGGTGTCCTTTATTATGATCAAGCAGAAAAGAAATCCGACTAGGCCAAACCAGCTTGCATCGCGACCAAGAAATGCTCGTTAGTTGTTGGAAAATTGATCAGCTTTTCGTAAATAAACACGGCTGTGCACTGCCAAATTGAGTTGGCAGCAACTGAGTTAGTCTGAATGGATATTCAGGTACCGAAGAATTGTTTGGCGGGAGTTGTACCGCGAATCCATTTGTCCGGGTGTTTGAGCTTCACACCTGAACCTATTCTTGAATTATGGAAATTCACAAGCGAGCTCTCCGTTCCTGCAGCTACACCGTAGAAACGCTCAAATCTAGAGACACCAGCCAGCCAGGATTCTGCTCCGACTTTGAGGCTGTCTAGAGTTGTCTGTTTTTCATCAACCAGGTGAATCGCTTTTTCCCTGTCTGACTTCACAAGGCTTAGTGCTTTACAAGTAATATCCAGGAGTTCGAAATAGCTCTGCTGGTTTATTGGAAGCGCATCGATGCCGATTCCAGGCATGCCAGCTAGAGACTTCAATGCAGATTGCTTACCGGCATTCTTCTTCCCCAATAGATGTTTTGCGCCCCGCCTTGTGAGAAGTCTGTGTTGGCGATAGTTTCGTTTCTTCGAGCGCTTGGCATGATCAATCAGTCGCTCCTGGATGGATGTGAAATCACTACTATCTAAGGAATCAGTGACTCCGGCACGTATGGGATTCAAGTCTACATAAGCCATACAAGTTACCAGGGCCTTTTCATCGAGTAGTGCCTGGCTTTTAAACCTGCCTTCCCAGAATCGACCAGTACACTCGTCCTCTCTATTTGCTCGACGCGCTATTGTTTCATTCAGGCAACGCATGAACCAACTCAAGTCAGTCAGGCGTGTTCGCCATTCGTCGATCTTTCTATCAAGCATTTTTTGCGCGGCTTTCGACTTTTCGTTCAGAATCAGGGTTTCGACCAAGGTTGAGTGGCCTGGAAAAAGTGCAACCCAGCGCTTAATGATTTCTTCGTCGCTCCAATCGGCGGCCCTCTCTGAATCGACATGCAATACCAAGTGATAATGGTTGCTCATCACTGCATAAGCACAGATATCAATAGCGAAGTAGCTGGCTAGCTCCTTTGTGCGTTGCACTAACCAACGTTTTCTATGATCAAAGTTTTTCCCCGTGACCGGATCGTCACCGCATAAATAGGCCCGACGAACACAGCGAGAGATGCAGTGGTAGTAGGGAGTATCTTCCAATGATACTTGTTGAGATCGGGCGCGAGTCACAGCTCGGATATCTTGAATTGAGGCAAATTCTTAGCAACAGGGATCAAGAATTGTAGTTGCTTTATGTCACTATGCAAGAAATCGACAAAAAGAGTTTCGTGACAGTGACACAACTGATGTTTTCAAGGTCGATTATGCATAAAGAGAAAGGACACCCAATCAAAAATAAATGGGTGTCCTAAAAATCGAGAAGGTAATTTAAATGGGTGTCCTGGCGCTTAGGCGTCAAAGGGGTGTCGAAGGATGATAGTTTCTTCGCGGTCCGGGCCTGTTGAGATGATGTCGACGGGGACTTCTATGGCGTCTTCGATGTACTTAATATAAGCGCGTGCGTTGGCTGGAAGCTCCTCGAGTGTTTTAGCACCGGAGGTTGATTCGCTCCAGCCTGGGAGCTCTTCGTAGATGGGTTCTAGATTTTGAAAATTTTCGCTGTCCATTAAACAGCCGGAAGCAGCTTCTACTCCGTGGTAGCCAGTACAAACTCGAACCGATTCTAAGCCATCGAGTACATCCAGTTTTGTGAGGCAAATTCCGGATACACTGTTGATGCGCATTGCCAGTTTGACTGCAGCCGCGTCGAACCACCCACAGCGTCGATCTCTACCCGTTGTTGCACCTTTCTCATGGCCAACAGTTGCCAGGTGCTTGCCGACTTCGTCAAAGAGCTCAGTTGGGAACGGCCCAGAGCCCACCCGAGTCGTATACGCCTTGGTAATGCCGAGTACATAGTCGAGATACAGTGGTCCATAACCACTGCCTGTAGCCGTGCCACCGGCTGTGGTATTTGAAGAGGTAACGAAAGGATAGGTACCGTGGTCAATGTCCAGCAGAGAGCCCTGAGCACCCTCGAACAAGATATTGTCACCTGCTTTTCGATGTCGGTGCAGCATGTCGATGGTGTCTGCAATCATGGGTTGAACCTCAGCAGCTAAGGCCATGGAGCTTTCGTAGGTTTCATCGAAGTCCATTGGTTCTGCAGAGAAATATTTTTCAAGCCAAAAATTATGGTACTCAAGCAGTTCACCCAACTTCTGTTTAAAGCGTTCTGGATTGAGTGTCTCCGCCAAACGAATTCCTCGTCTGGCAACTTTGTCTTCATAAGCTGGACCAATGCCTCGGCCGGTCGTACCAAGCTTCTTGTTGCCTTGTTGCGATTCCCGCGCCTGATCGAGACGCACATGAGAAGGCAGTATCAGAGGGCAGGCACCGCTTATACTCAAGCGTTCGCGAACAGGCACACCCTGATCTTCCAATTCACCGATCTCCTTCATCAAGGCATCGAGGCTGAGCACAACCCCATTACCAATGATGCAGTGCACGTTTTCCCGCAGAACACCGGAAGGAATCAGATGAAGTACAGTCTTTTGGCCTTCGATAACAAGGGTATGGCCGGCATTATGGCCACCTTGAAATCGTGCCACTAGAACCGCTTGATCAGTGAGCAGATCGACAATTTTTCCTTTACCCTCGTCGCCCCACTGCGTGCCCAATATCACTACAGATTTAGCCATGCCAATTAACTTCCTGTTCTCTCCATTTTAGTGAATTACTCTGTTGCCCAATCAATCGACTGCTTCAACTATCCAATCGCCGCCTTGCTTCACGATTCTCCGATCACAATTCATCGAGGCACACTCCTCTGCGTCAGCCTCCTGGACTGTCAGCCGCTGAATGACTATTTCCCCAGCCTCGCGCAACTGATTCACAGCAGTGAGCAAGTCGGGATCGTCACTCAGTGGTGCGAGAATGCCAGTGGACAAAGGAAATGCTCGACTGGTCAGTTTAGCCAGTGTCTTCAGATCACTGTCGAAACCTGATGCCGGACGCGCACGGCCGAACACCTCTCCAATATCATCATAACGACCACCCTTAGCAACCGCCCGCCCATAGCTGGGTGTATAAGCCGCAAAAACTATTCCGGTGTGGTAGGCATAGCCTCTGAGTTCACAAAGATCGAAGCCCAGGACAGTTTGCGGATTGCGCTGCTTGACGCCCTCTGCAATCGCAACCAACTCCTCCAGCTCAACCTGTACGGCTGAAGAAGCATTCGCGAATACGGCTTTTGCTTGCTCCAATACGCTCTCATCACCACTCAAGCGGGTAAGTTGTCGAAGGCTTTCTCGCAAAGCTGTATCAGCGACTGCGTCTGCCACCACCTCATCTATCTCATCATATGCTTTACGTTGCACTGCATCGAAGAGCCGCTGCTCAGTTTCTGAATCCAGATTCGCTTCCACAAGTAATGAGCGGAAGATACCAACATGACCCAAAACGATTCGGCAATCGTCTATCCCAACCACGCGCAGAGTTTCCTGCATGAGGCAGATAAGCTCGATGTCGCAGCTAACACCAGCATGTCCATACAGCTCCGCACCAATTCGAATGGGAACCCTGGAGGTCATCAAGCCCCTGGGTTTGGTGTGTAACACATTATCGGAATAACAGAGACGGACTGGCGCATCCCGGTTTAAACAATTGGCATCAATGCGTGCAGCTTGCGGTGTTATATCGGCCCGAATTCCCATCATGCGACCACTGAGCTGATCGGTAATTTTGAAGGTATGGATATCGAGATCTTGCGAAGTGCCTACCAAGAGGGAATCAAGAAATTCGATCAATGGAGTAATCACCAGCTCGTATCCCCAGGCCCGATAGAGGTCGAGGAGCTCTCTGCGTAATAATTCCAGTTTGTTTGCTTCAGCCGGCAGTATCTCTTCAACACCGTCAGGCAAAAGCCAGCGCTTTGCAGAAGTCATGTTGGTTCCGCTTTCTTTAGTTTGTCTCTACTCAGTTAATAATTAACAGGAGGATCATCCCTGTTAGCATGCTTGCCAATCCGATAAGCCGCATACTCGTGTCATCTACCTGGTCCATCATCATGAGCATTCGCCGCCAACGTTTCGGGTCGATGAAGGGCAATATGCCTTCTATTACCAGCATCAGACAGAATGCTATTGCCAGTTCATGCCACATGCGTTTCCGCTATCAATGATCTTTTTTGTAAATGAGTTGCTTATTCTTGTTCTAAATAGTCCACAAAAATAAACCTGAACCGCAGTTTGCGATTCAGGTTCTCTATGGTGTTGATGGATTTTAGCTGCGTTTGGTCTGATCTGTTGGATTCGCTGTAAGACCAAACTTTTCATTCTACTTTACTGTACTGGCACCCCGTCTTTGAGGTACTTGAAGTAATCACTCTCTGGATCCAGAAGGAGTACGTCACCTTTCGAGCTAAACGTTTCTCTGTATGAGTTCAAACTACGAATAAACGCATAGAACTCAGTGTCTCTATTATAGGCGTCAGCATAAATCGCTGTAGCTTCCGCGTCTCCCTCACCTCGAATTCGCTCGGCGTCACGATAAGCTTCGGCTTCGAAAATTACTGCTTGCCGATCAGCATCTGCTCTAATACCAATCGCAAGCTCTTCTCCACTGGATCGTAACTGCTGAGCTTCTCTGTTTCGCTCAGTGATCATACGGTCATAAACTGAAGATCGTACGTCATCTGGCAAGTCGATTCGCTTAACCCGCACATCGATGACTTCGATACCAATATCGGAAGCGGTAGTCTGATTCAACTCTGCAGTCAGTGCCATCATGAGCTCGTCGCGTTCGCCTGCAACTACTTCAATCAGCGTACGTGCACCAATTTGGTCACGCAGGCCATCGTTGATTCGCTCTGCAAGAAGGCTACCGGCAGTTCCCACATTACCTCTAGTGGATACATAAAATTGACCAACATCGACAATGCGCCACTTGGCATAGGAATCAACCTCCAGCGCTTTCTGCTCCAAGGTCAAAAAACGCTCGGAAGGGGCATCTTCTGTTTGAATTCGCGCATCGAATTTCCGCACCGTGTTAACCCAGGGTATTTTCACATGCAGTCCCGGAGCGATATCTGCGTTCACCAATTCACCGAACTGCAACATCACAGCGCGCTCAGTCTCTTTAACTACGAATAGCGAATTGCCCGCAAGGAGCAGAACAAGGAATAACAGTCCTACTGCGATAAAATTCTTCATTGTCTTCCTCCTCTGCCGCTGCCTAGTCGAGATCGATCAACTGCCGTTGCGGACGTGGGCGCAGGCAAATAAGGTGCTAGCTGGTTAGCCAAATCTCGCAGCTCTTGCGAAGACCCTGCAGCAAGACGGCCTGTACTTGCATTTTGTTCCAGTATTTTATCAAGCGGTACATACAGCATGTTACTGCCGCCTTCTACGTCAATCATGATCTTGCTGCTCGCTGTCATGACATCCTGCATGGCGTCAATATAGAGGCGCTGCCGTGTGACTTCTGGCGCCTTTTCATATTCAGTGTAAAGCTGATTAAACCGTGAGGCTTCACCTTCGGCTTTTGCAATGACTTCCTGCTTGTAAGCGTTAGCCTGTTCGATTTGACGCTGGGCTTCACCGCGGGCTTCCGGAATACGCTGGTTAGCATACTGCTGAGCCTGGTTCTGTGCTCGTTGTTCGTCCTCTCGAGCACGAATCACGTCATCGAATGCCGGCCGCACTGCATCGGGTGGTTGTGCGTCGACAACGTTGACCCGCGCCACACGTATACCCGTATTGTAGATACCCATGTATTCCTGCAGCCGCTCTTCAACTGAGGCCGCCATCTGTTCACGTCCAGTCGTCAGGATTTGATCCATGAAATTGCTGCCAACTTCATGGCGAATCGCGGATTCTGCTGCGTTGTCGAGACTTCGCTCTGGGTCAGATACTGCTATGACATAGTTGACGGGATCTTCGATGCGATACTGTACGGTTACTGTGATGTCGATGATGTTTTCATCGGTTGTAAGCATGGCGCGATTGTCATAAGTCTTGGTGTTCAATTCAGACACATTAACCAAGCTAACTTCGTCAACAATCCGTGGATTCCAGTGCAGCCCAGGTTGCACTACATTATCGAGCACGCGTCCAAAGCGCAGCACCACTCCGCGCTCGGCCTCGTCGACCATGTAAAAGCCTAAGAATCCCCAAACTATGGCAACTACGGCCACCATGCCGGCCAGCAGACCAGGAGACATGCCCCCAGGTTGCTGCCCACTGCTCGTGCCCGTGCCACCACCGCCTGCTCCACCGAACAGACTATTGAATTTCTTGGTGAGGTTCTTGATGACTTCGTCGATGTCAGGTGGACCCTGGTCTCCACCACGTCGGCCACCACCACCCCAAGGGTCGCTATCTTTGCCGTTGTTTCCAGGTTCATTCCAAGCCATTGGTTTCTCCATAGCTTTTTCAGAGGCAGAACAACAATTTTATCCAATTATCGCTAGTTAACACAGTATTTTGGGGCGTTAACTGCCGCTAATTGCTCGTCTTTTGCCTTCTCTGATAAGTCTTCTTTAGCCCAGATTTGCTGGGTTTCCTCGCCCTTAGCTGAGTTCACTGATACTAACTCCTGCTGAGCCAGCATTCGGCTGAATTCCGCTTTAGGCATGCGTAGTTCTAGATGGTAGTTACCTGCTTCATCTACATTTTCGCTCTCTACAAACTCTTTGGCATACAACTGACTGCGCAGACGTGCCTGATCGGGGCGCAGCAACACTTCTTCGCACACTTGAGTGCCTGCCAGAAGTTCAGTCATCGCTTGTTCAAGTAACTCCAATCCTGCTCCAGTCTTGGCAGACAACCAAACCCGAAATGGTCTGCCTTCGCCATCGCGCTGAATATGCGGTTGCACATCTGATAACAGATCGATCTTATTAAATACCTGTAACTGCTTAACTGATTGCGCTTCGATTTCCCGCAACACAGAGTTCACTTCATCCATCAGGTGCGTATGTTCATCGTTTGCCGCATCAACGACATGGAGCAACAAATTTGCAGAAGCCGTCTCTTCCAGAGTCGCACGAAAGGCCTCAACCAATTGGTGGGGAAGATGACTGATGAAGCCCACCGTATCTGCAATGATCGTTGCTCCAAAGTTCGGTAGGTTTATGCGGCGCAGGGTCGAATCCAGAGTGGCAAACAACTGGTCCGCTGCGTAAGTTTGCGCTTCGGTAATTTTATTAAAGAGAGTGGATTTGCCAGCATTGGTGTAACCCACAAGTGACACGGTTGGAATCTCCGCCCGCTTACGTGCACGTCGACCCTGTTCGCGCTGTCCTCGCACCTTGTCCAAACTTTTATTGATAGACTTGATGCGCTGCCGGATCATACGTTGGTCCAACTCGAGCTGAGTCTCACCAGCACCACGAAGTCCGATACCCCCTTTCTGTCGATCAAGGTGCGTCCAGCCTCGTTTGAGGCGAGTGCTTAGATGCTGCAACTGCGCCAATTCAACCTGCAGTTTGCCTTCGTGACTGCGTGCGCGCTGCGCAAAGATATCCAGGATTAAACCGGTGCGATCCAATACGCGGCAATTCAAATGCTTTTCCAGGTTACGCTCCTGGCTGGGGGACAAGGAATGATTGAAGAGCACGAGCTCGGCTTTATGAGCGCGCACCGCTTCCGCGATCTCTTCCAGCTTTCCAGTACCTACGAAATAACTTGGGGAAGGTTGCCGGCGCGTGCCGGTGATGTAGTCCACCGGCATCGCACCTGCAGATAGCGCGAGTTCTTCGAATTCAGATGGATCGTCTCGTTCTGACTCTGAATCGATCGTGATATGAACGAGAATTGAGACTTCGCCGGAATCCGGCCTATCAAAAAACAATCAAAACCTCGAATCAGGAATTCCCTGGTTCGCCGCCTCCATCTTCGCCGGCATCGCTTTGACCTTGCATGGGAACTTTCACCATGCGTGCCGGTACCACAGTGGAGATGGCATGCTTATACACCATCTGGCTTACAGCGTTCTTCAGCAAAATGACAAACTGGTCAAAGGATTCGATCTGTCCCTGCAGTTTAATTCCGCTTACCAGATAAATTGACACCGGAATGCGCTCTTTCCGTAGCACATTCAGGAAGGGGTCTTGTAGCGTATGTCCTTTGGACATTGTTTTTCTCCTTAACTTTCTAAGATATCTTGAATCCAGCGACCCGAAAGCCCGCCATTTCAAGGAACGCCCGCTGCTGTAAACGAGCAAAATCGCGTTAGTACTCTAATGTGACTGGGGTATGCCCAATAAAGTTCGAGAAACTCTCTTAAAAAACCCTCAACACACCAAAATCTTCCCGCTCCACGCTGAGATAAGGTCTATATTGAGTTGGAATCCACGTAATTCAAGATGCGCTCGATGGAATTGGTCGGGGACTCGTCAAGTGGCTGTAAGTCAGGCCAGCTGCGCAACCAGGTCAGTTGACGCTTGGCGAGTTGCCGGGTGGCAATGATACTCCTTTCCACCATACCGTCATAGTCCAATTCACCAGCCAGATATTGCCAAACCTGCCTGTAACCTACTGATTTTATTGATGGAAGCGAGTCTGCCAGATCTCCGCGATCGAACAAATTCTGCACTTCATCAACAAAACCGTCAGCCAACATCTGATGAAAGCGTCGACCAATCCTCTCATGTAATACGGCCCGGTCTGCCGGCTGGATTGCAAACCAGGCTAACTCACAGGGTAGATCATTCTCCGGGTCTGTCGCCGCCAGCCTTTCCTGCCGGTGGTATTCCGATAGTGATTTGCCAGTAAGCAGGAACACCTCTAGCGCCCGTTGCAGGCGTTGTGGGTCGTTAGGATGAATGCGTGCGGCGGATTCGGGATCGACTTGCGCAAGCTTCCGATGCACCGCCTCCCAACCGGACTCGGCGGCCATGTTCTCAATTTCCGCTCTCACTTCAGAGTCCGCAGTGGGCATGTCTGCCAGGCCGTCGCGGAGCGCTTTGTAGTAGAGCATGGTGCCGCCGACGAGGACTGGAATCTTTCCTGAGCCAGCAATACTTCTTAGCTCGTTAAGTGCGTCGCTGCGGAATTCGCTCGCTGAGTAGGGTTGAGACGGATCCCGGATATCGATCAGGGCATGGGGATATTGCTGCAGCAAGTCCGGGCTTAATTTACCGGAACCGATGTCCATACCGCGGTAAACCTGGGCTGAATCCACGTTAATTAAATGGGTGTCCTTTAAATCGGCGAGGCGGAGGGCGAGGTCGGTTTTGCCGGAGGCGGTGGGTCCCATTAGGCAAATTGCTATGGGTTTCTTCTCCGAATTCGGCACGGTTTATTGTCCGCGCAGGAACAGTTTGTCCAGTTCGTCCAGACTCTGATAGATGAAGGTTGGGCGGCCGTGATTGCATTGGCCACTGCGTTCAGTGGCTTCCATGTCGCGCAGCAGTGCATTCATCTCGGGGATGGTGAGATGGCGATTCGCCCTGACCGAACCATGACAGGCCATGGTTGAGAGCAACTCGTCCTGATGGGATTGAATGCGTTCGCTGCTTCCGTATTCGAGAAGATCCGACAACACATCACGCACCAACTGTTCCACGTTGGAGTCTTTAAGCAAGCTGGGTACCTGTCTCACCACTATAGACTCTTCAGCAACCCGTTCGATGGCCATACCCAAATCATGCAGGGCCTGTGTTTGCTGCTCTGCGCAGTCCGCTTCGGCCTGACTCACAGCAATGGATACAGGAACCAATAAGGGCTGCATCTTGATTTCTTCTTGCTGCGCTGCAAGCTTCATTCGTTCATAAGTGATGCGTTCGTGTGCCGCATGCATGTCGACGATGATCAGACCTTCTTTGTTCTGTGCCAGGATGTAAATGCCATGCAACTGAGCTATAGCATAACCCAGCGGTGGTACTTCAGTGTCTTCTTGTTGTGTTTCTGATAGTTGCGAGAGTTGAGAGAGCCCCGCCAACTGCGCTCGCACTTGTTGCGGGTTTACCGAACGACCATCACCGTATACTGCACCACGATCAACAGCTTGATAGCTCGCCGGCGCATCACGCAGACCCAGAGAACTTTGCGCTTCGATTTCCACAAATCCATTGCTCGTTGACTGCTCCAAACCAACCACTGCTTGTTGGTCGGGAAGTTGATCAGCGGGACTCACCTCCGCCAGGGCCTTATGCAGAGCACTAAACAGGAAATCATGAACCAGACGGCTGTCACGAAATCTGACTTCGTGCTTGGTTGGGTGCACATTAACGTCTACGGTTGCCGGATCCAGTTCCAGATATAAGACATAGGCCGGATGCCTGCCATGAAAGAGTACGTCGCGATATGCCTGCTTGATGGCGTGGGCCACTAACTTGTCGCGAATAATGCGGCCATTGACATAGAAGTACTGAAGATCCGCTTGACTGCGTGAGAATGTTGGCAAACTTACCCACCCCCATAAGCGAAGGCCTGCTCGCTCAACATCGACAGTAACTGAATTCTCAACGAAGGCAGGACCGCAAACCAAACCAACACGCCGCTGTTTTTCATGTTCAGTTTTGGCTGCCAGCATTTTGTGCACAACACGTTGATTGTGATTGAGATTAAGTTCGACACCGAATCGACTTAGCGCCAAACGTTTCACTACTTCGTCGATTCGAGTGAACTCAGTCTTCTCGGTTTTCAGAAACTTCTTACGTGCCGGTGTGTTGAAAAACAGATCTCGCACTTCCACAGTTGTGCCCTTAGGGTGAGCGCTTGGCTCCAGTCGAGTCGCCATGTCCTGACCTTCAGCCTGAATCTGCCAACCAGCGGAGTCTGTTTCGTCCTGAGCCTTAGATTGCATGCGTAGTCGGGAAACAGAACTGATACTAGCCAGTGCTTCACCACGAAAACCCAAGCTGCCAATGGCTTCCAGATCCTGCAATTCACTAATCTTGCTGGTGGCATGGCGGCTGAGTGCCAACTCCATGTCGGCTTTCAGAATACCACTGCCATTGTCGCGCACCCGCATCAGCTTGCTTCCACCCTGCTCGACGTCAATAGTCAATTGAGTTGCTCCGGCATCCAGACTGTTC
Organism: Pseudomonadales bacterium; assembly: GCA_028281635.1. Classification (GTDB taxonomy): domain Bacteria; phylum Pseudomonadota; class Gammaproteobacteria; order Pseudomonadales; family Pseudohongiellaceae; genus UBA9145. Next base: position 23,508 of record JANQJM010000076.1, on the reverse strand, counting down.
TCCATCAGTTCCTTGATTACCGATGCCGGGCGCTCAACCACCTCTCCCGCAGCGATCTGGTTTGCGAGTCTTTGGTTGAGAAGATTGATGCGGTGCATGGTGGGCTTGGCGATGGGTAGCAAAGCAAGCATTGTAGCACTACTTATGACGAGGCTAGATTTATGGAGAAATGGACCAACAGACACTCCAGTCTGTTACAGACTAAAGTGTAGGGATTTTAAGCACCTGTCCGACCAGGATACGGTCGTTGGACAAATCGTTGGCTTCGCGAATACTCGCAACGCTAACACGATAAAGCTGCGCAATCTCTGATAGGGTCTCGCCTCGGCGAATAGTATGTTCGGAAACTGCGAGTGTTTCACCGCCCGGAATAGTAAGCACCTGACCGATATGGATGGTGTCAGTGTTCAATTGATTGACTGTTTTCAAGTCGCTCGTGGAGACGCCAAATCGTTGCGCAATAACGGACAGGCTATCACCGCGTTTCACTGCGTATGAGCCAGGTACGATACCGTTCTCTTTCTGCCAGGCTAGCAGTGTGCCCTCCGGCGGCGCATCGTAAAAATAGTTCATGATGCCTTGGGCCAAGGCGCCAGCCATGCGCTCCTGGAACCCGGAAGTATTGAGGCGCCGCGCCTCCTCTGGATTAGTCAGGTAACCGGTTTCGATAAGAATAGAAGGGATATCCGGTGAGTTAAGCACTTGCAGTGAAGCTTGTTGAACTTTATCGCGACGAATTTGCGTTATGCCGTCGAGGCTTTCAAGAATTCTGGTACCGGCTATCAGGCTTTGCTCCATGCTCCATGCCATTTGCAAAGACACCAGCGTTAAAGCCACATCATCTGCCAGGTTACCTAGTGTCAAATCGCCACTAACACCGCCTAGCAAATCGGAACTGTTTTCCTTTTCCGCTACACGCGCAGAGTTTTCGCGGTCTGCCCTGTCACCTGATAACGCGTAGATAGTGGCTCCTCGTGCTCGCGAGTTGCGATACCAATCGGCGTGTATTGCCACAAACAGATCGGCTCGCCGCTGCCGTGCAATCTCCGGTCGCTTCTTTAACTCAACGTAATAATCTCCTTCTCTGATCATGACCGGTGAATATCCAGGCGCACTTGAAAGGCGATTGTAGAGAGCTTTGGAAATAGCGAGCGTGATGTTTTTTTCCTTGATGCGCCCATCGGAGCTAATAGCGCCTGGATCTTCGCCACCATGGCCGGCTGATATTGCCACTACGATATCTCGCTTCTCATCTGAAACAGCTGGCGCTGATACCGGCACTCGTGAACTGCTTCCTGGTGCCGGCGCCAGGTCGTACAAATCTACTACAAGACGATTTCCGAACTCACTGTTGGGAGCCAAACTAAAACTCGAAGGCCGTACTTCAGCATTGAGATCAAGCACGATTCGTAGCGTGTCCCCCTCTCTGGCGCCACTTCGGATTGACTCAATCGGACTGCCAGTGAAATCGAGACCGTTGAACTGGTTCGATGTGGTGGAATTTTCGATATCGATAACAACCCGATCAGGACTATCTAATGTAAATAAGTTGTATCTGACAGACTCACTAAGATCAAAAACCAGGCGAGTATGGTCCGGCGCGCGCCACATGCGCAGGTCTTCGACATCTGCGCCATAGACAAATGGAACGAATAGAGTCAGAGCTGGGATTAAACTGACGTTCTTTAACAAAGACCTAAACATCTTGGTCAAACACACTATTACGGCGCCCTTGAGTGCTTCTCTGGGTTGTCTATTAACTTCGGCCCGATCCCCACAATCTTTTGGCTATGGTTTCGCCTTTTTCAGACTTGGTTTGACAGCTCAAATGGCGCGCTGTTCCAGTGCCTTGCAACTGAATACTGAGATCCGCCGGAGGTATGAAATCCAAGCCCTTCTCGGGCCATTCCACGATGCACAGATTAGCATCCTGAAAATAGTCTTCTGCTCCCAGGTACGAGACTTCTTCTGCATCGGCCAGTCGATAGAGATCGAAATGATAGATGTTACAGAGTTCAAACTCATAAGGTTCCACCAGAGTGTAGGTTGGACTCTTAACGGCACCTTCGAATCCGAAACCACGGAGAATGCCTCGGGTCAGGGTAGTTTTTCCCGCGCCCAGATCGCCCTGCAAATGAATAATACCACCCAGTGACGAATGACCAGGGGTGGTAGTAGAACCAGCATGCTCAATTGGCTTTTGATTCGCTTCCAGGAAAGTTGTGCGAGCCAGTCGCGCCCCAAAGTCAAGTGTCGCTTGCTCGTCGTCCAGTTCTTCAGAGTACTGACCAGTCATCTTTGATCGCCCAATAATTCTGATCAGTATTGGGTATTGACCAGTTGTCGAATGTGCGGCAACAGATCTGTCGCGATTAACCCCCGCTCACCAGGTTGAGCGGCAAGATCGGCGGCTTCACCGTGGATACAGACCGCCGCCCGTAAAGCCCGGGCTGGCTCCAGGCGCTGCGCAATCAGACCACCGATCAATCCCGCCAGCACATCGCCCATACCTCCGGTAGCCATGCCAGGATTGCCTTCGCTGCACAGATACACTCTTTCACTTTCGCCTTTGTTCGCAACAAGTGAGCCGTGACCTTTCAACAAACACTGCCCACCCCATTTCTCCTGCAGTTTCCGCACTGCCGCGAATCTATTTTCTGCAACCTGGCTGTTTTCACATTGCAGCAAGCGTGCAGCCTCACCTGGATGTGGCGTAAGTATCCAGTTGTCTCTTTTTATCTGGGTTGCGTTAGATTCACCCTGATCTCTTTCAGCGAGGAGATTCAATCCATCCGCATCGATTACAAGAGGAATGTTATGGTGAAGCTGAACACTCAGGCAGGCCTGGAGCTGTGCCCTTGACCATTCCCCTCTGCCCAGACCGGGGCCAACTACAATCACATTGGCTTTTTGCAGAAGCGCGGCGCTATCGTGAGTTTCATCCTCGCTGCCCGCGACCATCAATTCCGGCCGACGTGCCAGCATGGCGGAGCGATGTTGGGAACGGGTGATGACACTTACTAATCCGGCGCCGGACCTCAAAGCTGTCTCAGCAGCCATTAATGCAGCACCGCCGAAGCCATAATCTCCACCAACGACTACCACATGACCAAAGTCACCTTTGTGAGCGGCGGTGGCGCGCGGCCCAAGCTGTTTGCTGGCATTGAGGATGTCGATCCGAGTCGTCGGTGACTTTGGCGCACTGGTGTGAGAATACACCTCCGGCGGCACATCTAGGTCACTAAACAAGAGGGTACCGACATGATTACCCGCAACACCCGTCAGCAGACCCTGTTTCATCCCTATAAAGGAAGCGGTGACGTCTGCTATGACGGCCATGCCCATCGGCATGCCAGTGTCAGCGTTCAAGCCAGACGGAATATCGATGGCCAGCACTGGTGTCTGGTTACTATTAATAAAATCGATGGCGCTTCGATAATCACCTGCGACTTCTCTATCCAGGCCTGTGCCCAGCAGACCATCGACGATAACAGTCTGTTGATTGTCCGGCATCGTGGTGTCAGCGAATGCGGCAAACGAAAGCATTGGAACGTTGCGCGACACCGCCCATTGCCATGCCAGACTGGCGTCTCCTTTCAGGTTTTGCGGGTCACTCAGGAAAACCACCTGCACCTGCTGGCCCTGTTCGTGAGCTAAACCGGCAACGATATAGGCATCGCCCCCGTTGTTGCCGCCGCCTGCAAAAACTATTACTCGTCGAGTATCGGGCCACTGCTCAATCAATGCCTGAAAACACACCAAACCAGCCCGGCGCATGAGTGTAAAGCCCTCAATCCCGAACTGTTCGATGGCAATTCGATCTAACTGCTGCACTTGAGCTGCCAAGTACAGATCGCGAGGTATTGTGCTATGGGGCGAGGACATGGTTTTTGCCCTGTGCTTAATTAAATCTCTTGATCAACCGGTGAATGAGTCGGAGAGCAGACTCCAGCTCTTCGATGGGAATGTCTTCGGTGGACTCGATGGCCCAGGGGTCCTGAACTTCTCGCAGAACATTGTAGACGTCTTTACCTTTATCGCTAAGTGTCACCAGCATTGAACGCTTATGCTTGGGATTCGCTGCGTAGACCAATAATCCATCAGCAACCATGACATCGGTAATGCGTTGTACCGCTTGTCGCGATTGACCAAGGACCCTGGCAACACCCGGTACGGTCAAACCAGAACTTGAAAGCGCGATAGCACCGATAACTTTCCATCGGGCATGGGTGAGACCGAGTTTTTCGGTCATGGCATCGCCTTCGGCGATGAGTAAACCGTTGAGGCGAAAAATTGACAGGACCAGGTCCAGAAAAAGAACACGTTTGGACGAATGCACTACTTACTCCATTCAATCGTCTTATGTCAGCATGTTGTCATTCGCAGAGTGGGCAGTCAATCGGAAAGCCGCTAAATCCGAGGCAAACTTTCGTCGCCCGACCTGCGTCTTGAATAGTAATGGCAAGTTATCCCTTGCTCCCAAACACATCTGTGGCGCTCCGGCGCACAAAGGACAACATCATGACGAAACAGCTTAAGGCATTGCTGGTATTTACTGCTTCCAGCCTTTGCTTGGTTCACTCTGCCTCCGCTCAACCGCAACTTTCTGGAACCCCGGATGAACTCAGAGGATTTCTGTTCCCTCGTCCCAATACGGTTAATATCAATGGGGATGCCGAACTCACTGCCTACAAGGATGTCGCGAAAGTCAGTCTGCTGATCACCACTGAAGCACGCTCACTGAACGCGGCAATGACTCAGAATCAGGAATTACGCAGGGGTTTGATCGATCAATTTATGGCCGCGGGAATCGCCAACGAAGACATCAACAATTCCAAATTTGCCAGTTCACCACAGTACGGTTTGTTCGGCCGCAATCCTTCCTCGTTTGAAGTAAGTGCACGGCTGGATGTTGATGTGTCCGATGAATCCCACTTACAGCTGTTGGCTGCCGCAGCGGATGAGAGCGAGGAAGTGGAATTCGAACGTATCGAATTTGAACACAGCGAGGAAGAAGTATTCGAACAGGAAGTGAGAGAGTTAGCACTGCAAGACGTGATGGAACAAAAGGCCTTCTATGAAAGCAATCTGAGATTGGAACTTAGAGCTGTAAACTTTTTCTACGGCGGTATCCGCCAGATGCAACGAGCGATGCCCATGGCAGCCATGAGCGAGTCGATAGCGGTTGAAGCTCTTCAAGACAGCAGCTTAGCGAGTCAGGGGTCTACCGCTGCCAGTGTTGCACCCAGTTTCGATGAAGTAGAATATGCGACATCCGTTACTGTGGTGTTCGAAATTGTCAGCGAGAATCAGAACTAGAAAGAATTTCGCTGTTGGATTGTCAGTGCTGGCGCTGCTCCTGAACTTTGGTGGATCAGCGCTGCACGCAGAATCCGACAATTCGCTGCGTTACGCCAAACGTCTTCTGCGTGTCAGCGGCACAGCAGAACATTTCGCAGCGCGCACATCTCATCAAACCAGCAATATCATTCGCTCCTACACCAGTATCGTAAACATGGAAGCGGATGTCAGGCTTCCACAGCATGTGTTGTCCAGCATCAGAAGTTGCTACCAGCGAGTGTACGCATGGGAAAACTTTGAAGACGGCATAGCACTGATACTGGCGCAGCAACTCAGCGATGAGGAGATGCTGATCCTGATCGATTTTTATCGAGACCTGGGACTGCCACCGATGGCAATCGAAACATTCAAAGCCACTATCGCCAAGGCACCTTCTATTCAGGAGGTTTCTGCTGACTTCATCTTTACTGAAAGTGGTAGCTGTGTGGATGAAGATGCTAATACGATTTACAGCTATCTTTCTTCTTTGGATTCAAATCCGGGCAGCCATTCCGCTCCCTAGTTAAAGCTGACGTTTTCCGACTTGGTTCTTGGCTCAGTCGGGTGTAGCTTTAGAGGCATACAAAGCACAATGCCCTTAGGTATCGGTAAGTCACTTGAATAAGCAACTCCAACCCGACGCTGCAATCGAGCAAGATAAAGAGGAATGGCGCGAAGCGCTGACCAATATTCTCGAAGAATATGGTGATGACGGCGTGCGGGAAATTCTGAATTGCCTCTCTTCCTGGTGCAGCGAACATCATATCGATACTCAACAGGTCGCTGTTAATACGCCTTATCTCAATACTATCCCGGTCTCTGAACAACCAGAATATCCCGGCGATACAGCAGTCGAACAACGCCTGGAAAATATCCTGCGCTGGAATGCCATGGCAATGGTCCTGCAGGGGCAGGATGCAGGAACAGGTGTAGGTGGACATATTGCAACCTACGCCTCAGCTGCCACCTTGATGGAAGTGGGATTCAATCATTTCTTCCGCAATAAATCCGAGGACTACGGCGGTGATCTGGTCATCTTGCAACCTCACACCAGCCCGGGCATCTATGCGCGTTCCTGGTTGGAAGGTGAACTCGAAGAGAAACAGATCAAAAATTTCCGGCGGGAACTGCAGCCTGAAGGCGGCATAACTTCCTATCCCCACCCGCGTTCCATGCCAGATTATTGGCAAGTTCCAAATGCTTCCATGGGGCTTTCTACGCCAACAGCAATCTATCAGGCACGCTTCGCAAAGTACCTGGAAAACCGGGGATTGAAGCCTAAGCTCGGAGGCAAGGTTTGGTGTTTTATTGGTGATGGTGAAGCCGATGAGCCTGAAGTCCTCGGCACCATCAACATCGCATCACGAGAGCGACTGGACAACCTAATTCTGGTGATCAATTGCAATTTACAACGTTTGGATGGCCCTGTACGTGGCAATGGAAAAATCATACAAGAACTGGAGGCTTCGTTTATCGGTTCAGGCTGGAACGTGATCAAAGTCATTTGGGGAGGCGGTTGGGACAAGCTCCTGCAAGCGGACATCAATGGAACGCTGCGCCGACGCATGGAAGAGTGTGTGGATGGTGATTACCAGCGCTACTCTGTGTTACCTGGCAATCAACAACGGGAACATTGGGTGGATGGAAATGCTGAACTCGAAGGCATGATGAATGAGCTATCGGATGAAGAAGTTAAACAGATTAAGCGTGGCGGCCAAGACGTAGAAAAAATTTATGCGGCCTATGCTCGTGCAGTTAAAAGTAATGGCAAACCTACGGTCATTCTCATCAAGACTGTTAAAGGTGATGGCCTGGTCGATGCCGCCGGCAGCAATACGGTACATCAGAAGAAGAACTTCGATGAAGAGCAACGCCTCATGATCGCCAGGAATTTCGACATCCCGCTGAGCAGCGAGGCAATCAGGCAGGCACAGTTTTATAAACCGGCGGCCGACAGCGACGAGATCAAATACCTGAAGGCCAGACGCGCGGAACTTGGTGGTGCAATTCCCAAACGACAAACCGAGAGTAAAAAGCTGAAACCGCCACCTTTAAGTGCTTTCGAAGCCTTAACAGAAAGCAGCAATAGCCGGCCCATGTCTACCACCATGGCACTGGTCCGCATTCTCTCAATCTTGATGCGAGACAAGTCACTTAACAAATACATAGTACCTATAGTGCCCGATGAGGCGCGCACTTTTGGTCTCGAGGCTTTGTTTAAGATCGCCGGTATCTTCTCCTTGCAGGGACAACACTACACGCCAGTGGATGCTGACACCCTGGTAGCCTATCGGGAGGCCAAAGACGGTCAAATCCTGCAGGAAGGCATTTGTGAAACCGGAGCATTGGCTTCTTTTATGGCCGCCGGTACTGCCTACTCAGTGCACGGCCTGCCAATGATCCCCTTCTATTTCTTTTATTCGATATTCGGCTTTCAGCGCGTGGGGGACATGATCTGGTCTTGTGGCGACATGCTGTGCCGAGGTTTCCTGATTGGAGGCACCGCAGGGCGCACCACCCTGAATGGCGAAGGCATTCAACATCAGGATGGGCATTCACAGGTGATTGCCAATACCTATCCCAACCTGAAGAGCTATGACCCTGCCTTTGCTTATGAACTGGTTGTTATTGTAAGAGAAGGCATTCGTAGGATGTACCAGGAACAGGAGAACATTTTCTATTACCTGACTGCCTACAATGAAAACTATGCAATGCCAGCGATGCCAAAAAGTAAATCAGCACCTGCAGGCATCATCAAAGGGGCATACCTGCTTCAGTCTACTGCTAAGGAGAGTGACTCCACCGTGCACCTGTTGGGAAGTGGATCGATCATGCAGCAAGTTCTGTCCGCACAGAGTAAGCTGGAAGACTTTGGATTCAAAGTTTCCGTTTGGAGTGTCACCAGTTATAACGAACTGTATCGGGATGCCGAAGCCTGCGAACGTGACAATCGCTTACACCCACAACAGAAAGATAAGAAGCCTTATGTTTCGACCTTGTTTGGAAAGACCCAGGGAACTTACGTCGCCGTCTCGGACTGGATGAAGGCCTTACCCAGGAGTATCGCACCGTGGATGCCCGATAACTATCTTGCGTTAGGAACTGACGGCTATGGCCTGAGCGAATCCAGAGAAACCCTAAGAGACTATTTCGAAATCAGTCCCGATTATATCTGCCACGCAGCGCTGGTAGGTTTACTGAGAGCAGGTGAAATTGACAGCAAACAGCTCAAAAAATTCTCTGCGCAATTAAATATCGATCCAGACAAATCTGATCCAGCGTTGCGCTAGGGATTTCTGTAAAAAACTATATAGCTATCGTTCTTTAGCTACTGGAGTCCCAGCTTCGAGGAGCGTTACGAGCGCCGGCAATGCGAGGCATGGAAGTTTTTTGAGTCAGGAGTTTACTAATGTTAAATGACTGGCTCAAAAACTTTCATAACGAAGCCAGTGCCCGCCGACAATTGCTCCTGCATTGTCGGCATACCTTCCATCCATGGACATAAGCGCAGTAGCTCCGTTAATGCGTCATGGAATACATTAAGTAATTAATACCCAACCGATAAGCAGAATTTGCATATCTCGTTGGATAGGCCGGATGGTAAGTATGCTCCCAACCGTCGCCCATATCAGAATTCCAGTTGATCAACACCATTACCCGGCCTTCATCATCCAGAATGGCATGATTGCTTGCATAATCGATCCCCTGTTCACCATACTCATCACTGCGAAACAAAGCTGGAATCAACTGCGGACCATCGATGTCGTAGTAAACATGGAAGATCTCATGGTCAGGTTGTAGTTCGATGATCTCACGATCAGGAAACACCTGACTAAAACTGGCATAGAAATTATCCCACTGCCGTTGGCCCCAGAAGTCATCTATCAGCAGAAACCCCCCGCGGAGTAAATACTCACGCAAATTCTCAATTTCCTTGGGGCTCATGACCATGCCACCACCCTGGCCTACCTCGAGCATATAAAGGAAGGGATAATCGAAAATCTTTTCATCGTCAAAACGCAAGACTATAGGATCGCTCATGACACGAATATTCGTGAGCCGGGAAACCCCACGTAGGAAATTCATATCAGCATCGGGAAAATCGATAGACCAGGTGCCATAACCGAAACCGCCGCCGCCATAGTAACTATCGAACTGCACTCGCACGAAATTGAACTCGCCAGCATCATCGTAACCGAGATCGTAGACATCTGCATCGGCACCAGAAATCTGGGGATACACTTGAGCTTGCAGCAATCCGATATTGCAAAGCAAAAATATAAAGCAGGAACAGAAGATAGTAAGTGATTGTTTCATTAACGGAAGTTTTGCGGGATAAATCTTGAATCTATTCTGTGTTAGGCACTTCCAAACTGCAAGCGACAAGCCTCTCATTGCGGTCCGGAAAAACTCCACTTAGCGTGTTTTTTGCCGCGTGGACGCTCACTGCCGCAATGAAGCACAATAGTCTTCTGAAGTGACGGCAGGTGTAAACCAGATAAAATCGTAAGCTGTCTGATCACTAAATCGATCAAGATAAACAGCCGGATCCAGCTCCCCTGGCTGCACTTCCATAAATGAAAGACTCACAATCGCGTCTCGGTTCAGATTCTGCTCCTGTGCCAACAGATAGTTTGGCACCCCAAGGTCATGGCGTGCGTGGTAGTTTCCAGCGACCAACAATGCCAGCTTTGAAGAACCGTTGGAAGCCAGTTGCTGCGCCATCCTGTAGTCGCGAGTTTGTTGTACTCGCACCATGGAAGCAAATTGTGATTCTGGCAACATGCCACAATGGCTTTCATCAATGTCAGTGGTTAATCGTTGCATGACTGCATCATCAAACACTGACGCTATCTCCGGTGGTGTTGGTTCTCCATAAACACGTCCCACAGTTTCACCACTAATGTTTCCGGCATATATTGGCAGGGAAGCCTGGTAGGCAGATTTCACAAGCGGTCCATAAAAGTCCCAATCCCAGCCTTCCTTATCCCAGGCGAGATAGTCACCTATCTCATCTAGGTTGCTGAATCGTTGTGCATACAGATTTGAAAGAGCTTCAGTGCTTGAAGAATCCAGCATCTCTAACGTCAGGCGGGACAGATGGTCTTGAGCAATCAGCTCATTGAGAAGTTGCAGTTGCAGGGTATGGTGATCTGGATTGTCATGCTTTTCACCCAGGATCAGATATTGTGCGGTGTCTAATCTGTTCCAAAGCTCAGTCCGTTCGACAAACTCACCACTGGCACTATGCCAGAGCTTACCCACCAAAGGATGGTCAGCATAAAGCGGCGACTCCCAATTATTGGCTGTCGTTGTTTGCGCACAAGCAACCAAAAACGGCAGCGCTAAAACAAGACGGCTAATTGACACCGCCCATCTGTAACCAGTTTGCATAGATTTCATCACTCCAGAAATCTTGAAAATAAGCGATAGCCGCAAGCTTCTCATCCGCTACCAATACCGAGTCAAAGCCAGGCATCTTCCCTCCTAATTCCACGCCTCCTTCGTTGATTACTTGAATCAATACAGAACGAGGATGGTGCCAGGCGTGTGCGGAACCATCCAATGGCGGCGGAGGGAACGACCCATCCGGAAGACGCTCGCGCCAATCGTCAACAGTGCCCTGCGCACTGCTCCCATGACAAACGGCACAATTTTGTTGAAAAACTAACGCCCCCGCTGCGACCTGCTCATCACTATACCAACGCTCACCGCTGAAACTTGGATTGTCAGTACCTGAATCATTGTGCTGAGCCTCACGGCAAGCTACGCAAACAAGTGCTAATAGCAGCAGAGAGCACTTTAATCGATTCATCCTTCAACTCGATTTCTTTGGGTAATCGAAGTCGAGCAACTCAGCTACGCCAGCAGTGATCTCCGACCAGTTATCGATATCCAGCCCGAGCTTTACCAGACCGCAGGTTGGCACATTGTCTATGTCACAATTGGCCATCAAGTTGGCAAATTCAGTAATCGCCGGATTGTGTCCTACCAGCATGGCATCGTTACAGCTTTCATCAAGCAAGCTCGCCGCCTTCAAGAACATACCCGTCCCGGCAAAGTACAGCTCAGGATTGCTGGCGATATCGTCCGCCGGAAAGCCGATGTTTTCGGCGAACAACTTGGCTGTTGTCTTTGCTCGCATCGCCGGACTGGTGATGATGCATTGCAACTGGTTGCCGCCATCGGCGAAGCGCTTGCCCATTTCCGGAACATCTCGAAATCCGCGATCACTGAGTGGGCGTTCAAAATCCTTCAGGTCGGGGTCGTCCCAACTGGATTTCGCGTGACGTAGCAGATACAAAATTTTCATAGGATTTGTGGCAACCAGGCTCTGAGCGAAATCATAGGATCGCTCTACAGGCCCGTAAACATCGGCCATGCAGCATTGCTGCCTTATACCGCAAATACAAACCCAACTCCAGAAAAGTTCATCCCCTACCGATACTTTACAGAGTGCCGACACAGTATTGGCATCACTCTGGTGTGAGATGGCGTTAACCGGAGGGATGGGCATTTGATTGCGCCATTAGCCAGGAGTATTTCCATGCAAAAACATCTTTCACCATTCATTGCTGCCTTTGCCCTGAGTCTTAGCCTTGACGCTCAGGCGCAAGAGGAGAATGGCCTCAGCAGTGAAGTTGAATTGGGTGCTGTATTCACCAGTGGTAACACTGAAAACGAAAGTATCAATTTTCGCGGTGAGATCGACTGGCGACGAGACTCTTGGGAGTATGGATTCCTACTGGATGGCTTTCGCGCATCGCAGGATGATATCCGCACGGCGCAACGGGTCTACTATGTGGCCGAAGCCAATTACGATTTTAGCGAGCAGAGTTTCATCCTCACTAGACTCGCCCATGAAGACGATGAATTCAGCGGCTATGACAGTCAAACCGACATCTCAGTCAACTATGGTCGCAATCTGTTAACCAACCGAGAAAATATGACATTGACGCTCAACGCCGGTATCGGTGCTCGTCAAAGCCGCAGTGAAGAAGATGATTTCGATGAGGCGATTGTTCGCCTGGCCGCAGACTATGAGTGGGCAATTTCGCAGACGGCCACCTTTGGTCAACTATTAAGTTCAGAATCTGGTAATGAAACCAGCATTTTCCGGTCTGAGAGTAGTATTGAAACACAGATACTAGACAATCTATCGCTACGTTTTTCCGTTAATATAAAACATCAAACCGACGTTCCTGTCGGGCGCGAGAAGACTGACACAGAAACCGCCATAACTTTTGTTATGAATTTCTAACACTTGGTCACTGGCTTCTGGGCCCCGGGAATGAAGTTGGTGTTTTAATGTCTGGGGCTCAGCCATGACACCAGTTGTTCGTCTTTATTGGATAATTACTCTATTTTTTCTACCGCTGACTCTGCTGTGGTTACACAACAGTATCGGTGGTGACTACTCCTTCTCTTCTCTTGGCCAACATCCTCTGCCACTGATTCTGTTCCTGGTCTGTCTGGTCTGGGCACTGGAGGGTGGTTATGAGCTGGTGTTTTGCGTCAGCAATTTGCGACGCAATTATCCGGTATTGGCAAACATTCGCTACTTACTGGAATTCTTCCGACCAGAGATTCAACAGTATTTCATCTCGAACAATCAGGAAGAACGACCATTTTCGCGAGAGCGGCGTGACATGATCTACCGTCGAGCCAAAGGTGTGGATGACACCATACCCTTCGGCACGGAGCAGGACATTCTGGCGGAAGGCTATCGAAGTTTGCTGCATTCGATTAAGGCAACCCACGTTGGAGAAGAACACGCACGAGTAGCGTTTGGCGGACCTCAATGCAGCAAGCCCTATAGTGCATCGCGTCTCAATGTATCCGCCATGAGTTTTGGTGCCCTCAGTGGTAATGCTATTCAGGCCCTCAACAAGGGTGCCAAACTTGGAGGTTTCGCTCACAACACCGGGGAAGGCGGAATGAGCCCCCACCATCTGAAGCACAGCGGGGACCTGATCTGGCAAATTGGTACCGGATATTTCGGTTGTCGCAACAAAGATGGTCGCTTCGATGATGTTGCGTTCAACGAACGTGCAGCCAGAGACGCAGTAAAGATGGTGGAAATCAAGATTTCCCAGGGCGCCAAACCTTCCCATGGGGGAGTGTTGCCGGGAGCTAAGGTTACGCAGGAAATCGCAGACATCCGGTTAGTGGAAGTGGGTAAGACTGTGAACAGCCCACCTACCCACCCCGAATTTTCTACACCCACTGGATTGCTTGAGTTTGTGCAACGCCTGAGAGAAGGATCCGGTGGCAAACCTGTTGGATTCAAACTGTGCATCGGGCGCAACTATGAGTTTCTGTCCATCGTCAAGGCAATGTTGGATACGCAAATCTTGCCGGACTTCATCACCATCGATGGCTCAGAAGGTGGTACCGGAGCGGCACCTGCTGAATTTACCAATCGCCTGGGTGTCCCTTGTTTGGAGGCGACCTACTACGTGAACCAGGTATTGATCGGGGCCGGCCTGCGGGAGCAGATACGTCTCATCAGCTCAGGTATGACAGCCACTGGCTTCGATCTACTGGAAAAAGTAGCGGTAGGGGCGGATACGGTAAACGCAGCGCGTTCAATGATGTTAGCCCTGGGCTGTATCCAGGCCCGTCATTGCAATACCAATCATTGTCCTACCGGCGTTGCAACTCAGGACCCGTTCCGCGCCAGAGCGGTAGACGTAGAAGAAAAATCGCTTCGAGTTAAAAACTTTCATCAGGCGACAGTGGAGGCCTTTCTTGAGCTCTGCGGTGCAATGGGGCTGGAAGATCCCGACGATCTGACACCAGCAGATTTACTAAGACGCTGTGACGACGGCATCAAGTCTTTTCCGCAAATCTACTGCGAACTGGGTCCAGGTCAATTACTGAGTGGCGATATCCCGAAACAATATCGAGAAGATTGGGCCAGGGCCAGTAGTGCCTCGTTTTAGTTCGGGCGCAAACTCGGGGCTGGCGCATCGATGATGATCTGGGCATACTAATCTCGTCACGAGTTTCGCGCCCCCTTTAGAGCCATCCGAATGCGCTTTCAAGCTTTCATATTCTGTTTGTTGCTTGTGTTCTCGAACAGCAACCATGCCGATCAATCAGATCAGCGGTTGGATGCGCTGTTTACGCAACTCGCTGCAAGCGAAGACCCCACGCTGATTCGAGCAACTGAAAATCGAATCTGGCAGATTTGGCTGGAACATCCCAACGAAGATCTGGAAAGACTAATGGAAATCGGTACGCAGCGGATGAACAGCCGACAGTTTCCGGAAGCATTGCTGGTCTTTAATCAGGTTGTAGCCAACTTCCCCAACTATGCAGAAGGTTGGAACCAACGGGCAACCCTATATTACCTGTTAGGAAGTTATGAGGAATCAATTGCTGATATTGAAGAAACCCTGAAATTGGAACCAAGACATTTTGGGGCCCTATCCGGACTAGGTCTGGTGTATTTACAGCGGGAGGAGTTGGCCAAGGCCAAACAAGCCTTTGAAGATCTGATTGCTGTGCATCCTAACAGCCCCAGCGCGCAAGAGAATCTACGATTCGTTACCGAACAATTGCTAATCAATGTTATATGAAACTTTACGATGGAATCACAGACACAAAAAAGGGGTGCAATTGCACCCCTTTCGTTTTGTGTTGCTGAACAGTTTTACTGTCGAGAACCTGTCACAGCAAATGCACCGAAGTCACTGCCGAATTCACCGCTCAGAGAATCACCTTCAACTGCGCCTGAGAATTCCAGAACCAGAGTTTGGCCTTGGGCATCTACTTCTGCAGTGAAGGCAATGCCGTTGCCATCATAGGTGATGCCATCGATTGGTGCTTCACCAAGCTGATCAGAGCCCATAATACCACTGCCATCTGCATTCAGAGTTAATGTGGCAGGCAAAGGGCCCAATGGAGTGTTCATTTCCACGTCCCAAACACCAACGCCAGCAGGTGTCGAGGCCGCACATCCCACAAGAACAGCCAGAGATAAAACCAACCATCCGCTCATTAATTTTTTCATACTAAGATTTACCTTTCTCAATCAAACAGAATTTTTCACTCTTGTTTTACAACGAAAGCTTGGAGTTACCGTCCGGAGCAGCCCGTAGCTGGCCCTGTCTCTAGCCCCACCCCCCTTCTACGTGGAGTTGCCTCAATTGCGAAACGGTCCGCCTATTGTCCTGTTAATGATGGCCCAGTCAACCACTAACAACTGCAATCGATGGCAATCCGCCGGAAAAACCACTCCTATCGAGGCGCTATCTGCCATGCCGTCAACCAACGCTGATCGACACGCTGAAATCCCATTTCACGCACCAATTCGCGAGCCAAGCCCGGCATATGAGCAGCACCATAGAACAAGCCTATGTAGTCATCTCCTGCTGCAAGCACATCGGCTAATACCTCCAGTGCCACCCGATTACGATCACCGAGAATTGTGAGTCCAGATTCAATTTCAGCGCTAAGTACTAAACCACCGGTTCGACCCAGCTCCTGGGCCAACAAGTATTTCAATGCCTGCGATTGGCTATCAGCAGAGAGCGCTGTGATAAGCGACATAAAAGACAGTGTACTGGGCTGAACTGAATTGGATGCGATTGCCTGTTGTTCAGCAGCCAGTAGCGCCATTGCCATACTCATAAACATCGAAAAGAAAGATTCTTCTTTAGAGGCCATGATGTTCTGCAGTTCCCTGGCACTGAGGTCTGCATGGCGAAAATTACTGGCGCGGTAGTCGATAGCTGATAACTGAAATTCCAGTTCCAGGTAGCTGGCCAACAGGGTTTGTACCAGGCTTAGCGATGAGCCCGCACTTGCATTGCTTGAGTTCTTTAGTTGCTCCTCGTCGCCAACCAATTCATACAACAGAACGTCCAGGTCCAGGAAATATTGGTTTAACTGTTCATAGTAATTGTTATCACCGATATGTATTGCAGCAATCAACTCCACAGTTTGACCAACTTCATTGCGATAACTGGTGATGGAAGTCTGTAGTTCCCCTTGCCATTCTTCCTCGCCGTCGATAAATCGCAAATAAGATTCTTGTTGTGCTGACAGATTTGCAGCACAAAACAACGAGCAGACGAGCGCGAACAGAAAGACTTTAGCGTGCATGGTTAATAGTTAGCTGAATTACTGAAATGAGTCTAACTGAAGTATTTCCAGGTCAATAGCAAGTTCTCAACTTTCAGTTTGCAACTTGCCACCGGGACAACATTCACTACCCTGGATTAGCTTGCAGAATGGGCTGGTAAGACACATCCCCAGAACTGGCGCCAACAGATAAATCCACAAGCTCTGAAAATCCAATGCGGCAACAGCTGGGCCAATCGATCTGGCAGGATTCATAGAGGCCCCAGTGACTGGTCCCGCAAACAGCGCAAACAAGGTCACAGTACCGCCGATAGCCGCCCCCGCCATCATGCCTTTTTCCTGATGGCCAGTTGAAACATTAAGAATAACGAACATGAGACTGAATGAGATCAACACCTCCATCAGAAACGCTCTCTCCACACTAATTGCTGGCAGCGTTGACCCATAGGTCGAGTGGTCCGGGAACATAATCAGTAATGTCAGTCCTGCGGCTATTGCGCCAACTAGTTGTGCGGCGATATAAGGAGGCAGGTCATGGGCGGGAATTCTACCGGCGAAGTAGAATCCTATAGTCACCGCTGGATTAATGTGTGCACCGGAGATATTTCCCAGTGAATAGATGACAGCCATGACAACCAGACCGAACACCGCATTCACTCCCACGTGACCCAACACACCTCCGTATAAATCGTTGACAATGATGGCTCCACAGCCAGCGAAGACCAGTAAGTAAGTGCCGATTATTTCGGCGGTGACTATCTGCTTTCTATCAATGGCAGTCATGGGGTTGATTTTCTCTTTATGACTTCTGTTTACTGATCCCAAGCGAGTTCCAGAATCTCTCTCACATGTTGAACACTGGAAATAGGTTTAGGATTTCTCTTTACTACTGGATGTTGAAAGGCTCTTTCTGCGATTTCTTCCAGCTGCGATTCGTCTACACCCACAGCTTGCAAAGTAGACGGTAACTGAAGTCTCTCAATCAAATGTTTCAATAAGGTTGCAGCCGATTCACCGCTGCCTCCTAGGGCCTCAGCAATTGTATGCTGGCACTGTAAATTTTCGCTGCTATTCCAGTGAAGAACGGCTGGCAGCATAACACAGGAGGTATGGCCGTGGGGCACTCCACAGAGACTGCCAAGAATGTAACCAATACCGTGACTGGCGCCATGAGTGACGGTACCTAAACCACAACATGCGTGCCAAACGGCCTGTTGACTCAGGCTGCGAGCAGTCAGGTCTTCCGGCTCGTCTACCACCATGGGTAGTGCTTCACTAAATAACCGTATCGCTTGCAGAAAGTGGCTATCGTGATAAGGCGTGCTGTCCGTCGAACAGTAACCCTCTATAGCATGATCCAGGGAACGGATTGCCGTCGAGAGAAATAACCATTGAGGCGTGTGTAGTGTTAGTGCGGGATCATATATTATCGCTTGAGCGCAGATAGATGGTGCCCGATATCCCTCTTTAGATCGACTTTCCGTATCCAATACTCCAGCAGCGTTGCTGAACTCGGCACCGGATAGGGTAGTAGGCACGGCAATTTGACGAATATTTGGCGGCGCGGAAAACAAACTTGGGTCACCAAACTTGGAACCTCTGCTGCCATCGGAACGTTGAGCAAACTCCAGCAACTGATCAGCGGACTTAATATCCTGATCGATAGCCAACTGAATAGTCTTGCAGCCATCGATCACTGAACCTCCACCGATAGCGACAAGCTGGTCTGCTCTACTATCGCGCACCTCTTCCAGTACGGCCAACACATCTTGCCGTGGTGTGTGGCTGCCAATGTTGGTACTCAGACCAACGAAACGGTCTCCAAGTGCTTGTGTCAGATGTGACAGTTGATCCGTTGCTTGCGACAGCGAGGCAGAAGCCACCAGAAACAGGCGCTGCACTGCTTTTTCTTCCGCCAGTTTTGGCAGGGCTTCCGCCACAGGCTCGCCTAATGTAACGGTTTCCAAAGCTGTGTATTTAAAGCGCAATCGTCGTTCCCATTGAATGCCAATCTCCTGACCGGAGTTTACGGGCTGTCACCTGACACGCCAAATTTCTGCCCCGTTTGCAGGTAATGCGACGTCGCATTTCCAAAGAGAGTGGAGTTACAATGCCAATCAGCACAAGAACAGATTCGGGGGTAGAGACATGGCAACTTTCAAAGTAAATGGTGTTGAACGGAACGTTGACGTCGAACCGGAAATGCCGCTGCTGTGGGTGTTACGGGACGAGCTGGGCATGACGGGGACGAAGTTCGGCTGTGGTATAGCGTCCTGCGGCGCTTGCACTGTCCATGTTAATGGCAGCGCGGTACGTAGCTGCGTACTGCCGGTCTCGGCAGTAGAAGGGCAGGAGATCACCACCATTGAAGGCCTGGCTTACGCTGCTGAAGACAACAACCCAGCAGATTCCAATGCAGTCTCACTTACCCAGGTGCAGCAGGCCTGGATTGATCATCAGGTACCGCAGTGCGGCTACTGCCAATCTGGCATGGTGATGGCGGTGTCTTCGTTGTTAGCCAGCAATCCCAATCCCACCGATGCGGAAATCGATGCCAGTGTGACGAACGTCTGTCGCTGTGGTTCCTATCCCAGAATCCGGCGCGCCATTCGTGCCATTGCCAACGCCTAGGGAGGAACGCCAATGAAGATTTCTCGACGACGATTCATCCTTAGCACCGCAGTTGTAGGCGGCGGCGTTCTCATCGGCTATGCAGCGACTCGACCCAGTGGACACCGCGTCGCGAATTCAGAACTTGCAAGGAATGGTGAGAAATATCTCACTTCCTTCATCAAGATCGATCCTGACAACGAGATCACCATCTATGTACTGCATTCAGAGATGGGTCAGGGAATCCACACGGCATTGGCCATGATGGCTGCCGATGAGTTGGATGCCGATTGGGAGAATGTCCACATCGAACAAGCACCCGCTACCGATTTGTATGCGGCGGGTGACCTGGCAACAGGTTTCGCAGAGGAGTTTGGTGTCCCCTCGGTACTCATGCCCCTGGTAGAAGCCAGCTCAATGAAAGTGGCGCAAATCGCTAATCTGCAGACTACCGGCGGCAGTGCCTCTGTGCGTTTTACCGGTCAGCATGGCATGCGTGTGGCGGGAGCGGCTGCGCGGGAAATGTTGATTCAATGCGCAGCAGAACGCTGGGGTGTGCCAGCAGCAGAGTGCACCACTGTCCTTAGCCATGTGCAACACAATGCCTCGGGCCAATCTCTCAGCTACGGTGAATTGGCAAGCGCTGCCGCGGAACTTGAACCTCCCGCAGAACCCATGCTCAAAGACAGATCTCAGTTCAATATCATGGGTAAGGCAATGTCTCGCAGTGACATTCCTCCCAAGGTCGATGGGACTGCGCCTTATGGCATCGATGTCCACTCCGAGGATATGCTGTATGCCGCGATTCGACTGGCGCCAGTGTTTGGCACCAAACTGGTATCGGTAGATGCCAGCGAGGCATTGCAACAACGAGGTGTTAAACGTGTCATTGAATTAGAGGATTCAGTTGCGGTTGTCGCCGACAATTACTGGCGCGCTAAAGAAGCATTGAAATTGGTGAAGTCAGAATTTGAAGCTTCAGCGCATGATGATGTATCCAGCGCCGACCTCGCAGCGAGGTTCGAACGAGAATTATCGGAAAGCAATGGCAGCAAGGATTTGGAACAGGGCGATGCCGAGGCTGGACTCGAAGCGGCAGCCGATGTCGTCGAAGCCAGTTATCGCGTTCCCTACCTGGCTCATGCTCCGATGGAACCTATGAACTGCACGGTGCATATTAAAGACGGCAAGGCAGACTTGTGGACCAGTACCCAGGATCCACTTTCAATGCGTGGTCGTGTGGCTTCAGTTGCAGGTCTTAATGAAAACGATGTGACCCATCATCCCAGTTATTGCGGAGGCGGTTTTGGTCGTCGTCTTCCTTTCAATTGGAATTGTATTGATCACGCAACCCAGATCGCAATGGAATTCGATGTGCCGGTGAAGACTGTATTCAGCCGGGAAGACGACTTACAACAAGACTATTACCGACCGGCGGTGATTTCCAACTTTAAGGGCGGGCTGGATAGTAACGGCAACTTGATTGCCTGGCATAATCGATTCACCGGGCCCATTCAGGTACCGGGCGCCTCGCACCCGGCCTATGCCATTGAGAATCAATCGATTCGGGTTGTCGACGGCGACACCCACGTTCCAGTAGCTGCATGGCGAAGTGTTGATCATACCCAACAGACATTCTTCATCGAGTCCTTCATCGACGAGCTGGCACACCGTGCTGGCAAGAATCCGTACCAGTTTCGCATGGACATGCTGCAGGACCATCCTCGCCATCGCAAAGCGCTGGAAGTCGCCGCAGAAGCCGCTGGCTATGGACGCAATTTACCCGAGGGGCATGCCCTGGGTCTGGCTGTGCAAGAGAGTTTCAACAGTATCTGTGCAGAAGTAGCCGAGGTCTCCATTGGCGACGATGGCCAGGCTATCGTGCACAAAGTGACGGCCGCCATTGATTGTGGCTGGGCGGTAAATCCAGATACGGTGGAACAGCAAATAGAGAGTGGCATCATCTACGGACTCACTGCTGCGCTGTATGGTGAGATTTCCATCGAAAATGGGCGGGTTGCGCAGAATAATTTCCCGGATTACGAGATGGTTCGTATGGCCACCTCGCCCGAGATCGATGTGCATATCATTGAATCCGGTGAGTCCCTTGGAGGATTGGGTGAACCGGCTACTCCGCCGATCACCGCAGCAGTGACGAATGCGATCTATATCCTGACCGGTCAGCGCATTCGGGAATTACCTCTGAATAAATACGATCTTCGACAATCAACGCCGATTGCATCGGTGTAGCTTCGTCGCAGTGAAGTCGGAAAGGGAAACCTCGTGCGTTTCCCTTTTTTGTGTGCCCTGTGCGGAAATAAATTTCGAATCTTTCAAATGCAGCGTGTCTTTCTGTTACTGACTTTACTCTTGCTTGCTGCTTGCCAGTCATCTCCGCCGACAGTCCTCTACAACGATGTCTACTGGCAAGAATGTGCAGCAATCGCTCAGGAATTTCGTAATGAGGTGGAACGCGATGATGTGATGAACGCAGGTTTTCCACATTTTGACTCCGCACCATTTCTACACAGCACACGTTTCTATGATGCCCTGGCACACGAAGTGATCGATGACTCTCAAGCCCGTGAACTCTTGTCCGCCATGGCACGCCTGGGTGATCGCATTCGTCGCAGTGAAAACGAAAATCTGGACGAACCAGACGATGGCAATCGTCTTAATGCGATCAGCCAATGCAGCTTTATCATCGCCAACGATGTGCGCCAGGCTCCACTGCGTCAGCAACTGCTGGCAGCGCTGCGCAGCAATCCTGTTGTGAAAGATCACTACAGCAGCACTGCGCAATGGCTTGGTCTCCTGCCACTGTTGCGCCCGGTTTTCAATTGGCGCATCGCCTTACTGCATGCTGAAGAACAAAGCTGGTTCGCGGCAGAGGAATCGTTTACTACCAGTGTCTCCTATGAATTCGAGGATGAGCGCGCTGAACTGCTGGCTGCATCAAGTTTCGATTCTGCCTACTCTAACAGCGCCCTGAAGCTTCCGAGCTTGTCCGATGAAGGCCTGCTCAGCTTGTTTACACGCTTCGCTCCCCGTTTGACGATAGAGACCCTGGGTGAGCAGGACCTTCTGGGCATACCGACTATTGAAAACGGTAACGCGCAAGTCGAAACCCAGCTAGCCGCTGCGTTCTACTTGCCTTCCTACACTCGCTTCGCAGGTCGCAACCTGTTGCAACTCAACTATGTGTTCTGGTTTCCCGCCCGTGAACCACGAAACTGGATTGATCTGTATTCCGGGCGAATCGACAGTCTGATCTGGCGCATCACACTGAATGAATCAGGTGAAGTACTACTCTATGACAGCATCCATAGCTGTGGCTGTTACCACAAGTATTACCTGGCATCGAACGCAATCATTAGCCGAAGCAGCCCAGAGCGGGCAGAACCCGCCAATGTTTTTGACGTTTCAGAGCTACAACATGACAAGGGCTTGCACCTGCTTGTGACTTCCAACGAACACTATATCGTTGGTCTTAATAATGAGGTCGTTGAAGATGCTCAAGCTTATTCTCTGGCGCCCTATTCCCAGCTCTATAATCTCGGTGTCAGTAACGGAACTCAGAGTCTGTTTGCCAGCGATGGCATTATTAGTGGCAGTGAGCGCCTGGAGCGACTCACCCTGTGGCCTACCGGTATCAATAATGTGGGCGCCATGCGTCAGTGGGGAACGCACGCGACAGGTTTTGTTGCCAGGCAGCATTTTAATGATGCCTATCTCTTCGATAGATATTTTCAGCCATTCCCCGACTAAGCTGCAGCCGATAGTTCTAACAGTCGCGCAATTCTCAGTGCTTACTACTCTACCTCTACCACTTTGTGTCCGCGTTAACTTTCCCGCAGCAAATCCTGCCAGGAAAGACTATCTGGCGACTATTTCAAGACTGAATGCGTGTAACTCCCTCTACGCTGCCGGACCGTTCTTAACTTCAAAATTAGCTACCCTGAGTTGAGGAAACCCAGCCACCACCAAGCGCCTTGAACAGTCGCACGAGGCTGGTGGCTTGCTCAGCCTTTCTTGACTCCAGCAGATCCTGAGCCTGCACCAGTTCCAGCTGGGCTTCGATCAATTCGCTGCGGTTAATATCTCCAGTGGTGAATCGCAATTCCTGCAAGGCCACTATTTCCTGATTGGAATCCAGAGACTGGACTTGCTGTTGGGTACGGTCCCGCGCTGCGGTCACTTGCGCGAAAGAGTTTTCGGCCTCCACCAGCGCGTTAACCACAATCGCTTCGTATTGGGCGGCAGCGGCCTGAGTGCGAGCATCGGCAACGGCGATTTCGGCTTCAATGCGTCGCCCGTCCAATAAGCGCCAGGTGAAGATGGGTGTAATTGAAAACACTTCCGAATCGGTATCGACCAGATTACCCAGATCGAGAGCCTGCAATCCACCGCTGGCCGAGAGATTGAGCCTGGGAAAATGTTCTGCCTCGGCGATTGCCTGATCGCTAA
>JANQJM010000075.1 GCA_028281635.1 Pseudomonadales bacterium | reverse complement strand
GATCATAGGCAATACAGATCGTTTTGCTGCAGCAGCCGTGGCGAAACCTGTGATCAATTGGATCAGTCATGCTCTCTACAGTGATATTCCCGAAGGTGTGACACGCTACTGGTTCGAGAACATGCCATGGGAAGATCCGGAAGAATACTGGCGCCGTTCTCCACTTTCATTGGTGGGTAACGTGACTACACCCACTTTGCTGCTGACAGGTGAAGCCGATCATCGAACGCCGATTGCTGAATCTGAACAGTATTATCAGGCGCTTAAACTGCGCGAGATCGATACAGCATTGGTGCGGGTGCCAGAGGCATCCCATGGCATAGCAGGACGCCCCTCTCATCAAATTGCCAAGGTCGATAACATCCTGGCGTGGTTCGAACGTTACCGCAAACAGGAAGACTGAATTGCAGCTACGGGCGGCGGTAGGCTCTCTGCTTTAACTGCCGCTCGTAAGCAATATGTTCCAGTTCACTGCTGTCTGTCACCAGATCTGCCTGCAGGCCCTGCAGATCGATGAGTCTTTTCTCCAACTGGGATTGGGTTTCCAGTTCACCGTCAAAAAGAATATGCTGCACATCGAGATTACCGTGCTGCTTCAGATAGTGTCCCACCAGTAAGCTGCGATGGCAGATGGCGGGATCTTTCTCCGCACACAGCAGCGCAATGTTCATATTCTTGTTCAGTCCTGCGTGCAAGCGTTTTATCCCCTGTTGAAAGAGTTCTGATTCCATCAGTCTATGAAACTGCACCTGCCCGGAAGCATCGTAGTGATCGTCATTTTCAGAACGCGGCCCCAGCTCCTGCCCCAGGTAGACATAATGAATCTTCGCCCTGTGTAGTGCGCTCTGAAGTGCTTCGCGATGGTATTCCTTGAACACGGCGCTATAGGGGACAGAGCGTATATCAGCAACGGCACCAATTTCGTGGGAGTGCAGTTGATCCAGAAGAGTGGTCAGGGGTTTGGTTGCGTAGCCGATACTGAATAGAGACATGGTTTCGCCGGTCAATTGTTATAGGATGCCGATCCAAATCCGATGGCGTCAGTTGCCGCATTATTTAACAGCAGCATTCAGGCTCGAGTCGGTAAGCGGGAGCTCCAGGTCGCTATGGTATCCTAAGCATAGGTGCTTCGCAGGTAATTGAACTGATTCATGGTTGATCAAAGCCAGAACTTCTTCGCCCTTGCTATTGGGTTCGTTTCCTTACTCGATCTGATGGTGGTTTTCGGTCTATGGCTTAGCTACATCACAGCGGGTAGAGAGTATTTAAAGATTGCCTGCTTTGCTGGCCTGTTCGAAATAGTTCGACACGGCATCGATTTCATCAACGGAATCAGCGGCGCTTCAATAAGCTGGTATTTATTGGGCCAGGTGTTTCAGTTCGGTTCCACGTTGCTCTTCGTCGCTGCCTTGTTACTCATCTATGAAACCGTAACCAAATTCTACTACTGGGCATTTACCGTACTCGGTATTGGCATGATCGGTATCTCCGTAATGCAGGTCCTCACCGATTACCCCGCACCAGGTGGCAGTGGTTACTTGGAATCGAGCCCAATAATTGCCTTGAGTCTGGTGTTGTTGTGGCGGGCGATCAAGACAGGCGAGAAAGTCACGCCCGGCAAACTGTTCCTGGTGATCGCCAGTGCTTCCGTTGTGCTCATCCGCAGCACGCTTCCTGCTCTGGAATTGGACGATATCTATTTGCTGCTCTACTACATGGAGTACCTGTCATTCACGCTGCTGCTGGTCGCCATGGTGCTGTATGAGCTGGAATTCGCTAAACAACAGGTCGGTAACCTGTTAGCCGAGAAAACCCAATCAGAGCAGGACCTGCAATTCATCGTCGACAATTCACTTGACGTCATTCTGGTTGCCGACCAGGTGGGTTTGCTTCGGTCCTGGAGTGCAAAGGCCCGGGAGATTTTTGGTTACAGTCACGAACAGGCCGTCGGGAAAATTCACATGGACGATCTCTTCGTGTCCAACTTCTGGGGTCAGGACATGGGCGAAGGCGGTGAAGTGCAGGCCAAGATGGAAAGTGTCGACGGCAAGTCGTTTCTGGTAGATGTGCGCATACGGGAAGTGAGCGAGGCTGGGGGCACTTACCACCTATTTGTGTTGAGGCTAGTGGAAGAACCGAAAATCAGTACGACATCTGGTTAGACTTGAGCCTGGTTATACAGCAATTCGTCTTAACTGAAATATTTAGACTTGCTTTAGCTCTACAAACAGTTTTTACACCATCAACGCGTAGCTGAAACGCAAGCGAGTGAATCACAAGAAGTACTTATTTATCTAGTCCGTAAGTTTCGAGCCGATACTTCAACTCTCCAAGCACTTCACCGATCTGGCGAAACTCAGTATCAGTTTGGGTAAATTCTTCCATCAGTTCCTGTAGTCTTTCGTAATTTTTCTTGTTTTCCGAAAAAAGTTGTTGCTCAGTTTTTAGGGAAGCCAGCCCACTGGAGCGGGTAGAGACACTCCCAGAGCCAAGCAGGAAGGTTGCTTGTGATGCGTTGTCCCCACGGTACTTCAGCATAAACGTTGGCTCGCAAACTCGCCGCGATATATGTGACATGGTGGGATTATACTTGTAGCAGACTATGTCGTAGCTGTCGTCTGTATTGAGCTCATTGAATTTCTCATAAAAATCTTCTTCAACATTGGAGATCAGATCTCTTAATCCAGCTCGTGAAAGTGTGGGAGTGACAACAATTTCATAGGGTCTTTCTAGTTCGGTCTGCGGCTCCTGAGGTTCCTCCAGTTCCTGTTGTGCGGCTATGGGTAAGGTAAAAACTAAAGCAAGGTAGCCGATCTGTTTAGAGTTTATTAGTTTCATGTTTTTTCTCGAATAGTTCGTTCAGAATTCAGATTGTCGTTACAAACTACGCAATATCTTGCTATTAATTTTCATTGTAGTGTTCCAGGCGATACTTTAGCTGCTCCATCACGCTGGCAATTTCTCCGATTTCTTGATTCGTTCTCACCGCTTCTTCCAGCTTTTCCGTGAGCGTTTTGTAGTACCGGTCTTGATGTCTGCGCATTTCCACCTCAGTAGGTAAGTAGACGCCCATAAGTTTTGACCCGAGAGAGTTAGTGGTTCCGCCGCTGCCCCCGGCAGACATAAGGAACAAGGCATCCCCACTCTGCTGGGATCGGTACTTGATCATAAACAGAGGCTCACATGCCCGCCTCTTGATATGGGTCATGGCCGGCGTGTACTCATAGCAATACATGTCGTACATATCGTCATCATTGAACTCGTTGAATTTCTCGAAGAAGTCCTCTTCTACGTCTTCAATAAGGCCGCGCAGGTAAGCTCTCGAGGGTTTGCTTGTAATAACTACTTCGTAAGGCTTCTCCGATTCGTTCTGCTGCGTCGAGCTCTCTTCTGTTTGTTGTGCGAACGATAGTGACGGGCAGAACAGGGCTATGGCTGATAAAGTGATTAATGAGTTTGGTTTCATGATGTATCCCCCTGATAACAATCGTTAGACATTGTTTCATTGTGGGTTAGATTGCATAAGTGTTGACGGCATGAGTATTTATTAGATTGCGGACTTGAGTTGGCTCAGATAAATGTGAAGATCCCGTAGCTCTTGATTTTCCTTAAGAACTCTGTTGAATGCAGCGGTGAGGTCACGCATTCTGGTGTGGTTTGTGTTCTCGTACATAGACGGGTTGGAAATCACGGTGGCTATGTTTGAATACTCTCCAACGACAGCGCTTCTCGCTTCTGCTACAAATCTCGGTTCACAGAAGTGTCTGGGAATAAATGAACCCTTTGGCCGGTAAGTGCCGCATAAGACGTGCAGTGATTTGTCCTGTTCGCTGGCATTGAACAAGCGAAAGTATTCAGCCTCTACTCTTCTAATTTCCTGAAACAATTCGGATTTGGACAGCTCTGCTAGGACCGACGTGTAGTCAATCCCGTACGGTTCTTCTTTGACAGGCGGCTCCGGCGAAGTCCCTGATATCGGTATTTCATCTATCCGCGGCAGATCCAGAGCTAGTGCATAGTCTTGTTCTCTGACGATCGCTAGCTCGTGCGTATTTGCTTCCAGGCCTTCTATTGCGTTAATTGAGAGATCATGTCGCGGCTTAGACAGTTGCTCCACACTGGGAGCAACTAAGTCCGGAATTGGTTCCGGCAGTGAGTAGCTGTTTGCATGCTCGTAATCTGCAGGTGTAAAAAGGCTTGAACTCCTGGCCCGAAACGGGGTGTTCTGGCTAAACGCCTCCTCGGTGAGTTTCATTTTGAACTCATATTCCTGCCAGTTAAACGCGTCTACCAGCGACACCCGAAGAAAAGTGCCTGCGCACAACCAGACCACCAGCACAGCTGAAACGAGCATGATTGCAGGGGTCACTAAAGAAGACGTTTTTGCACAGTTAGACGGAAAGTCCAGCAGCAACGCTACTCTGGATTTCAGTAACTGGGCTGACAGCATATTTTGAGTCAGGAACTGTTGATCAGTCGCAATCTTGCAACTGCGGGTTATGGAGAGCAGGTCTTCCGCATAGTCTTTGTTGGCTACTCCGTTGTGCACAACCGTTATATCACTGGCGCTTTCCGCTTCAACCGTTAGCCTGGAAAGTGCATACCAGGCAAATGGATTGATCCAAAGCAGGGAGCAAAACAGATAGCCACCTGCAGTGCTCAGCCAATCCAGACGCGCAATATGGCTCATCTCATGCATCAGGGCACTGGTAAAAGTTCTTTCTGACCACTCCCTGGCAATCAGCGGGAAGACCACCACCGGTTTGAAGAGGCCAAATGAGACAGGAGAAGAAATTTCGTCACTGAATCTGACCATCACGGGTCGACCGATATTGAGTTGCTGCCTTTTGCTATTGATCTTCCTTACGAAGGCCAAGTCGGTGATTGCTGTAGCGCGCTGATTAATGCGGTAAACCTTGTACGCGGCGATCAGGATTTTCATCAAGAATGCGGTGCAAACCAGCAGGTAACCGCTGATGGCAATAACACGCCAGGATTCTATATTCGTTGAGACTTCAGTGAGATCTCCCTCGGGATCTGACATGGCAGGTGAAGTGAGGGAGAAGGTAATCACCTCATAAGCTGGTGTAATTTCAGCAGGCTCGATACCCGGGCTGCTCGCGGGGGCCAGGACAGGGATTAGTACGAGGCAAACCAACACGTTTAGCCAGAGTACGTGACGAGATATGGGACTCAATACAGGTCGAAACAACCAACAGACCAGAAACGTCAGGAGAACCACGAATCCAGACTTCACTAACCAGTCGGCCACAGGCGAAAGCAGCATCACCAATTGTGGAAGCAAACTCGATATGTCTGTTGTCAGGTCAATGATCACTGGATCATCCCTCTGCAATAGTTAATCTGCTTGTTACTTTTTGCGCGTTCTGTGTTCTCGAATCATCTTCTCCAGTTCCAGCAAATCCTCATCGGAGATTTCGTCGAGATTGCCGCTGAGCAGTTGGTTTACTGCCAGTACCGGCTCACCCTGAAAGAAGGTTTTGATTACGTCTGACAATACAGAGCTGGATACTTCGCTGATGTCCTGCGCTGGCGAATACACATACTTGAGACCGCTCTCTTTTGAATTGACGTAGCCCTTCTGCACAAGATTCTTTAAATGTGTACGAATGGAAGAATTGCCCGGTGCATTGGCCATGTGGGCCTGTACGTCCTTGGCACTGGCTTCGCCCAGACGGAACAGCAGTTCCAGGATTTCTTTTTCGCGGCGACTGAGTTTGTCGAGATTTGGCATAGGTCAGGATGTCACTAGGTTGTTCGTGATTGAGGCGTATGCGAAAATATTCGCATATTGCGAAAAAAATAGCATAGGTAGATGATTTGTCAACAAATATCAGGCGGTGAGAAAAAACTGACGGCTTTCCAACGGCCTGCGGAGTAAGCTCAGGATATGCAGGCGAAGCGCATCAGATCAGGCCTATTGGCGAGTCACTGCCTGGCGGTGATACTTGGCTTATTGTTCATGCCGCCGCAACCCTATGCTCAACAAGCGACATTCAGCGATAAGATTTTGCACTTACCATTGGTCGCCGTTGGCGATGATCAATACACGGTGAGTCTTGAGCAGGTTCTTTCCGAACAACAGATTCTGTTTCAACTCAGGGAAGCCGAACCCGCAGCACCGACCATATCCGATGATCCGAGCACCTACTCCGACAGCTATCTTTCTGTTCCTTCCTATCAGGCTGCGAGCGACAATTATTGGGCCCAATTAAAACTGGTAAACGAAGAGCCAATTCAGTTTGCACTGGTGTCCGGTGGTCCACTGTCTCCGGAACCTTACGACTGCAGCAGTCCACTCATCGACCCAATAAACAACAGCACCACAGCACAGCTCCAGCAAAGTGGCGCCTGGAAAACTGCGGTTCCCGAACAGGTAGGAGTTGATTCACAACTGCTGGCGATTATCACGTCACAACTAAATGATGGAACCTACACTGGCATCGATAGCGTGCTGGCAGTTAAGTGCGGATTTTTGATCTACGAACAGTACTTCAACGGCTACCACAGCAATGCTGTTCATGATCTCAGATCCACTACGAAAAGCATTACTTCTGGCCTGGTGGGCATTGCCATAGACAAAGGGTTTATTGAAAACGTCGATCTGCCGGTAGCGCAGTTCCTGGCAGACTATCCCCAGGTTGAGTTCTGGACTGACTCGCAACAAGAGATGACCATTGAAGATCTGCTCACCATGAGGAGTGGTCAGGACTGCAATGATTCGGAAACAAGGTCGCCAGGCAATGAGCAGTTTATGTATCCCAGGTATAACTGGATTCAGTTCTTTACCGAACTTCCAGCACTGCATCCTCCCGGCACAGTCTATTCTTATTGCACCGCGGGCGTGGTAGCCCTGGGCGGTGTTCTCGATTCTGCGACTGGTCTGCGTACGGATTTTTTTGCACAGAAATATTTGTTCGATGAGTTGCAGATCAGTAACTACCACTGGGAGTACATGCCGTCCGGTCATGTGGATACCGGCGGACATATCCATATGACCCCTCGAGATATGGCGAAGTTTGGGCAGTTGTATCTACAGCGGGGTCGTTGGGCCAGTAAGCAATTGATTTCGGAGCAATGGATCGAGCGCACCAATGGACAGCAAGTCGTGCTAAATGAAGACTGGTACTATGGCTATCTGTGGCGCGAAAGGACCTTCGAAATATCTGAAGTGCCCGTGACCTATTTCTACACACAAGGGAATGGCGGTCAGTTTATCTATGTCGTTCCAGAACTCGATATGGTCATCGTGCTCACCGGTAGCAATTACAACCAGAGCGCGATTCAGGTTTTCAACATCAAAAACGACATTATCGCCGCCGATCTGTAGCCTGTCGGTTATTTCGATCTCTGCTCTTGTTTAACACCAACCAGGCGTTCAGACACCTCGGCCACAGCACCAGAATTTCTGCTAAATCGGTTTGTAAGCTTGCAGTTGAAAGGTTTTCTCTGGATACTCGAATCACCTGCCATGAAGAAGCAGAGGCTGTTATGAAAAAAACACCAATAATACTGCCAGTTCTGTGCTTGCTGGCGTCCAGCGTTTTGCTCGGCTGTTCAGCGAATCCCGACCGTCAGCCTACCCGCATGCCTACAGATGCGGAGCTTGAGCAATACAATGCCTCGGTCGAGCCGGAAGATCGCATCGAATGCCGTCTCGAGAAACCCTTGGGATCACGCATAAGCCAGCGGGTCTGCCGGCGTGTGAGCTCCATCGAGGAAGTCAGCGATCTCACCCAGCGTGAATGGCGCCGCACTACTATCACCAATAACTAGCACTTAGCACAGCTTTCACTCTAATGTGCTGAAATTGCAGCGATTTTTGACTTGCTTCGTGACAGCTAGCGTTATATAAATTGCTATATAACGCTAAGTCTTTTTACTTTGTTTTATTGAAAGCGCTATGGGATTCACTGAAGCTGACTGGCTCGCTATCGGCCTGACTCTGCGCCTGGCCACGACTACCACGGTAATCTTATTGCTGCTGGGCACGCCCCTGGCCTGGTGGTTGGCCACCACGTCATCCCGCTGGCGTGGCCCCATTGCTGCCGTGGTGGCCTTGCCGCTGGTATTACCACCAACGGTATTGGGTTTCTACCTGTTAGTTTCGTTGGGCCCCAATGGACCGATCGGCCAATTCACTGCAGCGTTGGGTCTGGGTACCCTGCCATTCACTTTTTGGGGCCTGGTAGTTGCATCGGTGTTCTACTCCCTGCCATTTGTGGTGCAACCCCTGCAGAGCAGCTTCGCCAGCCTTGGTGAGCGACCACTGGAAATGGCAGCCACTTTACGAGCTGGCGTCTGGGACAGCTTCGTCAGTGTGGTGCTGCCCCTGACCCGAAACGGATTTATTACTGCTGCAGTGCTGGGGTTTGCTCACACCGTGGGTGAATTTGGCGTGGTGCTAATGATAGGTGGCAATATCCCCGGCGAGACGCGCGTGGTATCGGTGCAAATCTACGACTACGTGGAAGCGCTCAATTACCAGCAAGCCCATTGGTTAGCCGGATCCCTGGTGCTGTTTTCTTTTCTCGTGCTGTTGATCGTTTATGGCGCGCAAGGCAATCGAGGCAGTGCGGGGTTTGCCCTGGGAGGCAGGCAGCAATGACTCTCCCGCTTGAAAAGCAGGCCGCGGCAAGTGCCATTCTTGCCCGGATCAAGACTCACATTGGACAATCTGAAGCAGCGCAAAAACCAGCATTCACGCTCGATGTTGATCTGGAACTGCCCGGACAAGGCATTACCGCCATTTTTGGCGCATCGGGTTCAGGCAAAACCACGCTGCTGCGTTGTCTCGCTGGATTGCAGGCCATTGAAGAAGGGGTGCTGATTGTTAATGGTGAGACCTGGCACGATACAACAGTTTCATTGCCAACCCATCAACGACCCATTGGCTACGTGTTCCAGGAAGCCAGCTTGTTCGAGCATCTCACGGCAGAAGGCAATCTTCGCTATGCGGAAAAACGTGCGGCTCCCGGAGGCATGCAGTTTCAGGCCATCGTGGAGCTAATGGGAATCGATTCCCTGCTCAGGCAGTACCCGAGTGAGCTTTCAGGGGGAGAGCGGCAACGTGTTGCCATAGCCAGGGCTCTGCTTATCAACCCTCGTTTACTGCTCATGGATGAACCCCTGGCCGCTCTAGATCGACAACGACGCCTGGAAATATTGCCCTACCTGGAGCGACTGCACCGGGAGATTCAATTACCGATCCTCTACGTCACTCACTCTATGGAAGAAGTGACCCGATTGGCCGACAGTCTGCTGATACTCGAGCAGGGCAGGGTTGCCGCCTGCGGGGAATTAGTGGATCTGCTGTCACGAACCGATTTGCCATTGGAGTTTGGCGAGGAAGCGGGCGCCATATTGGAAGGCCAGATAGTGAACCGGGATGAACGTTGGCATCTGGCCACGGTGGCATTCGCCGGCGGTGAGATATTAGTGCGGGATACTGATGGTCTGGGAGCACCTGGTGCCGATGTGCGCTTGCGTGTATTGGCCCGTGATGTGAGTCTCTCCCTGGAAAACACCAGTAAGAGCAGCATCCTGAATCGATTGCCTGCCCGGATTGTACTTATTGATGAAGGTGACACAGCGGGAATGTCGATGCTGCAGCTACGAGTTGGCGAGAGTCGCTTGCTGGCCCGGGTATCCAGGCGTTCGGTGCATGAGTTGAATCTGCGCGAGGGGCTGGCACTCTATGCGCAAATAAAATCGGTGGCGATTCTGCGCTAGCTGCGTCTGATCAAGGCCGCATCAGTATAACGCTGGAGGCCTTAAACAAGGCAGTAAGTGTTTGCCCTTCAGCCAGTTCCATCGCTTCACAACTGGCCGCAGTAATGACTGAGCAAAGACTCTTGCCGTCTCCCAGATCCAGCGTGATCTCCGCGTCAACCTCGCCTTTTATGATCTGACTGACAGTGCCGGGCAATTGATTGCGGGCGCTGGTTGCCGCGTCCATTTGTGCGCTGAGCAGCACCCAGGAGGACTTGATCAAGGCAATCACTTCGACTCCAATAGCCAGTTCCATCCGCTTGTAACTGTCATTGGTAATGGTGGCGACGATACTCAGTGACCTGGACAGGGCGATTTCAATTTCAGTGTTTACAGTGCCAGGTATCACCCGTTGAATGCTGCCGCGAAACTGATTACGCGCGCTGGTTCTGAGATTGGAGCTACGCAAAAAGCTGGAAAGATCTCCCAGCCCCTGCACATTTTCCCCCAGTTTTGCGACGAAGTCGGCATGTTCCTCCTGCAGGGCTTGCAGGCCAGACAACACTTCCTCGCCGAAAGCCGTGAGCTGGGTGCCACCACCCTGGGGCCCGCCGGCGGCGCGGTTCACCAGCGGCTTCTCCGAGAGATTATTCATGGCATTGAGCCGGTCCCAGGCTGTCTTATAACTGATGCCCACTGTTTTCGCTGCAGCGCTTATGGAGCCGGAGGTTTTGATTGCCTGTAACAGCGCGATCTGCCGACTATCGAAAGATTGCCGGTCGGCACTTTCCAGAAACAGGTCACCCTTCAGGGCGGCACCGGTGGAGGTGGAATCGGAACGTTTGACCATGCTGCCAGTTTAAGTGAGGGTAATGCCGCTGTCAGCCAGGCCTGGAGTCAGCGCAGTCCAAACAGGGGCCGCAGGCGTGTACCCAGGCTGCTGCCGATGAAGGCAGCGACAAACCACAGCCAACCGTGCAGGCTGGTGGAACTGATGCCACCGAAATAGGCACCGATGTTGCACCCGAAGGCGATACGAGCGCCATAGCCCAGAAGCAGTCCACCAATGATGGCAGCTATTACCGATTTGGCAGGAATGCGAAACGATGGCGCGAACTTACCCGCCAGCCCGGCAGCCAGCAACGCGCCCAGAATGATGCCGAAATTCATGACCGAGGTGATGTCCTGCAACAGACTGTTCTGCAAAGAAGCGGCTTGTGCTGCCCGGCTCCAATAGGGCCAGCTGGAAACATCGAAGCCGACCAGGCCCACAAGCTTGGCACCCCACAGGGCAAATCCGGAGGTCACGCCCCAGGGTCGCCCCGCCAGCAGGAGTGTTGCCACATTAACCGCGGCCAGGGCCAGGGCGCCAGCCAGTAATGGCCAGGGGCCACGCAGTAAAGAGGGAGAGCTGGCACTTAGTGTGCTTTCCACTTCGCCCCGTTTGTGTTTTTCCCAGGCTGATGCGCAAAGATAGACGGCGCCAAACAGCACCAGGCTGACCAGTATACCGCCGATGGCGCCGAACGAAGCGGTCAGGGCAACCGGTTCCAGTCCAGGCGCATCCTGCCAACTTGACCAGTGCCAGCTCCCCAATAGTGAGCCGGCGATAAAGGCAGCGAGGGTGATCAACATGCGGGCATTGCCACCACCCACAGTGAACAGAGTACCCGAGGCGCAGCCGCCGCCAAGCTGCATGCCAATGCCAAACAAAAAGGCGCCACTTACCACGGCAATATTCAGCGGTGCAACACTGCCGCGCAGTCCTATGCCCCCAAATTCACCCTGCGCGATAAGCGGGGTAAAGATCAGCACGGTAGTGGCCAGCATAAACATCTGCGCGCGCAGGCCACTGCTGCGCCCGGAAAGCGCTACTTCGCGCCAGGCTGCCGTAAACCCAAAGGCGGCATGGTAGAGAATAACGCCAGCCGCCAGGCCAACCAGGAACAGGCTGGCCAGTCTCCAGCCGGCGTTGGCGAAGATCAGGCCGTACAGCAACAGCGAAATCAGCGCGCTGACAACCACGGTGTTGTGATTAATGGTGGGCCGGTCGGTGGCGCCGGTGGCTAGAGCGGTATCTGAGGCCATAGGGGTCTGCTGCTATCAGATTCTTATTGTTGATATTGGCTATTGAAACACTGCCACGCCCATTGTTGCCAACAAATGACAAAAACGCCAGCTACAAAATGCAGCCAGAGTGCGGAGGGAGCTGAGTTGAAAAGTGCCTAGCAGTAGCCGCTATCGACGCAGCTACCGGTGGTAGACCACTGAATGGGAGGCACGATGTCACCAGCCTGCAATATATAAGTGGCACCTGCCAGATCAGTGCCATCGGCACGCCAGGTCATAGTGATGGCTCCGTCGGACACGCTGATGCCGTGGGTGTTGGCAGTCTGTGTCTGTACAGGTGGAATTCCCAGCGCACCGGAATCGTAATCCGCAATGGTGTTGCCGCGGCCAATGGAAGCGGCGGTGATGATGGCCGAACGGTGGGCACCCACACCCAGAATCGCTTCTGCGAAACGGGCCCGGTTTCGATAGAGATCGTAGGCCGGCAGGGCAACAGAAGCCAGGATGCCGATGATGGCAACCACCAGCATGAGTTCAATTAGGGTAAAACCTGACTGTCTCTGTTTAGCTCGCTGTAACTGCGTACCCTTCATAACGGCGGATCCTAAAAATTGGACTACAGTAGTGTAGGCGTATAGATACCGGAAACTGTGTTGCGATTCAAATTGTGGAGAACTCAAGAGATTCGGAAACGCGAGGGACCCCTGGTTAAGATGTGATCAATATGCCTAAAAGCCGTCTGTGCCCTTCCCATAAACACGGTTACTGCAATTAAATCAGCGAGTTAGTTCCTTTTCCGGGCAGCCTGTACCTATTCTGCTTGATGAGCTATTCTCACTAATTGGACGGGTGGGTCATAGGCTCTTGCGAGCCCTTGCTGCTGTTAAAACTCACTGAAAAATAAGAAAAGCACACCATATTTTGGTTTGCACTCTGATTCATCGGGGTAACGAATTCATTTCATGGAAAAGCATCCTCAGCTTAAGAGAAAGTTGCAGTTTCTTTACCATCTGCAACTCAATCCCAATATCGAAACAAATTCTGATCTAGCGCATTCGCTTGGTATTTCGAAACAGTCGGTAAGCCGCTGGTGTACGGGGTCAGAAACAGCAAGAGGTGACGCAATTCCCGTTCGACAGTTATCAAAAGTATCTGAGTTGTTTTCAGTTAAGCCTGAATGGTTTTCTTTAAGTCTGAAATCATTCGAAAAAAAGGTCAGAAAATCTTTGCAGTCGAAAACAAAACTTTCACACGAAGTTAAGATTTCAATCTCAACTCTTCCTTCAACGAGGTTGAATGTCGTAGGACGACGTAGAGAGTTGCAATCATTAGATCTCTATCTCAAAGATGGAAGAAGCAACATTATTGAGATAGTTGCGTTCGGGGGTACAGGCAAGAGCGCACTCATAAACAAATGGCTTTCTGAACTAAGCAAAACTAACTATCAAAATGCGTCAAGGATTTATGCGTGGTCTTTCTATAATGAAAACCCAATCAGTGGGGACTCATCTGCTGGAGACTGTTTTCTAGAGCATGCGCTTCAGTGGTTTGGTGACCTAGATCCAAGTAAAGGTACTTCTTGGTCCAAGGCAAACAGATTGGCAGAACTGGTACGACAGGAACGCACTATTCTTATTTTGGATGGGTTAGAGCCCCTGCAACATGGTCCCGGTCAGTGTTATGGTTCAATTAAAAACAAATCCCTCGCATACCTAGTTAAAGAGCTGGCTTCCAAAAACAACGGCCTATGCATAATCACATCTAGGTTTCCAGTTAAAGAATTGGCCTCATTCTTTGATGCTCGAGCAATTCGTATAGATCTGGAAAGACTGACAAACTCAGCCGGCATTCAATTGCTAATTGAGCTTGGAATTCAAAGTGACCGGAACTTGTTTGAGGAAGCAGTTGAGACTTATTCTGGCCATGCATTGAGTCTTACATTGCTAGCGGGCTATACAAACACAGTATTTGATGGTCAGCTGGACTTGGCGCTAGGCGAAGAAGTTCCGCTAATTAAGTCGCAAGTCAATGGTCGGATAGAACAACTCATGGCTAACTACTTTAAATGGCTTGATTGTAAAGACGCTCTGCAGATACTGCGTATTGTCAGCCTGTTAGGAAGAAACACCAGCTTAAACGAAATAGTTAGAATAGTCTCATTGTGTGAAATCACTGGTTTTACGGACAAGTTAAGAAATTACTCTCGAAACAAATGGAAGCTTACGCTAAATGAACTCTGCGAAGCTGGTCTTATTGAGGTATCAAAAAATACCCTGGACGTGGCAATTGAAAATCATCCGCTAATTAGGGAATGGATTAAGAATCAATTCAGAGAAGATGAAGCAGAAGCATATAGAAATGGTCATAAACTTTTGTTTGAATACTTGAAATCAGATACCAAAGATTTGCC
Organism: Pseudomonadales bacterium; assembly: GCA_028281635.1. Lineage (GTDB taxonomy): Bacteria > Pseudomonadota > Gammaproteobacteria > Pseudomonadales > Pseudohongiellaceae > UBA9145. Next base: position 12,852 of record JANQJM010000075.1, on the reverse strand, counting down.
ATCAAGCGCCATTGAGTACGAACCATTGTACAGATCAGTGATGCATGGGGTCGCATCTGGATCTGCTTTGGAAGCATTTCAATTTTATTATAGTAAAGTTAAGAACAGATACCCTATATCGCTTGCTTCACATTCCCTCGACCAGTCCTGTGTTAAGTGCTTTTTTAAAAAGGGGTGGGACGAACTGTCTTACCCTCTTCCCGAAGAAGCCAAGTATTTTCTTATATCTAGTGCGGCAACAAACCTTATGGCTCTTGGAGAATTAGAGGAGTCGATTGAGTTATCGTATAAGTGTATTGGTTACTTTTCTAGTGTCGAAAACTCGCTAAATGTAACCCTGATCGCTGGTCCACTTGTGTCAATGTTGATTGAGGCAGGTCGATTAAAACAAGCGATGGAGCTGTTGCATGATTTGGAGCCAATGATTGAAAGTTCAAACAATCCAGTTATTGTTGCGATGGCTAACAATTTCAAGGCTTATGCAAATTTTCTAAATGGAAACTATAAAACAGCTTCGAAACAATTCGCTCTTGCAGAGTCTGTGCTGCAGCTTGAATCTCCAGGTTTCGAAGTTGGGTTCCCTACAGTTAGCTCTTATTTTTGTAAGTATCTATTAGAAATAGATGAGCTAAATTTTGCTCTGAATCGTAGCCTGAAAACGTTTGCTTGGAGAGAGCGAAAGTCATGGCAAGTGTCTGTGGATACAGCTTCTATATTGGCAAGCGATGTGTTGGTGCAGGCGGAAATTTTTCATGCGTTAGGGGATGTGGTCAATGCTAAACTGTACTTTGACAAACAAATTGATCTGTTTCGCAGCGCGGATGAGTGGTTGTACCTCCCTACAGGTCTTAACTCTCGTGCAAGGTTTAATACAGCTTTGGGGAACTATGACCTTGCATTCGAAGATCTAATGGAATCTCTCGGATTAGCGAAGAGTACCGGTGCAAAATTCGGTGAATGGGAAGCTCATATCGATATGGCCAAGTTGTTTGTTTCCATAAATGATTTTGAGCGAGCTGAGGAGTCTTTTAGGAATGCTCAAGAAATTGATGGCATGGACCAGTACAAATTTAGAAATCGAGAGATAAAAGAACTGGAACAAAAGCTTTCTTTGCGCTAATCCATAAGTTTGGTAGCTTCAGTTTGTGAATAAGTTGAGAAATTATCTATTGTTCCTGTTGGCACTTACGAACAGCATCGGAGGGTTTGCTGCCAGTGAGTCCGAGCCTGCCACCATTGATCTTAGTGAACTTCAATGGGGCCCACCCGGCGGTGGCAATGGGTTTCCAATCGGCTTGAGAACAGCCCGAGTGGGAATTGACCCTGCCACTAAAGGCATAACCTACTATGCCATGTTTCCAGCCGGCTCCCATTTCGACCTGCACTGGCACACTTACGATGAATATGTGGTGATAGTCGCTGGCAAGGTCAACATCATGTTGGGTGAGGAATCCCATGATCTTGAAGTGGGCAGCTATGTGGTAATACCCGGCAGGATGAACCATTCCTGGACGGTGCCCCAAGGCGGGGAGGACGCTGTGATCCTGGTACGTCGAGCCGGGCCAGCCGATTTTCATTTCATCGAATAGCCGTCTCTTCCTGCAGTTTTATTACCCCCGGATGCGACCGTCATTGGCTGCTATAGCCTCTTGCTGGGTATTACAATTTGTTGCAAATAATCAATGGTTTACGACGATCTTCGGGTCGCCCGCCGGTGATAATTGGTGGACTTTGAACAGGGGGGCTCTTATGCTTTCTGTTCTGAATTTCAGGTGGATGCCTGAGTAGCTGGAGAGAGTTATTCTGGATTATCCACAGCCCATACACAGAATCCTGACAGCAAACCAGGCAAAGCTCGCCTGACCTTGAGAGCAGGGGAAATAAGATGACCAACAAACTAACTACAGCTCTTAAAGCAGCCCTTGGTATCACTCTGAGCGCCACCTTATCGGTATCGGCTCTCGCCCAGAATGGCGCATTAGCAGATAACTACCCGGATCTGGCTGATCTGTTCAATGCCCACGATGTCACCCAGGGTGCCTTGTACGATGCCATGGCGGAGATCAATGCCAATCCCGAGACCATGGATGCCCGCATGGAAGTGCGCATGGAAGTGGACATGCTCAACAACATGAACATGCAAGACCACATGATGATGGGCCACGGTGGCAGTGAGATGGTCATGGACATGTCAGGTCCTTATGGCGAGCTGGAAGTTCAGGCCCGCGTGCAACTGGCGACCTTGCTGCGCCGTGATCACAGCGATGAAGCCGCTGCCAGCGCTTTCGAAAATGCTGAATCCCTGCCGGTTCATGCCTGGCGTGTCCTGGCCTGGGGCCGTCAGTTTCAGCGCGACCTGTTTAACATCTACGCCGATGATTCCAGGTCGATGATGCAAAAGCGCACAGCGGTTGCAGAAGCTATCGAAGCTTATCAGACCGGTGACCCGCGTCATGCCGTGTCGGTGATTCCCAAGAATGCCGATCTTTATCTGGCCGGCCCCCATGCCAATGCAGCCAAAACTGCTTTCCCGCGACTGAGTGGATTGCTGTGGACTAATCAGTGGTTGCAGCTCGCTTCGCTGGAAGCCATGGTCGTGGGGCAACTGGATTCGCAGTTTCTGGGCAAGGTGCCAGTTACCCTGGAGCGTTACTGGAACAAGATCGGCAGCGATACCGGCATGACCATGTTTCCAGTACCAGTAGAGATGCCCAGCGTACCCGCGATCGCACCGTCGCTTTACAGTGAGGCGCCACAGGCCGCAGTCATTATCGACAACCTGAATATGCTGGAAGCCGCCATGGCCGACATCATCGCCTATCCGAATCTGGATAACCGCGATGAATTGTTGGAAAACATAGCCACCGAATTCACCTCGGCCAACGACAACATCGCTGACGAGATGAGCTATCTGCTGTCCGCGCTACGTGGTGGCATCTTCAACCAGGGTGGACCGGCCATCGGTGACCTGATGGGTTCCGAGCGCAATCGTTCACGCTCCGCCATGAATATGAATCACACCATGATCATGTCTGGTCCGCAGTAAGCACTGCCGAATTATCAACAGAAGGCGAGTCAGAGAAATCTGACTCGCCTTTTTTGTTTGTCAAAAGCCGGGTATCGGGTTTAAGGTAGCGATATGAAACGACTCTTTGCCTTATTTCTTATTGCGCTTCCTGTTTGCGCCACATCCGCAAACACTGTCGATGAAGAAATCGAACAGCTAATCTCAGAAGTCGGCAAAGATGGCTGTCGATTCATTCGCAACGAGCAACGCTACTCCACCCGCTCAGCCCGTGCCCATCTGCGCTCGAAATGGGAACTGAACGAACAGTACGTAACCAGCACAGAAGACTTTATCAACAAGATTGCCAGTCAGAGCGTAACCACCGGCGAGCCTTACATCGTGCGTTGTCGGGGAGGAGAGGAGACCATTGCCAAGGAATGGTTTTTTCAGCGCCTCTTCGCGTATCGCAACGAGCAATCCTGAATTCTCCCAAAACGGGCTGAAATTCTCAGTTCCTTACAGAGTGCTATCGCGCACTCAATCTAATTGATCTTGCACTAACAAGGCCGCCAGGTGTTGACATATCTGTTCTAAGTGTCACACTACGCATATGACACCTTTTAAGCTAGATCCAAAATCAACTCAATCGATCTTCGACCAGGTTGTTTTTGCGGCCACCAAGGCAATTCTCGGCGGCGCGCTGAAACCGGGAGATGGATTTCCTTCAGTACGTTCTCTTGCTTCTGATTTAAAAATACACCCGAATACTGCACATAAAGTAGTTCAGCATCTCATCCAGGAACGCTGGCTCATTTCCAGCCCAGGGCGGGGAACGACTGTAGCGATTCCACCAAAGGCGCGCGCAGGTGATCGGCAAAATTTGCTTAGTCAGGAAGTGGAGCAGCTGGTAGTTGAAGCTAAACGGGTAGGGGCTACTCTTGATGACGTGCAGAAATCTCTCGAATCACATTGGAAGCGTCTCGAGAAGCTCAAGGTGGTTTCAGATGATAGTTGAAACTAACAATCTCCGTAAAACCTACGGTCGGGTGCAAGTTCTCAAGGAAATAAACTTGCAAGTACCTGAAGGATCAGCGTTTGCTCTGGTAGGAACCAACGGTGCAGGTAAGACAACCACTATGCGTATTTTAGTGAATATTCTGCAGCCAGGATCGGGTTCCGCGACCGTGCTTGGTTGTGATTCCCGGCTGTTGAAACCTGAACTGTTTCAGCAAATCGGATACGTTTCCGAGAATCAGGTATTGCCTGAACGTTTAACGATTGGGCAGTACTTCGATTATCTGCGTGCTTTGTATCCGAAATGGGACACTGGCCTTGAAAACACCCTGCGCAAACGCATGGATCTACCTGCTTCACGAGGCCTGAACAAACTTTCCCACGGCATGCGAATGAAGACTGTGCTGATCGCCGGCCTGGCATTCCGACCCAGGCTCTTGATTCTTGATGAACCTCTGAGTGGAATGGACACGCTAACCAGAGATGAAGTAGTGGATGGGTTGTTGGAGCAGGCAGATGAGACCACGATACTAATCTCCTCTCATGAACTGGCTGAGATTGAATACTTCACCAGCCATATCGCCTTTATGGACGACGGCAGCCTGAGTTTTCAGGAGTCCATTGAATCACTACGAGACCGCTTTCGTGAGGTGCGCGTCACCCTATCGGCTACAAAAGAATGGCCGGTTAGTGCGCCCCAGAGCTGGCTTGCGCCACAAATTCAGGGCCACTCACTCTATTTTATTGAGACTCAATTCCAGGGCCAGGAATCCCTCCATCAACAATTGTCTGAGCATTTCGGTGCGGTTCACCTCGAAGAGTCACCCATGAGTCTCAGGGAAATAAGCAAGGTGCTGATTCGAGAGGCACGGGATGACAAGTTGAGGGAAGCCGCATGAACTTCAACCTGAACGTTATCCAGGCTTTGGTACGAAAAGACCTTTTGGGACTGTTGCCCCTTATTGGTATTTCCTTACTTATATTCCTCATAGTACCGGCAATTGCCAGTATGGATCTGTCAGCGATTGGTGGTGATCAGGAATTTTGGGCACTGCTCCCGGAGAACATTTATTGGCTTGGCTATTTTGTCGGTTTGTTTCTCGTTATTTCGGCATTACAACTGGATCCGGCTGATAGTCTCGATCATGACTGGCTAACCCGTCCTATAGTGAGACGAGACTGGATGCTTGCCAAGCTGGTCCTGCTCACCCTGGTATTCCTCTTACCTGTTTTCATATCTCGAGTCATCACGGGGGTTTCCATTGGCATGGGGCCAGGTGTTGCGATTTATTTTGCCGCAGGAATCGAGAGGTTTGACGCCACTGTCCTGGCTTCTGTGCTGGTGATGATGGGCCTGCTCGCGCCAAATCTGCGTAAGCTGATCATACTGATGATCTCTGTGTTCTTCGTATTCCTGCTACCAGGCTGGAGTGTTACGAGGCCATTACTTGCGGCTATAGGCATTCCACTCGGCGGAGATTACGACTCACTGATGTGGGTTCAGGGCATGCTAATTGTGATAGCAAGCATAATAGGGTTCTCACTCATTTTCTGGTTCCAATACTGCCGTCGACAGCGCCGGGCTGCGTATGCTGTTTTCTGGACCACGATCGCCATCATTTTTCTCAGCGTGTATACACCAGAATCCCTCTATAACTGGGATCGTGCGGTTGCATTGAATGCAAGCTTGATCAATACAGACAATGTAGAACTGGAAGACCAGGTTTTTCTCGATCAGGCTATGGCGTGTTTCCCTGCTGCCATTGTCGATGCAGAGAACCATTCGGAGCAAGAAAGCAATATGTTAGTGCAAGCGAGATGGTCGCAGGCCGCTCTTTCAGATGCTGGCCCCGGTGCGATAAGTTTTGCGACCCCGATTCGCTACCAGGAAAGATTAATTGACTGGATTTCTCCAACCACTGAAGAAAGAGAGCGTGGAATAAAATGGCGATTCAATCGCATTCACTCAGAAGCCTGGTTGAGTTCAGCTGGGTTGGATGAAACGGTGGAGCTGCGCCGGTCATTTGCCGCAGAGAACAGATATGCGCCTATTTCTGCGACAAAAACAGACCACTGGTTGCTTGAAGGAGAAACGCTAAACAAGCTGGGTCCAGATCAGCAGGTTTCTCTGACTATAGCCTATGACGGAGTGCTGCTTTCCCCAACGCCCTATGAGTTAGCAGTTGATGGTGTCCGCCGCAGGTTTCCGGAATTGGGTTATTGTAAAGCGGAACTGGACAGTGGCGCTAATGAAATCAACGTAGAATGCCTCAAAAGGGGTGTGCAGCCCGATCTTGTTTCAGCGGAATTCATCGGTATGGAGAGTAGTCGGGTTGACAGTAATTTTCGTGCTAACCTGACTAACAACTTTGTGGAATCACTCAAGCGGCAACGCTATGAGCTTACACTTCCGCATGCCAGTATCGCTGACAACCCTTCGGTAATCGTGACCGCCTACAATGCGGAAAGGATGTTAAACAAGCAACTTACGATGCCAGGGTTGCTGGGCGATAAACCTTCTATTTGTCCACTGCCGAACAGCGATGCCTCGAATATAGAGCGCCCATCCAGTTGGAGCGACAAGTCCCCTCATGAGATCAGCTTCGTTTCTGTCGAACGAGGAGTAAGACTGGAAGTTTTAGATTGGCGCCAAGAAATAAAACCTGATGCCAAAACCTTATTTCTTCTGCCAGGTCTTGGGGCAACGGCACATTCTTATGATGATGTGGCAATCAGGCTGGCACAGAAATACAACGTCGTTGGAATGACTCGTCGCGGTACAGGTGATTCCAGCAAACCGGATCGTGGCTATGAGATTGAGCGGCTCGCTCAGGATGTATTGCAAGTGATGGATGCGTTGGAACTACCATCGGCAATATTGCTGGGTCATTCCTTCGGTGGTGAAGAGCTCAGTTATCTGGGTGCAAATCATCCCGACCGTGTTGAGGGATTAATCTACGCCGACGCGGCTTATGATCGGGTTAGTTTGAATGATGGCGAATCACTGAAGCGATTCAGAGAGCTTGATATTCAGTTACCAGAAATACCTCCTGTCAGACCTTCAGAAGCAATTTCTTATGAATCACTCAAGGCTTATGCGCAGAGGCTAGGTCGTAGCAGGAACATACCGGAAGGAGAATTGATCGCTAGCTACGATTTGAGCACTGGCCAGGTTAAACATGACCGGCTTTATCTTGATGCATTGATGCGCGGAATCGTAGCGCCAGACTACAGAAGCATTTCAGTTCCGGCATTAGCTTTGTACGCTGTTCCTGGTTCACCCGATGCCTTGTTGGAAGCCTGGTACAACCAGGACGATCCTGGTTTACATTTGATTCTGGATGAGTTGTTTCAAATGGAGCGTGCCCGAAAACTTGAACAAATCGAACGCTTTGAATCTGAGTTAAAGGGCTCTAAGGCTGTGATACTTGAAGATGCTGATCACTGGATATTTCTATCCAATGAAGAGGAAGTTTTGCAAGCAATCGACGAATTTATTGATGAGCTCTAGTGAAATCGTATAGAACGCTATCAGTAGTCTTATTGATTTGCCTTGGTTCTGCGATAGCCGCTGAAAGTGAATTTCAGGAAGGACTCTCGTTGTTTGAAAAGGCTGACTACCATGCCGCAGATCAAGTATTTCTAAGACTACTATCGGAAGGTACTAGCGATCCGGATGTGTACTATTACTCTGCACTCATTGACCTTGTGATGAGCAATCCGGGTGAGGCAATCGATTTACTATCCGAAGCTTTGGAAATAGATGGCAGCAACGTTGATGCAACCTACGCACTGGCGAAGGCCTATGAATTCAGGGGACAGGAAGTCAATGCTATCAGAGGTGTTTCCATGGCAAGGCGTTCAAATCGCCTTTTGAAGCAGGCTATTGACCTGGATCCTCGCTATTTACCAGCACTAAAGGAACTGGCGTTGCGACAATTGAGCCATCCAGGAATTTTAGGTGGAGATGTTGAGGAGGGGTTGGTATTGCTTGAGACTTTGAGTAAGCGAGATGATTCCGCTGCACTTGAAGTCAGAGCAGCTTATGAGCGCCGTCATGGTGATCCCACACTTTTTGAGCCATTGATGTTGGAAGCCATCGGCAAGGCAGCGGACTCAATTTCACCACGAATAATATTGGGCAAGGCCTATTTTGACCAGCAGCGCTATCAGGACGCGATAGCAGTGCTGGCACCGATTTCTGACTCTCACCAGGAAGATAGCTGGTTGCTTGCTGAAGGCCTCAGGAAAAATCGAGGTCATATCTTCGCTGCAGCATCCTATTTCATGCTTGGAGACACAGAAAACTTTAAACGTCACGAAACCTTGGCCAGAGATAGCGCGATGTCTGAAGCAGACTTAGATGCAATAGACTATTGGTTTGATCGATACGATGTGGGAGATTACTAGAAGACACGACTCACTCCCGACGTCGTAGTTGATAAATTGTACTGATTTATCTTGCCTCGCTATTCAATTACTGGAGCAGCAATAAAGGAATAAATTTCGCCGTATGCCGCTTGCAAGGTCTCGTTCACTGAATCAGTGAACTTGTCAGAGTGGATTGTTCGAATCGTTGCCCAATACAGGCTCAGGTCATCCAGCGTTTCATTAATCTCGGCAGTGTCTGCTGCAGTGTAGGCAACCTGATAATCCTCTACACGGCGATCCATTGTTTGACGCAGTGATTGCAGTTCCTCTCGGGACTCCTGGTTTAATAACTCATAGTAACTGCTGATGATCGTTTCTGGATCTGAATTTTCGTCCAGAGTTTCGATATCTCCGATTAAATCCCCGGTAATGGTCAGCAGAGTAAACTCTTCTTCCGCTGCATGGGTAGAATTAATCGAATGCAGCGTAAGTCCCATGCAGGTGATTAATAAGGCTAGACTTGCAACAAAGCTATTCAGAGAAGGAAGGATGATGTGTCTCGACAAGATTGGATAGTTAAAGGAAGTTTACAGAAATTCTCCGTAGACGGCAGTTTCGCCGGGGCTCGAGCGATTTTCCAATTTGGGTTGCAATACTTAGAGACTCTATGTATTTTATACATAGAGTCTCTAAGTATAGTCAGGGAGTGCAACTCATCCTGAGGTCCAGTTATGTCCTTACCAAAAGAACTAGTCGCAGCATCTGCCACGCCAATCGTGCTCTCGATTCTCAGTCGGGGTGATAACTACGGTTACGCCATCATCGAAGAAGTGCGTCGTGTTTCTGGCGGCGAAATGGAATGGGCGGACGGCATGTTGTACCCAATCCTTCATCGCCTGGAAAAAAAACAACACGTCACGTCCTACCATGAGCAGGCTGAGAATGGTCGCAAGCGAAAGTATTACAAGATCACTGATGAAGGATTAGCGGAACTAGTGCAACAGCGAAAGAACTGGAAAAACATGAGTGACATTCTGTTTGAATTGGGAGGTCCAGAACCATGTTTCAGTTAGATGCAGAAATCGACAAGTGGTGTGATGCTCTTGGTTTGCAAGGCGGGGATCGGGAAGCCACTATCAATGAACTTAAGGATCATCTTCACCGAGAAGTAAAAAAACAACAGGTCCTTGGATTAGATGCAGAAGCAGCATTCAAAGTTGCTACTGAGAAATTGGGTGATCCAGCTCTGTTAAAAACCGAATTTCAGAAAGTACAAAACGGAAATTTCGTTGGGGAAGTCGTTACGGGCCTCAGCACTAATGCGATAAGAGTTTTCAAAGCAGGAGACACGTTGACGCTTGAATCCTCTCTGCGCGTTCCTTTGAAAACTATGATTTTTGGAGTTTGCCTGTTTACGATAATTGGAGTGTTAAGCTTAGCCGCCTACCTCGTTGAATCGAGCATTCTCCCGCTAGTGCAGATTGCATTTCTATTGGTTGCGTTGGCCTACTTATTCTACGAACACTATCGCGGTAGAACTTTTCTGGAAATCACACCAGAAACACTCAGACAGCAATTTAGAATGGGACCGCTCACGCTAAGCGACAACATTTTCGCTACTGAATTTATTTCAGAACTTGAAGCAAAGCGTATGTTGCCAGGTTTCAACTTCGGTGTATGCCGTGTCCAGTTCAAGTATGGCAGCCGAATCCGTGCGTTTAATGTGGGCTACTACAATGATGAAGCGGAATACATTATTCGCCAAATATGTGAAACCATTCCGCGGCTAGAGGACAACAAATCAGCCGTGGCAACAACAAATGCCCGCAGCCGCCTATCTAACTTCACATTTGCCACTTTAGCGCTATTTCCCGCTCCGGTTTATTGGCGATTAGGATTCACTGCAGAACAGATCGAGGCTTACTACGAAAAATGGCCCCAGCTTGATGTGCCCGCATCTACCGAGCTTTTTCTGGGTATGCAGTCGGCTTTTCCATGGCTGATGGGTTACGCGTTACTGTGCACCATTCCATTCTTTCTGTTATTGACTCAACGAATTAAAAACGCTCGTTTAGTTAAACGGTTGGAACGACTTCTTGTCGTAAATGGCGTGCTCAACTGGTTAATTTTGGTTGGGTCGGGAACCTTGATGTTGTCACGAAGTATTTAGATAACGACCATCAATCGACATTCCAATTGCATAAAAAAGCCCGGCGGGTTTCCCAGCCGGGCTTTTTGATTTCAGTTAACAACTCGACTTAGTCGTCGCTGCCAGCCAGTGCGCGTTGCTCGCGTTCGCGACGCTCTGCAACCAGCTTCTCATAACCCTCTTGATCGAGGTGAGTGATTGCCAGCCAGGCGTGAGTCATCTCATCACCGGTGCGGCTGCCTCCGTAGACCCACTGATCAGGGTCCGGGTTGTTGGGGTTGTCAGCCGTGTTGTCGTACCACTGCTTGAGAACCAATACAGCTCCGGCAGGAATCAGCGGAGCAACATCCGGATCATAGATATGGCTATGGTGCCAGGTCGCACTCCAATTGGAGATTTGGCTGATCTCTTCAGTGCGGCCAGTCTCCGGGTAGAATACTTCCAAGGAAGCTGCATTCATACGTAGATGACCGTGCGGCTGAAAGCTGTCCAGGCGAATCGGATGGTCGAAGCTGTGGAAGCCCTGGGTCATCTGATAGCCATGAGGAGGAATAATCAGATCATCCTGATCCTCGATCTGGTACAGCGCCAGGTCTTGCTTGTAGATGCTTTCGTCTTCTTCATAGCCTTCTTCGTGGAACCACAGGCCGATCTCAACCACGTTGTCTTCGATCATGGTGCCTGGCGCTGTTGCACCAACACCGCCTGGGTACATGTGAATGCTCCACTGAATCATGGCGCCTTCGGGTAAGGTACGGCACACACCAGCGGGAACCATTTCGCCCCACTTACCCATGGCGTATTCGGTCAGCATGCCATAGCGCTCAAGCTCACCGGTGTCTTCGTTTTCCATCCACACACTGGAGTTCGCGTGGTGAACAACGGCTGCGGCATCGCCACGTGGCTTCACTTGTACTGCTTTGATGCAGCGGTCAGCAGTCATCTTCGGATCAACAAACTCGTTGCTCCACAGATCGTTACCGCTGGCGGGAATATCATAAGAATTGGAAGGTACGATCAGGTCGGGTTGGCCCAGTTCCGCCGCAAAGTTCCATTCTGCTGGATCTTTCAAGTCAGGGGCGGGTAGCTCATTCTCAGGGTCACCCATAGGTGCGCCTGCTTCAACCCAGGCTACCAGCTTATCGATTTCTTCATCTTCCAGACGCCAGTCGCCGATCAGATCCTGAATACCGATATGCTGATCGTAGGCATAAGGTGGCATTTCACGGCGTTCGACACGATATGAAATCAGTGGCGCCCAGGGGCGAACCTGATCATAGGATTCGAAAGCCATGGGTCCGATGCCGCCTTCCTGATGGCAAACCACACAATTCTCATTGATGATGCGACCGATCTCACCGTTGTAGACCAATTCATCATGGGATTGCGCTAGACCTTGGGACTGGATTCCAAGCAGGGTGAGTGAGGCGAGCCCTGCCCAAGTTTTAGCGTTTCTCATGCTTCTCTCCTTTGGGGGAATGCCCGAAAGTCGTGCTTCGGGATTCGCTTTCTAATAATTCTGGCTGTAATTCTTATTGCTATTCGGGTGTATAACCACACGGAATCTACGGAGTTTACTCCTAATTACACTTACGGCAAAAGTAACAAAATGTCGCAATCGCCAGTTAGACCCGGTTCTCAGAAGCGAAATAAGAAAGGGCCGATTAGTCTCCTAATCGGCCCTTTTTGGGGGTTTCTGAAATCTTTTAGATTTCAGTGGCTTAGTCGTCAGACCCTGCGAGAGAGCGCTGTTCGGCTTCGCGGCGCTCGGCCAATAGCTTCTCATAGCCCTCATCGTCGAGATGAGTCACGGCAATCCAGGCATGAGACATCTCATCGCCAGTGCGGCTGCCGCCATAGACCCACTGATCCGGATCGGGATTATTGGGGTTGTTGGCCGTGTTGTCGTACCATTGCTTGATCACCAGAATCGCGCCGGTTGGCAACAGTGGCGCCACGTCGGGTTCATAGATGTGACTATGATGCCAGGTGGCGCTCCAATTGGAGATCTGGCTGATCTGTTCGGTACGGCCGGTTTCCGGATAGAAGATTTCCAGCGAGGCAGCATTCATGCGCAGATGGCCATGAGGCTGGAAGCTGTCGATGCGCACAGGGTGATCGAAGGAGTGGAAACCCTGAGTCATGGTGTAGCCATGGGGCGGCACGATCAGGTTGCCATTCTCATAGCCTTCGCGCATCTGGTAAGCCCGCAGGTCCTGACGATAAGGGTTCTCGGTTGCTTCGTAATCTTCATCGTGGAACCAGATGCCCAGCTCAACCACATTGTTGGTAATGGCCTGGCCTTGCGCAG
>JANQJM010000065.1 GCA_028281635.1 Pseudomonadales bacterium | reverse complement strand
GCTAAAGTCGCATTAGTAAATAAGGCATCGTTATTCACACTGGGGATGTCTACCTCATGTAGCAGCGGTGCCGTGTTATAGGTAGGTGCCGTGCCGTAGTACACCAGACCCAGCTCGGCATCATAGCTGGCCGGCATCCATACCGAACCGCCACTGCGCTGTTCCCAGGGAATATCATTCCAAGTGTGGCCGCCCGATTCACCCGGATGCGCTACTGTTTGAAAGCGCCACCGCTCCTCACCTGTCTCTAGGTCCAGGCCGACAATGAAGCCACCACCTGGAACCATGGTTGCGGTAACCCCTTGCAAAACCATGCCTTCGGCTATCACCGGCGAACCTCGCAGCTGATAGCGTTCACGCTCAGCAAAAACCACGGCGATCTCACTATCCCAAATCACCTCGCCGCTCTTGTTGTCCAGTGCCACCATATGCAAGTCAGTCGTTGGCACCAACACTTTATTGCCATGCAGCGCGACGCTCACCTTGGAAGTGGAAGTAACTTCCATCTCATGTTTGTAACGCCAAAGCTCAGCACCGGTAGTCGCATCCATAGCAATCAACGTATCGCCCGCTCCCAACAGGTAAAGCACGCCATCTCGCACAATGGGCGCAGGGTTATTAGGGCCAAATTCCAGATCTACCGACCAGGCCTCCGTCAGCTCAGCGACATTAGCGCTGGTGATTTGCTGCAGCGCGCTAAATCCCGAATTGGCATAGTCTCCACGCCACATGAGCCAGTCGCTTTCCGGCGGATTCAACAGCGACTGATCACTGACTGGGTTCTGAGCCAAGCTAACATTGCAACCCATCAGCGATAGCAGCAGAAACATTCGATACAACATAGTTAATAGCCCTTATATCAAAGGTGTCGAGCCCATTTGATTTACTCATTGAGTGCACTGCGGATCAGTGCCAACACCCTGGTTTCAGATTCCTCTTCCCTGTTGTCTGCCAACAGTGCGATTTGTGCTGCGGAGACAACCAGTTCGCAGTGGTCCTGATCTCCGCGAATCGCGCTAATCAGTTGTAAGGCTTGACTCTGACCACTCACCGGATCACTGAACAGGGCGCCGCTGATTTCCCGGAACAGCGGTTCGTAGCGTTCAAAGTCGAGCGAGGACAACACATCTTCGCGCTCGTAAATCAGCCGTACGAAGCTGTCGATCTCCGCCTCAGCCAGATCGCCATCAGCGACCGCCACAAGTGCAAAGGCACTGACGATGGCCCGTGCCAGATCGTCAGAAACTTCCCTGTTAAACCTGCGCCAGGACATACTGGCATAAGCTGCATTTTCGTCATTGGTCATGGCAGACTCTCCCATCTTGCCCGGCTGTTCGGTGATCTAGTATATCGTTTCAGGAAGCGCAGAATTCGAGGGGCATCACAAACCCGCCCTGATAATCGATCCAGTGGAACACCCTTCTGGCGCACCGGCGACTGGATGATCAAGGAGGTCAGAGTAGTTTGATTTATCTCCCAAGACCTCAGATCTAACTAATCTGATCCCTTTGATTTTGCTCTCTTACCCTAGGCGCAGACTGTCCAACCTATAGAATTGACCCCATAGCCAACAATACCAAAACCACTGTATTTTTGCTCTGACCGCGTCTATTGTTTTGAGATCGTTAGAAGTTATGAACGTGACGACACAGCATATGATTCCCAGCTTGGAAACCGAGCGACTACGCCTGATACCCCCCACCCTGGAATGCTTCGAATTATATGAGCGTTTCTATACAGACGTTAAAGCATCAGAACTGTATGGCGGCCCCTTAAGCATTGAACAATCCTGGGCTAGATTGAAAGCTGACCTTGGTTCTTGGCATTTATTGAAATTCGGTGTTTGGATAATCCAACTTCGCTCTGATAATAGTCTCGTCGGAACCTGTGGATTCTGGCAAGGGAGGAACTGGCCCAGGGAACTAACTTGGTGGCTGTTACCTGAAGCTCGCAGCAGAGGATATGCGAAAGAAGCGTCGATAGCAGCGTTGCGCCACGCCTATGAATTCTTTGGTTGGGAGACCGTCGAAACCTACATGAATGATGAGAACAAAGCTGCGCGAAACCTGGTAATCAAACTGGGTGGTAAAAAGATAGATCGGAAGCAATTCCCGGATGGCTTAAGCCGGGATATTTTTGTCATCCCAAAAGCAGAATAGCCTTGGACAGAAGTAAATGGGATAAGAGTGAAAATGCAGTGCTGTTTTTTACTCTTCCCTCATCTATTCCATTTTTTTTTCACCGCCACGTGTGAGCTGAGTAATCTGCTCACGCAGCCAGCGGTTCGCCTGGTCATCCTTATTACGCACGTTCCAGTAGATCTTCATAGAGAATGACTGCAACTTCAGCGGCGTCTCGAACAAAGTGATCTTGTGTTTACCCGCTACCACATTCATGAATTTGCGCGGCGCCGTGAGGATGCCATCGCTGGATTCAATGATGTAAGGGGCGCTGGAAAAGTTGGCGACTTTAAACTGCACGTCGCGAGAACGCCCCAATTTCTCCAGCGCCGTATCGGTGGCACCGCGGGCGTCGGGTCCCGTGCCCACCAGTATATGAGGATACTGGCAGAAGTGATCGAGGTCCTGTTTCGTTTTCAGGAACGGATGGTTTTTGCGTACTGCCGAGACAAAGTTGTCTTTATAGAGTGTGGTCACCATCAGTGCCGGATTGCTGGAAGTGCTGACGCAGATCGCGAAGTCGACTTCACCGCTTTCAATTTGCGTGGGCCAGGCCCTGCGTTCCAGCTTGGCAAACACCAGATGAATGTCAGGCGCGATCTTGCTGAAGCGTTTGATCAGTTGTGGCGCGATGGTTTGTTCCACCTGATCACTGGTGGCAATGATGAACCTGCGCGCGGAAGTGGCCGGGTCGAACTCTTCCTGAACCAATACATTGCGCTCGAAATCATTGAGCCAACGATTCAACGGTGTCTGCAGTGCTTCGGCCCGTGGCGTGAGCACCAGCTTGTTACCCTGGCGAATCACCAGCGCGTCATTAAAGCTGGCCCGCAGCTTCTTCAAGGTGTGGCTGACTGCCGACTGGGTCAGGCCGGCACGCTCGCCCGCGCGGGTCAGGTTGCGTGTTTCCAGGACAATCTGCAGCAATCTTAGCTGATTCAGTTCGATGTTAGATAAAGCACTCACGCTGGATGGTCCCCCGGGTCGATTGGTCGGCACGCCCGTGAAGCTGGCAGACTCATACTATTAGTTTTATTCATAGCTGAATTATAACTATTAATTTCACTAATAGCTTCTCCGCCCCTACCATTACTGCCAATCATTCAGAGCAACCAGACATTTAGGAGAATTACTATGACTCAATCTGTATTGATCACCGGTTCCAACAGCGGCTTTGGCCTGCTGATCGCCAACACACTTTTACAAGCGGGGCATCAAGTCATTGCATCCATGCGTGATCCAGAGGGACGCAATGCATCTATTGCCAACGACCTGAAAGCCAAGGGCGCATTCATAGTCGATATCGATGTCACCGACGATAACAGCGTCAACAAGGGTGTGGCCCATGCCATCGAGCAAGCGGGCAAGATCGACGTATTGGTAAACAACGCCGGCGTCGGTACCCTGGGCTGGCAGGAAAGCTACAACATCGACGACTTCAAAACCGTTTTCGACATCAACGTGTTTGGCGTACAGCGCATGATCCGCGCCGTACTCCCCCACATGAAGCAACGCGGCAGTGGCACGCTAATCCAGATTTCCAGCCTGCTGGGTAAGTTCGTACTGCCCTACTTCGGCGCCTATAACGCCACCAAGCATGCAGTGGAAGGCATGGCGGAAAACTACCGCATCGAACTGGCACAGTTCGGCATTCAATCGCTGATCATCCAGCCTGGCGGTTTCGGTACCGATTTTGGTTCCAGCCTAATCAAGGCAAGTGATCGAGATGTTGCAGCCAGCTACGGCGAACAGGCCGACGCGCCAGAGCAGATGCTGGCAGGATTCGAGCAAAACTACGATTCAGACCAGGCACCCGACCCACAGATGGTCGCTGATGCGCTGCTGAACCTCTTGCAGACAGCTCCAGCAGAACGACCATTCCGCACAACAGTTGACGGCTTGGGAATGGACGCCGCAATCCAGGGCATCAACTCTGCCACTGAAAGCGCGATGCAGGGAATCTACTCAGCGTTTCAGATGGACGGACTGTTTGAGTTGAGGCAGACGCAGCACTGATGGAAACGAATTGGGGGCGGGGTAGATTTACGGTACTGTATTTTTACTCTAGCCCCATTTGTTAGTTTACTTTCCCTGCTAGTATCGAAATAGAATTACTGGTGGATTTGCCGAGGGTGGATAGATTTTTCTAAGCTCATACCCTCTCTTTCGCTTCTTCAATCTCCAAACATCGTTCAATGCGCTATTCGATTCGTGAAGGCTGTCTTTGTCATGCAGCCAACCACCTATGATGAACACAGAATTTCCGTGATTAACTACGGCTGCTGAATCTCTTCTTGCGTAATTCGTACTATCAGGTTTTTTGGTACCTAAAGGCATTTTACTATGAGTAATCGGTTTCCACCCGAGCTCTACTTCAGGAAGATTTTCGTAGCAATAGTCTGCAAAATCTTGAATTCTAAGTTTCTTGGTGAACCAGTACCCATAGAACTTATCTTTCGGGCTTCCATTTAACATCCAGATGCGATCATCAAACACAAATATATTGTATACATTAGCCTTCTTGGGATAATACCATCGTCTTTTCTTATCAAAATAAGACTTTTTGTAGGGACTACTGGCGTTTCCCCAAACCCGATCTCCACCTATACGAATCGGAAGCTCAAAGAAATGCACGATAGCAGGCGTGACTTCAAATAATATTTTCCCTATATTGACAAGAGCTCCCTGATTACCAGCTCTATGAGGAAGAACTCCCAGAGAAGTGTCCCAGTCACCATCATCATTCAAGCACTCAAGCTGATCTGACTCTCTAAATGAAAGCAACGTATCAATCTTGTTTGATCGCTGATTGCCCCTAATTTTGCACACAGCAGGATAGTACACAGCACTATTTTTAGTAGCCATATCTAACTTGTCGTAGTCGTCAATATTTTTTCTATTTCTCTTTTCAGCATCGTTTATGTGATTCCATACGCGCTCAGAAGGAATCCACTTGCCAGTAGCATTATCTCTATACTGTTGTTGAAGTGGTTTTTCCCATTCATGATTACTACCACACCCTTTCTGGAAATGACCACCAGCCACCCATAGCTTCCCTTGGTCTTCATACAACGTAGGGTATGCGCGTGGGACTAATCCGTTTTCAGGAGATACACTTTCAATCTGCCATTTGACCCCATTCTTACTTCTGTAAACAGTTGCGTTGTCAACATGCATGTCACAGCTGCTATCTTGTGTGAATCCACCGAACCGACCGTAAGCATGACGGTGAGGCAGCTTGGTTCTCCCCCCGACTACATATATATAACCACCGAAGCTAGTAGCCGCATGCGTGTATAGGCCAGGAAATCCAGATTCTTTACTAAACAGTTTAAATGACATGACTTGTTTCGATTGTATTTAAATAAATGGGATAAGAGTAAAAATACAGTACTACTTTTACTCCCACCCCATCTATCTATTCGATCAGAGTTCTTCGATTAAATCTGCCCTAAAAGTAACTCCCAGACCCGGCCCCTGAGGCACTTTGATCATGCCGTCCTTCTCCAAAACAGGCGGGTTCTCGAAGACTTGCCAACCTTCGAAGATATCAGCATGTGGAGGTTCGTGGATGAACTCGGTTATCGGGCCGTTGGGCATGGACGCGATGAGGTGGATACCGCAGATATTGACCAGTCGCCGTTCAAACGGCGCCGAGTGCGGCGAGACTTGTCTGTTGTACGCTGCTGCGAGGGTTCCGACAGTGCGGGACATCAGCGGCCCTATATCGCCAATCTCCGGCATGAGGATATCGAAACACCCCTGCTCAAGAAGCCACCTGAATTCATGGATGCCCCAGTTTGCCTCGGCGCCAGTCATAGGCATCGCAAGCAGCCGATTCAGCTCTGCCAGGCGCTCGTAGTCGTAGCGCGGCAACGGCTCTTCGAGCCAATAGACATTAAGCCGCTGGTATTCCATTGCCGTGTCGTAAGCACGTTTGAAATTCCAGAGCGTGGGATCTTCGCCATTGGCGTCCGCGTCGCCCGGTGCTTTGTTGCCGTCGCAGAGGATGTGAAAGTCATCGCCCAACGCATCCCGACACAGTTCTACGACGCGTACATCCTCCTCCATCGTCCTAAAACCCGAACGCAGTTTGATAGCTTTCCAACCGTCCTCTTTGAGCCCGATAGCGATTTCGACCCGATCTTCAACTGTGCCG
>JANQJM010000051.1 GCA_028281635.1 Pseudomonadales bacterium | reverse complement strand
TTTCACGATCAGGATTCAGCCTACTTCATTGGTGTAAACCGCAACAAGCGCGCCATGGGTTTGGATTTATCAACCGACGCAGGGCGTGAAGTCCTGCTGCGCCTGCTCGAAAATGCCGATGTCTTGCTGGAAAACTACAAGCCCGGGACCATGGAATCTTGGGGGCTGGGCTATGAGAAAGTGCTCAAGGAAAGATTCCCCTCCTTGATCCACTGTCGAATTAGTGGCTTTGGAAGTGATGGACCATGGGGTGGTTTTCCAGGCTACGACGCCATCATACAGGCTATGGCGGGCTGGTTCAGTATCAACGGTGAAGCAGACAGTAACCCAACACGACTTGGTTTGGCAGCAGTTGATATGGGAACCGGCTTGTATTGTGCTATCGCCATATTGATGGCCATGGTTGAGAGAGAGCAATCAGGACAGGGTCAGTATCTGGACATGACCCTATATGATTGTGCCGTTTCCCTGATGCATCCCCATATTCCGAATTACAATTTCTCGGGCAAAGTGCCGGTAGCAACAGGAAATGCCCATCCCAACATCAGCCCTTACGATACGTTCAGAACTGCCAGCGTCGACATTTTTATCGGTGCCGGAAACAACCGGGCCTTTGCCAAGCTGTGTCAGGAGTTGGGCAGTCCCGAGTTGGCCGAGGATGCGCGCTTCGTTAACAACATCGATCGGGTGAATAATCGGGACGACCTGAAGGTCGAAATCGAATTACGTTTGAAGGCCTTCGATGGCGAGGCCATCGCCAACCGGCTGGCGGAAGCGGGCCTGGCCGCAGGACCAATCCACAACACTCAACAAGTGGTCGACCACCCCCACACTCACCACCGTAATATGAGCATCGAGAAAGACTGGTACAAGATGGCAGGGACACCCATCAAGTTGTCCAGAACCCCTGGAGACTTGCGTCATCTGCCACCAAGTTTTGGCCAGCACAGCCGTGAAATACTCGATGAATTCGGCTTCTCGCAGCAGGAGATTGGCGAGTTGCTAGATGCCGGCACTGTGCTGGAAAAACGCCGAGAATAGCAGTTCCTGCATTTCCCACGGCGTCCCGTGGGGTTCCCATGATCTCAATAAAGTCATTAATTACAATGGCTTAACCATTTCAGATTAGTTTGGCTTGTAATTAGCTGCTATGGTGTTATAGTTATGTAGCACACTAACTCAGTAACAGGATTTCTGCGAGTGGAAATCATCTGGAACAACAAAGAACCGATCTATCTGCAACTGCGTGATCGCTTGGTTGAATTGATTATGGATGGTGTCCTGCACGAGGGCGATGCACTGCCATCCGTGCGCCAGATATCCAGCGAACAGCGCATAAATCCGCTGACAGTATCGAAGGCATTTCAAATTCTGGTTGACGAAGAACTCGTCGAGAAAAAACGGGGGCTAGGAATGTATGTGGTTAAAGGAGCGAAAGAAAAACTTGGCAAGCTTGAAAGAACAAAATTTCTGGAAGAAGAGTGGCCTGGCATCAGGGAAAGAATTGAGCGCTTGGGTTTGGAGCCTGATGAACTACTTGGTAGTTCAACGCCTGAGCAGGGCAAGACGCCTGGGACTGATAACTAGAAAGCCCAAATAGCACCCGGGGTATTACGGTCCGCACTTTCGACAATGGGAACCTGCGATGAAAAATATCGTTGAAGCGCGCAATCTGGAAAAACACTATGGCGACTTTAAGGCCCTGGATGGTGTGGATTTAAGTATTCCACCTGGCTCTATCAGTGGCCTTATAGGTCCCAATGGTGCGGGTAAAACTACTACGCTGAAAGCACTGATTGGCCTTTGTGATGTAGAAGGTGAACTCACCGTCGCGGGTAAAGACCCCAGGGATGCGCGCCATAAACTAATGGAGGAAGTCTGCTTTATTGCCGATGTGGGAATCTTGCCAAAGTGGTTGCGGGGCAATCAGTTGATCGACTATGTGGAAGCAGTTCATCCACGCTTCGACAGGGCGCGTGCAGAAAAGTTTTTAAGCACTACAGAAATACCGCCGCGTAAACGCATAAAGGAACTGTCTAAAGGTATGGTGACACAATTGCATCTGGCGATAGTCATGGCAATTGATGTGCAACTGTTGGTGCTGGATGAGCCCACCTTAGGCCTGGATATAATTTATCGTAAAGAGTTTTACGACCGTCTATTGAATGACTTCTATGATGGCAATCGCACCATCATCATCAGTACTCATCAAGTAGAAGAAATCGAGACGCTGCTTTCCCATCTGATTTTCATCAATAAAGGCAAAATCGTCCTGGACGCACAAATGGCAGAATTAGAAACTCTCTATACTGAAGTCATAGTCGAGCCTGAGCATCTTGCAGCAGCCGACGCGCTCAATCCAATTTATATTCGTGACCTCCTGGGTAAAAAAGCCTATACCTATGAAGCTGTGCCCCGTGCACAACTGGAACCATTTGGAGAGACAGGGACGCCCAGCGTGGCAGATCTGTTTGTCGCCAAGATGAAGGAGGGCAAACATGAATAGTCTGGCCCTGAATCAATTTCTGGCCTTGCTGTATCGTGAAGTGTTAGAGAATCGCAACCTGTTTATCGGCGCGCCGGCAGTGCTGGCTGTTTTACTTTTCGTCTTCACCGCATGGATTGTTTCCATGGCCCCGGAGCAGGAGTTGGCCACTGCTATTGAATATCTGTCAGTAATCTTCGATGGTTTATCACCGGTGGACATGGCGTCAATTTTTATGATCCCGGCCATTCCATTCATGATGATGCTTTACTTCTGTGGTCTTATTTACCTCTTAAACGCGCTCTACCAGGATCGCAAGGACATGAGCGTGTTCTTTTGGCAGTCCATGCCGGTCTCCAACGCGAAGACTGTGCTCTCTAAAGTGGTCACCATCGGCTTGGTGGCACCGGTCTTCTACGTGGCAATACTGTTCGTTGTCTATCTTATTGCTGTGTTGTGGCTGACCTTGCTGGGGTTCAGCTATGGCGTGCAGGTAGCTGGGCTCGGGTATATGTTTTTAGCGGCAGTAGCCAGCCTGGCTCTGGTTTATCTTTCAGCCTTCGTTACCTCGCTGTGGTTATTGCCATCGGTGGGCTGGTTACTGCTCTTTTCTGCTTTCGCGAAACGCACTCCCATTCTGTGGGCGGCAGGTGTCTTTATACTGATCGGCTTTCTGGAAGACTTTATATTCGGTTCACAATATCTGGCCAATTGGGTAGAAAGCCGGAGTAACCCTAATCAGTATTTTATCTATGAGTTCTCTGATGTGACGGATCGCCTGCTCAGTTATGACATGCTGTTCGGCGTCCTGGTGGGCAGCATTCTTTTGATTGGTGCAATCTTCATGCGACGTTTTATTGATTGAGGAACAACGATGTTACAACTAAAGAACCTGTTATTACGTAACCGCTTTAGCGTCTTGTTGGCTACACTGACAGTGTATTTGCTAGTACTCGTTGTAGAAGGTGCTATCACTGGCCGGGAGGCAAGGGTAGTCGATTTTGAGAATCCGTTCTTCGATCTGACCATGCGAGATTTTCAGGATTTTCGTGATGCTCGCATTGAGGACAACGAGTCTGACTTTAGCAGTGCGGATCCGGATGTGCTCTGAGAGTAATTAATGCTATCAACAGCGGCATCTTTTGTTTCGCTGTGCTCCTCTCTTCAAACATTAGCCGGGATTTCTGCAGCGTTTTCTCGCGCTGAGCTTTTCTCCTGACTGGTATCGACCGCTGCTGAATTGCGATAGACTGGCGCGCCTAAAACAGAAAGCAGCCCAGCAGGAATTAAGCAATGAGCTTATTCAGTCTTGAAAATAAAGTGGCACTGATCACTGGATCAACTAAAGGAATTGGAAAAGCAATCGCCGAGCGCATGGCAGAACATGGCGCCAAGGTCGTTATATCCAGTCGCAACCAGGACGCCTGTGATGAAGTGGCAAACGGCATTATTGCCAACGGAGGCGAGGCATTACCCGTTGCCTGTAATATCAATTACCCAGAGCAACTACAGAACCTCGTCGCTACCACTAGAGCTCAGTGGGGAAAGATCGACTGCCTCGTTTGCAATGCAGCGTTAAATCCTTTCTTCGGACCTTCACAGGAAATTCCAGACGCAGCTTTTGACAAGGTCATGAATGCCAATATCGGCAGCGTGCACCGACTGTGCCAGTTAGTTATTCCTGAGATGGCAGAGTCCGGAGGCGGTTCAGTCGTGATCGTGTCCTCCATTGGTGGTCTAAAGGGAACGGCTACCCTGGGTGCTTATGCCATCTCCAAAGCTGCTGATATGCAAATAGCTCGAAACCTGGCTGTAGAGTGGGGGCCCAAAAATGTGCGAGTGAATTGTATCGCTCCTGGTCTGGTACGAACCGATTTCGCCAAGGCCTTATGGGAAAATCCCGAGATCTACAAGGCCACCGTTGCCAATTACCCCTTGCGGCGGATTGGAGAACCCGACGAGATTGCCGGTGCCGCGGTTTTCCTGGCTGCTGAGGCGGGGAGTTTTACTACGGGGCAAACCATTGTCATCGATGGTGGTGGTACAATCAGCAGTTAACTTATGGAGTAGTTGGGAGGAATAGATTCCATGATGAACCTTGGTCTTTCAGAAGAAATGGCGGAAATTCGGGAGAAAATCCGTGACTTTGTAGAAAACAAAGTTGAGCCCATCGAACAGGAGTATTACACCGAGGTTGGTGTCGGTGACCGCTGGTCTCACACCCCGCGCCAGGACGAAATACTCAACGCCCTCAAAGATGAGGCGCGCGCCATGGGCATGTGGAATTTCTTCTTACCGGAAAGCCAGGGCGGGGCGGGTATCAGTAATCTGGAATACGCCCATCTGGCAGAGATCATGGGACGCAGTCGCCTGGCATCGGAAGCATTCAATTGCAGTGCGCCGGACACCGGTAACATGGAAGTGCTGGAGCGTTATGGTTCCGAAGAACAAAAGAAAGCCTGGTTAGAGCCCTTGCTGGCTGGTGAGATTCGTTCTGCCTTTGCCATGACCGAGCCCAATGTGGCTTCTTCCGATGCTACCAATATTTCCACCAGTGCTGTGCTGGAAGGAGATGAGTGGGTCATCAACGGCGAGAAGTTCTATATCTCCGGTGCCGGTGACGCTCGCTGCAAAATAATGATTGTTATGGTCGTTACCGATCCTGGTGCACCAAAGCACAATCGTCAATCACAAATTCTGGTTCCCATGGATGCAGAAGGCGTTGAAGTCGTGCGCCCGATGTTTGTGTTTGGTCGTGACGATGCGCCGCATGGTCATATGCATATCAAGTTTCACAACGTGCGAGTACCAGAGAGCAATATCATCCTTGGCCGGGGTCGGGGGTTTGAAATTTCTCAGGGTCGTTTAGGGCCGGGTCGTATCCATCATTGCATGCGTTCAATTGGCGCTGCTGAGAAAGCACTCGATCTAATCTGTCGGCGCGCCCTGGATCGGGAAGCTTTCGGCAAACCACTGGCTGAACTCGGAGCCAACTACGACATCATCGCCGATGCCCGTATTGAAATTGAAATGTGTCGCTTGTTAGTTCTCAAGGCAGCCTGGTTGATGGATACCATCGGGAATAAGGCGGCACGCGATGCCATTTCGCAAATTAAGGTGGCGGTTCCAAACATGGCGCTGAAGGTTATTGATGAGGCGATTCAAATCCATGGTGCGGCCGGAGTCTCCCAGGATTTTCCGCTGGCCTCCTTGTGGACCAGTCAGCGAACTCTGCGTCTCGCCGATGGACCTGATGCTGTGCATCGTCGCGTAATAGCTCGCAAAGAGTTGGCAAAATATCAATAGAAAATCTCAGTAACGGAATGGGAACTGCGGTTCCCATTTTCGTTTGATCGTTTTCAGCAGAGGGGCGTTGCTTAGGCATTGCGGTTTCCCGTACTTGAGAATCTAAGCTTCACTCAACTGATGACCCTCCCTGTTGCAGTAATCATCCCGAGCTTTAATCGCAAACACACTCTGGCACGGGCGATAGACTCCGTGCTGAATCAGACGCGAGCACCTCAGGAAATCGTGGTAATCGACGATGGTTCAACTGATGACAGTAGCGATTTCATTGCCAAACGCTACCCACAAGTTAAGTTGTTGCAACAAGCAAACGCAGGTGTGAGTGCCGCGAGAAACCTTGGTATCGCAGAGAGCCTGGCACCCTGGCTAGCGTTTCTTGATTCCGATGACGAATGGCTGCCGGACAAACTGGCAGAACAATTTCAGGCGATTACTGACAACCCTGATGCAGACATAATTCACTGCGACGAAATCTGGATTCGCAATGGCACTCGAGTTAATCCTATGCGCAAACATCAGAAGCGGGGCGGTGATATTTTTTCACAATGCCTGGCGCTGTGCGCAATCTCACCTTCCGCGGTGGTATTGCGTCGCAGCCTTTTACAGGAATGCGGAGGCTTTGACGAGAGCTTTCCGGCTTGTGAAGACTACGATCTGTGGCTGCGACTTTGTTCCCGACTACCAGTGACCTACATTGATAAACGGCTGCTGCGCAAATATGGGGGACATGACGATCAACTCTCACGTCAGCACTGGGGGATGGATCGTTTTCGTGTGGCAGCCCTGGCAAAATTGCTGAGAGTCGGTGACCTGACTCCTGAACAGGAATCCATGACCCACGATACCCTGCGAGAGAAGTGCAGAGTGCTGCAGCTGGGTGCAGAAAAGCGCGAAAACACCGAGCTGATAGCCTATTGCCAACAATTACTGAGTGAGTTTGGGATTGGCCATGGAGCCTGAATTAAACCTCGTTATCGCCCACAAGCTTGAAGCAAAGCCACTAGTTGCACTGCTCGATATGCGGCAGATAACGAAGCAACCTCCAATCTACCGGGGTGGAGGGCTGAGGCTAATCGTGTCGGGGCAAGGACGACACTGGGCACAGGAAGCGGTGAATTTCCTGGCTCAGCAAAGCCACATATCATCGGTTCAGGCCTGGCTGAATATCGGTATCGCCGGTCATCAAACCCTCGAACTAGGACAGCCATTGTTGGCCAACAAGATTGTAAATCGCAGTTCGGGAGAAGCAGTGTATCCGGCACCTCTGCTTGCCATGAAACAAGTCGGAGAACTGCATACCGTCGATGAGCCGGAATCAGGCTATCCGCAAAATGTTGCTTACGACATGGAAGCATTCGGATTTTTCAAGGCCGCTTGCAAGCACACAAGTCTGGAGTTGGTCCAGAGTCTAAAGATTATCTCTGACAATTTAGCTCATGGGGCAGACAAGATAACTCCCGACAAAGTGTTGGAGCTGTTCCACGACAACACTGACGTCATAAAAACTGTGGTTGCGGATCTACGGTCCTTGCGCGGACGATTTATAGAAACTCGTTTGGATACGCCGGAATTCGCAAGGATTTCAGCTCTGGTGCATCTCACTGCAACTCAGCGGGTGCAAGTGCGGCGGCTATGTCAGCGTTATCATGCGTTTGGGATTCAAGAGCAGTTAGCAGAACTGCTTGGCTCTAAAGCACTGCAAGCAGTAAGCGGCCGCGAATTAGTGCGCAGTTTAAGGCAGCTCTTATTGGAACTGGAATAGCACAGGCTAATATGTTTTCAAGTATTTACATTGAAGAAGCGGTCAGAGACTCTGAGCGAGTAGAAGCTATTCTGCGACGAGTACCAGGCATCCCACAGATTGCTATTCAACAATACGGCGAAGTATTTAATCGCGCCGGACAAAACTTTCGCCTGCAAAAACAACAACCCGCATTGATCCTTGCTCACAAGTCTGGGCGACGGGTATTACCTACACCAGAAGGCTATGGATTCGAATCGGGATCAACCGGGAAGGGTTTTTACTTTTCCCATATGTTGAACTGCGTTTACGATTGTCGATATTGTTTTCTGCAAGGTATGTTTCGGTCCGCGAACTATGTTTTGTTCATCAACTTCGAAGACTTTGAACAAGATATCGAAGCAACAATAGCGGAGTCGTCAGCCGACAGTGTGTTCTATAGCGGCTATGACTGCGATAGTCTGGCATTGGAGCCAATAAGCGCATTCTGCGAATATTTCTTACCCTGTTTTCAACGACACCCTGAACATTTTCTGGAGATTCGCACCAAGAGCACTCAGATTCGGTTCTTGCTCGAGCATGAGCCGCTGGCCAATTGCGTGATTGCTATGAGTTTCTCGCCGCAAATACAGAGTGAGCGGTGGGAGCATCAAGTACCCAGCATCGCGAAAAGACTCGAGGCGCTGGTGCGCCTGCAGAATGCCGGCTGGCCTGTAGCACTGCGCTTTGAGCCAGTGATCGCGCAAACCAATACCCTGTCGCTGTATAAGGAGCTATTTGAGATTGTTTTTGCGCAGTTGCAAACAGAGCGAGTACATTCCGTCAGTCTTGGCGAGTTTAGACTGCCTGTGGATTACTACAAAAAAATCGTCAAACTCTATCCAGAAGAACCCTTACTTGCGCGGGAGACCCGGTTGGAAGATGGAATGATCTCGTTAGTTCAACAGCAAGGGTCGTTACTTCAAGATTTGGAGACCATGCTGCTCGCCTATGTGGCGCCTGAGAGTTACTATCGTTGTGCCTGATGTGAAGTATGCCGAAGGACAACTAGAAAGATCTCAATAAACGGTGGAAGCACTTTAAAAGACGAAATGGAAAACAAGGAACAAGCTGTAATTCTAACTGGCGCATCGTCTGGAATTGGGCGTGAAACTAGCAAGCAATTGCTGAATTCCGGCTTTCATGTGTATGGCGTAGCGCGAGACTTTTCCAAGTCTGGATTGCAGCATGAATGTTTCCACCCTCTTGAGGTCGATATGGCAGATATCGATTCTCTTCCCGAGAAAATCAAGTCTCTGCTAAAGACCATTGAGCTTCCCATTCGCGCTCTGATTAACAATGCTGGCGTTGGCAAAATGGGATACCTGGAGCAACTTTCCGCCGCTGATCTTAAGCAGGTGATGGATGTGAATTTCCTGAGTCATGTGTTAGTGACCAAGGCTGTGCTACCCATAATGAAACAACAATCTGGTACAAGCGACCTGATCTTCATGGGTTCCGAAGCTGGATTACATGGCGCGCAGCAGGGCAGCATCTACTGTGCCAGCAAGTTTGCGATTCGAGGGTTTGCGCAGGCACTTAGGGAAGAATGTGCGAAATCTGCAGTAAGGGTCACATTGGTAAATCCGGGTGCGGTGAGAACCGAGTTCTTCGATGAGCTTGGCTTTGAGCCGGGAGATCACGAGGAGAATGCTATCGCCCCCAAAGACATTGCCCAGTTAGTGCTCAGCGCGCTGAATTTGAGGGCTGGCACGGTGGTTGACGAGATCAACCTGTCCCCGCTGAAGCAGGTCTGGCAGCGCAAGGAAAGCTAGTCATTGGGCAACACACTGTGACGAAATGTCGCAGTTAAGTCACTGTATTCACCTAGGAAATACAGGCCCTCCTTGCGATAATTTGCGGTCAAATTGAGCCCCCTAACCCTTAACAGAAATGAGAGAGTACCCCTATGAAACTCTTCAATTTGCCCGCCAGTCTGCTACGCTCCGCTGCACTTTTTGCCATAGTTGTTCTGTTCGCTGGTACTGCCAGTGCTCACACGGGCCTGAAAGAATCTACCCCTGCTGATGAATCAACAGTTCAGGCACCGCCCTCGGAAATCAATCTGATATTTAACGGTCCGGTACGGCTGGTGAAGCTGGAAGTCATGGTTGCAGGCAAAGTCGTGCCTACGCAGTTTAGACCTTCTGCTGAAGCCCTATCCACTTTTACCATTGCGACTCCCAATGCGACAGCCGGCAACTATACTGTGAACTGGTCTGTCATCGGCGAGGATGGACACACAGTTTCCAACTCATTCAGCTTTGTCGTTGGAACTGCAAACGCTGCTGACTAAGCTTCACTTCTAAAGGCTGGTTGGCACAAGGAGCCAGGAATGGAGATGTCGACCATTCCCAATGCTTGGGAAACCGCCAGTCTTCTCTGCAAGTTTCTGTTTTATCTCGGAGCTGCGTCCTCTTTAGGGGGCGCACTCTCCTTGATGCTTTATGGTGATGGGCGCCGTCAATCAGTACAGCGCATTCTGTTGTACCAGCTGATAGGCGGCTTGCTGGGATTCCAGGCCGTGCTGCTGAGCTTTCTTGTTCAGGTAGGGCAGATTAACAACTCCGGTCTGGCAGGTGCCTTGGATTGGGGTATGGCCCAGATTCTGTTGGATACTCCTGTTGGCGACTTGAGCCTGTATCGACTGGCGGCATTTGCACTCATCATTGCCACTAGTGCCGTCATGCTGCGACAAAGCCATCTGTTGTCTGCACCGCCAGATCTCAGTTTCTATCGGCGTAATTTTGTTTTTCACTGCCTCGGTTTCGGCATCCTGTTATTCAGTTTTCGCTATGGAGGCCATGTCTCTGTATTAGAGTTGCCCGCACAGATAGCGCTGGCTGTTCATTTCACCGGTTTCGCGATTTGGCTTGGTGCGCTGTATCCACTGTATGAACTGACCAATGCTGCAGATCTGGATAGGCTGCAATTTGTGCTGAAGCAATTTGGCGACCATGCACTTTTCTTCGTCGGCGGCCTGCTGGTGGCAGGTGGAGTCCTGACCTTGAATTTGATTCACTCGCCTGCAGAGTTGTTGACCAGTCCCTACGGCAGGGCGCTCTCAATCAAACTCCTCATGGTCACATCCTTGTTAGGGATTGCCGCGCTTAATAAGTTGCGCCTGGTGCCAGGTCTTCAGGCCGCTAGCGGATTGCAAAGTTTTCGTAAGTCCCTGCGCATCGAGGTGGCGGTGGCCAGTGTGTTGTTGGCGGTGACGGCTTACTTCTCGACCGTAGTTGGTCCCATGGACCATATGTAGCCGATCTTTGTGATCAGCTGCCGCAAATAAGCTCGAGTGGATTAAGGTAGAAGGCTAAGTCAGGCTGAGTTCGCTGGCTTCAATTTCGCTTTGCTCGAATGGAGATTTCTCCACCAACTTGCTCAATCTGAACGATTCCAGGTCGAAGGAATACAGGGCCGACACTGCGTCCAGGTTTTTGTCGAACAAGGCTGTGGTGAGTGGTGGCTTGCTGGCAAACAACAGAGCATTACCCACAGGGGACCAAGCCAGGTTGTAAAGGATGTCCACACTATTGAATACCGGTACTGGCTCGTATTCGCCACCCACTTGGCCGAGGAACAGGGTGGATCCAGTGTGGTCATACTGAAAATAGGCGAATTGATCCTGATCCTGGGATAGCACCGGTTTGCTGATGCTTTCAACTTCTAACTCCGCCGCCAGTGAGCTGCTTAGCATCACCTCATCAGTGAAGCCTTGCCTGTCATTGATCACCAACTCATCAGTCCATTGGTTCGTTGCCAGGGTTTCTACTGTCGATCCATTGAATTGCAACCAGGCGCCAAGAACCAGGCTCAGGCAAAGAGCAGCCACCGCCGATTGTTTGGCCTGGGCATAAAGCGGTAAGAACTGAGTATGTTCGAAACGGGCTGGTGACGAATTCTCTGCAGCATGAATTTCACTCGCTGGTTCTGAGTTTGCCGCTACAAGCTCTACCGGTGTGCTGAGACGATACCCTCGCTTGGGGATGGTCTCGATATACATAAGCCTTCGATCTTTAGTGTTCAACTGCTTGCGCAACTCTGAAACGGCTCGGGTCAATGAATTTTCGTTGACGATGACCCGGGGCCAGAGCACCGAAACCAAGGTCTCTCGATCGATCACCTGCGATTCATGGGCAGCCAGGTAGCAGAGTAATTTGGCCAGCCGCGGTTCCAGGTGACGGGTGAGATCGCTCTGGCGGTGATGAAGTTGATTCAGCTGTGGTTTGACCAACCATGCGCCGAGGTAGAAGTCTTTAGAGAGGATATTTTCCTCACTCTTGGTGTTTTCCGATGACTGCTGCATGTCCAATAACTGACCAGGCGTTGCTGTGTTGAATTCGGATTCCATCGATTATTACCCCCAAAACCCTATCAATCTTTGCTCGCAATATTACGTTTCACTGATACTTATATAGACGCCAATAGAAGCGGTTTCGTTTCACAGATAACAAGCCAAAAGTGGATATTTGTCTAGAAAATCTGCATTTCATCGTATGGCTGCATTTGTAGGACGAATATTAGCGAATTTAACTCCCGCGCCATATGGGGTGCGGCATTATGTAGCTTTTCTGGATATAAAGTTCATTGCAATTTCAGGTAATTACAGCCTCCTGGCCCTAAATTTCCTGCCATCGTGCTCAGCAACCCCGTAGGTCTGAGCCAGCAATTAATAGGAGGTTGTTATGAACAGAAAGTTCGCGCTATCGACATGGTTTTTGGTTTTGGTTTCACTGGCCTGGGCTCCCAGCAGCTTTGCCGTCAGTGCAGAAGCTTTGGCGCGGGGAATTCCCTCGCTGGCGCCCATGCTGGAGACAGTTACTCCAGCGGTTGTGAATATTCGGGTTTCGAAAGCGATCCCCACCAGCAGTCGCTACTTCTTTCAGGGTGAAAGAGTGCCGGAGGAGTTGCGGCGCTTCTTGCCCGATACCCCCGAGTCACAGAATCGCAACCGCCGACCTTTTTCGGTGGGAGCAGGTTCTGGCGTAATCATCGACGCTGATGAAGGCTTTATTGTGACT
This sequence comes from Pseudomonadales bacterium, assembly GCA_028281635.1. Taxonomy (GTDB): domain Bacteria; phylum Pseudomonadota; class Gammaproteobacteria; order Pseudomonadales; family Pseudohongiellaceae; genus UBA9145. The sequence goes on along the minus strand of JANQJM010000051.1, from coordinate 1,130 downwards.
AACCACCATGTTGTAGAAGGCGCCAGCAGTATTACGGTTCAGCTGCACGACGGCAGAGCGCTTGAGGCAGAAATGGTAGGCAGCGATGCCAACACCGATGTTGCTCTGCTACAAGTTGCTGCTGACAATCTGACAGATATCGAATTGGCAGAAATTGATTCGGTACAGGTGGGCGACTTTGTGGTGGCGATTGGAAATCCTTTTGGTATAGGGCAAACCGTCACTTCCGGCATCGTCAGTGCTCTTGGCAGGACCGGATTAAACAATGCCAACTACGAAGATTTCATTCAAACCGATGCTGCTATCAATGTCGGTAACTCTGGTGGGGCACTGGTCGATATGGAAGGGCGCCTGATTGGCATCAACTCTGCAATCATCAGTGGCGATGGTGGCAACAACGGAATTGGTTTTGCGGTCCCCGTCGACATGGTTGCAGCGGTTACAGCCCATCTTGAAAGAGATGGTGAAGTTCGCCGTGGCATGTTGGGTGTAACCATTACATCGTTGACTCCCGATGTGCAATCAGCCTTGAATCTGAACATTGCTTCCGGCGCACTGGTGACCAGTGTCCTGGAAGGTGGGGCTGCTGAGCGTGCTGGCATTCAGGTATCTGATGTCATCGTGGAGCTGAACGGTGAGGTAATCGAAAGCGGGCGTGACTTGCGCAATCGAGTAGGTCTGCTACGTCGCGATCAGGAAATTGAGTTGTTATTGTATCGTGAAGGTGAATCTCTTTCTGTGCAGGCAGTGATCGGCGATGAGAGCGGTGTTGCCTCCGCGGCGGATTCTCGCCCCGCCGCAAGCGGTGGATTCCGCGGTGCCAGATTACGCAATCTGCAAGCACAAGACGAAGTGACGGCTTCCGAAGGCATAATGGTTGCTGCGGTAGAACCTCAGAGTAGGGCATTTTCGGCCGGGCTGCGGGCAGGAGATGTCATCGTGGAAGTAAATCGGCAGCAGGTTGCTGACGTCGACCAATTCAATTCGGAAGTGGCGGACAGCGGTCGTTTTACCGCTATCACGGTATTGCGCGATGACCGTGAGCTCTTGTTATTAGTTCCTTAAGGAAAAGTCCCTTGGCGAACCCACTCTGATGGGTGACAGACTCCTCTGTGCACTAAAATGTGCCC
>JANQJM010000021.1 GCA_028281635.1 Pseudomonadales bacterium | reverse complement strand
CAAAAGCGGACTCGCGACCCGCGGCAGCAGTACGAAGAGTGTCATTCCAGGCGGCGAACCGTTGCTGTTCCGGGCCAACCACGGAAGCAAGCTGGTCGGTGCAACGTTCGGCGTCGAAATCTGGAAGTGCCGCAGTCGAAGTTGCAACTGAAATGTGATTCGATCCACTGGCAACACCGACATTACAACCGGCAAGACTGGCGGCGGCTAGTGCTGCAGAGGTCGTCATTAACCGTCGCCTGGATTGATTGACATGACCAATTTCGTCTTCTTTTGAGACTTTCATTCGCACTCCATCAGACTAATTTGGGGACAAAGAGAAAGTATCTACCACTTCAAGTTTTGTCCACACCAGAGATCGGAAAGTGCTATTGTTTGGTTTAAGTTAGAGTGCTTTCACAAGAGATATCACTGGTGATGATCAGATACAAATGTCTAGTCGCATTGTTCTTATTAGGGCTGTCCAGCTCTTCATTGGCGCAACGACCTCTCGATGATGTTTTAGATGATGCGAAAGTTCAGGAGGGCCTGGCACTGATTGACAGCTCCCGTGAACTCACTGCAAATCAGCTAGTGCAAATCGGCGGGATTATTTCCCCTTCCGGACAGGAACATGAGCGAGCCAACGCTGTCGCCGAACTGATGCGCCAGGCGGGATTGCAAGCTGTTCAGGTCACCGATAGTCCAAATGCGATTGGCAGAATTCCGGGTAACTCCGGCAAGGCAATCATTTTTGTTGCCACGCTGGATGATCTGGCAACAGTAGCAGAACATCAGAGGGCTGCGGCGACTCCCCCGCAAATAGAAGGCGATCGTGTAGTTGGCCCTGGCACCAATACCTCACTCACTACTATTGCCCTCATTTCAGCGGCGCGTGCGCTAGTCTCGCAAAACCTCAAACCCGAGCACGATATCGTTTTTGCGGCAGTGGCCCAGGAAGAAACCGGGCTCAAAGGCATGCGCGCCTTGTATGAGGAATATAAAGACAAAGCTATTGCCTTCGTCGATGTGTTAGGTGAAGGCAACGGTATCAGCTATGGCGCACTTGGCATTCACTGGTGGCGCGTCCACGCCTATGGGCCGCCTGGTCATACTCTACGTGGTGGACTACCCAACGTTAATCAGGGCATCGCACGAGCAGTAGACAGAATCCTGCAGATTCGCGACCCGCAACTTTACGAAGACCGACGCACACGACTGAATGTTGCCATTCTCAACAGTGGCGCCGTGTTCAATCACAAACCTGAAACTGGCTGGTTCTCGCTGGATATCCGCTCCCTAGATCCCGAGCATATCGAAAGCATGGAGACACAGACCCGAGAAATTCTGGCGTCTGTAACCGATGACCTGGGCATTCGTTTTGAGATGGAGCCGGTCTCACAGACGCCACCGGGCCAGATACCGGGAGCGCTGCAAAGCAGCCTGGTGCAGGACTCTTTGGCGATATCGGAATACCTTGGCAACACACCAAACCTGTCCAACGCGGGTTCTGCGAATCTCAATGTCGCCATTGCCGGTGGCACGTTGGCGATTGGTATTTCCAGTGAACGCGGCGGCAGACGTGGCTTTGCCGATGAATGGGCTGATATTCCAGTACTGCAGCGAACCGCAAAGAATGTGTTTCTGACCGCGATTAGTCAGGCGAATGCGCGCTAGGCCGCACGGGAATCGCAGCTACCAATTTCCCTTCAATATGCTACTTTTCAAAATGCTGGTTGAATGAGCCTCTGCTCTCTTCCGGGTAGCTCTGGCAATCGAAACCATACTCCACTATGAAATGCTCGACGAAGCATGAGGTGCGCAATTGTGAAATCAAGAATTAGTAGAAGAAACTTCCTGTTGGGTAGTTCCACATTATTGGCGGCGAACGCGTTGCAAGGCATACCAGGCACATCGATCAACCTGATGAAAAGCGCTCTCGCACAAGCGCCTATTCCCAAACCGGACTACATGATTCGTATGAATGCAAACGAGAATCCCTGGGGACCCTCTCGAGTCGCCCTGCGTGCCATTTATGCCGCCATAGAAGAAGCCAGTCTGTATTCCGGGTTAACCAATGACATGAAGTTGCTCATGTCTGAGCAGCAAGATATAAGCACCGAACACATAAGTATTGGCTCTGGCTCCGGTGAGCTGCTGAAAATGGGCGGTCTCTTAGCCAGTATGCAAGAGGGCTCTATTGTCGTGCCCGATCCGACATTTGAAGACCTGCCAAGATATGCAGCAAACGCTGGTACAGAAGTTATTCGGGTACCTGTTACCCACGACATGCAGACAGACCTCGATGCGATGGCCAGTGCAATTCGTGCCGATACTAAACTGGTTTACCTCTGCAATCCTAATAATCCAATCCCTTCGATTATTGAGAAAAATGCGCTGCGAGATTTCATACTTGAGGTGTCCAGGGATCGCCTGGTCTTCATCGATGAGGCCTATCATGAGTTTGTCGATAATCCTGATTACAGCACAATGATGGAACTCATACGCGAAGGCCGCCGCAATATCATTCTCACCCGAACTGCTTCGAAGATACACGGGCTCGCTGGTTTGAGAGTTGGATTTGCTTACTCACACCCCGACCTGGCAACAGAGATCAACAACAAACTCACCGGCCAACTAAACATCATCGGTATGCGTGCCGCTTATGCCAGTTACAAAGACGATGAACACTCGAAGTTTGTGCTGCGCACAACGCGGGAGTCTCTCGACATAGTCGAAGGCTACTTACGTGAAGCGGGTATCAACCATGTGAAGTCAAATGGCAACTTCACGTTTATCGAAACCGGACACGATATAGCGGAAGTGCAAGCCAGATTCAGGGAAGAGAATATTGCCATCGGCAGACCCTTTCCACCTTTCCGCAACTGGGCACGGGTAAGCATGGCTAAGCCGGATGAGATGCGGTATTTCGTGCAGACTTATAAGAAGTTGTACGGATAAACAACCTAAACGTATTGGACTGTTTCAGTGGTTGGAATAATTGGAACTCTTGCCGCTACAAAAGTTTCGCTCTGGTTTAGAAGTGAAACTCACAACATGCGAACTTACTGCAGAAGGAGATGAGTTTTGGAACGCGTTACAGGAATAGGCGGTTTTTTCTTTAAGTCAGAAAATCCCAGGGAGCTTGCCGAATGGTATGCGAATAATCTCGGCATCGACTTGGTACCTGACAACTATGACGAAGAGCCCTGGACTCAGGAGGCCGGACCGACGGTATTCGCGCCGTTTTCAAAGGACACAGACTACTTCGGCCGAGATTCTCAGATGTGGATGATTAATCTGCGCGTCAGTGATCTGGATGCCATGGTAGCGCAGTTGCGAAATGCTGATATCGAGGTAGAAGTAGACACTGCAGACTATCCCAATGGCAGATTCGCCCGTGTCTATGATCCAGAAGGCAATCCTATTGAGTTGTGGGAGCCAAAATGAGAGTGGAGCGGACTCCACTCTCACATCAAAACACCAGATAGTCGCGCTGCTTAGTTAGTCACTGGCAACAAGTAAACTTACTTACGCTGCAGCAATACACTCGATCTCAACGCGGGTGTCTCCACCCAGACTGATGCCAACAGCTGTGCGGGCCGGTTTATTCTCCGGAAAGAATTCTGAATAAACCTCATTCATAGCACCCCACTCAGCCATATCCACCAGAAATACAGTGCATTTCACAACGCGGTCCATGGATGATCCAAAGCGTTCTAGAGCATCCTGTATCGCCTCAAGTGTTCGCCGTGTTTCGGGCTGAACACCTCGCTCTCCAGGGCCGCCCGTCTTGCCAGCAAGAAAAATCAATCCGCCATAGCGAACACCCTCAGAATAAGGCGCGCGAGGATTGGGATTCATGTATTCCGGATCACCATACTGCTGATCTGCCTCAGCAGCGTTAGCTACAGGTGTGTCGGGTTGGCAGGAAATTAGGAGTGTGGAAAGGGCGAACGCAAAGATGACTCTGAACATGATATTCCTCCGGGGTTTGTTTTTAACGGAGGATAAGAATTATCAACTGACAAGTCTATTAAATTGGTTCAGAACAGAGTCGTATAGTTAAAGACCGTTGTTTGGCACGCTGGAGCTTGAACCTGCGATGTTTAAGGTAGTTGGCGTACCATTGATCATATCCCGAACCTTGGTACACACTCTCTGTCGGATATGGCTGCCTACCTGAATTTCTTCTCTGCAGTAGACCTGGTCCTGAACTGATACAGAACTATTGTAGGCAATGAGCTCTTGTTCACTCATCCGCTCGAATCTTGGCTGTATTGCACTTGTGCAAGCAACGGACAGAATTAGAGTCGATAGTGCAAAAACAAATTTCATAGATCCACCTCGCCCTGATTACTCAGGTACTAGTCAGGATAAAAATTATAGACTCTGCAGCCTGCCCCTGACGTTTCGGTTTTTCCTGAGTTTTAGTTCTGGATAGTGGAGCTTTTAGAACGGCAGTTCATACGACGACTTGAAACGCAGGTTCCTCACGGTGTCATAGCTATAGGCCATGGAATTGAAGCTATCACCGGGATTGTCGTGTTCGACAATGTAATGTCTGAATCCACCCTTCCTGGCGTAACTGAACAACTCGGCAAAGTCGATATACCCCCGACCCACATCGACCATCTCCCCGGAAAAAGCGCGGTCCTTCACATGGATTAATGGATAACGCCCCGGGTACTTGAGAAAGAAAAAAGTCGCGTCATAACCAGCTTCTTCGGCCCAATACAGATCCATCTCGAATACGACCAGCTCTGGCTCTGTCTGGGACGTGATAATGTCGTATCCGATCCGCCCCCCTTCCTGGATCTCAAACTCAAAATCATGATTGTGATAGGCCAGGGTAATGCCTGCCTCTCGTGTTTTTTCACCTGCCAGGTTTAAAGTCTCGGCATGGCGTCGATAATCATCCAGGCTGCGCTCATCCGAGGGAATTGAGGGCACAACTATGTACTGTTGACCGATGGTGGCAGCAATATCAATTTCCCGTTCCAGATTCTGGCGAATGTCACTGTAAGGTATATGAGCGGCTGGCGAGGTGAGCCCAAAACCATCCAGAATACTGCGCACTTCAGACGGCGACTTGCCGTGATAACCGGCAAATTCCATTTCTGTATAACCAATCTCTGCCAGCCGCTCTAGCGTTCCTTCGAAGTCCGAAGCCATCTCCTGACGTAGAGAATAAAGCTGAATCCCAATTTCATCCACGCGACGCAACTGGGCCAATGCACCGATTGGGCTGGCAGCAATGGCAGCAGAAACAGCGGCTTTCTTAAGAAAATCCCGGCGGGATTGACGAACAGATTGGAATCGTTTGCGCACTGGTGATCTCCGGGTTTCGCAATGTTAGACACTCACAACTTAACAAGATACATAGCTGGAACCAAGAGTGTGGTCGGAGAAAAAGCTATTTCCAAATCCCGTTCCTCACCAGCTTAGCAGCAGCATAAGGTCAGTAATCCAGTTCATGCTCCAAGAATGGTTCAGCAGGCTCTGCAGGGAGAATGCGTTTTAGCACGGTGTTCATAGTGGCAAGGTCGTTATCAAATCCTCCGTGAGTAGTACTACTTGAAACTGTCCCCGTGCCTTTTGAAGTGATGTGTTTCAGACCAGTTTTCCGAATCTTCTTCGAATACTTTCGCATACCCAACAGTGGCTTGGGGCTTTCTGATTGTTCGAACGCACGGGATACCAAATAGAGAAGTGACTTTCGATATGCTTTAGCTACGTTGTCATCCAATTCCAGCTGTTCATTAAGATTATATAAATCGAGTTGGTCTATGCTTGAGATACCATTGTTACCCTTAATACGCGGTGCATACTTTGACTTGTAGAATTCCGTTGAACAAGCTGGCGCCAACAAGGAGCAGGAAGAAATACTGGCGGCATTCACTTGATCGATCCCTTGAAGCATATGCCCCAACACAATAGCACCGGTTGAATGCCCAACAAGATGCACCTTCACTGATGTATTGTTGACTGCGGTAATCAGCCCATTTATGACTTGCACGCCGTCGCTGTTTGCATTCACAAAAGGACTCGAGGCACCAAACTTCATTTCTTTCCATAAGGCAGTTCCCGGTGCCTTAACAATGCCCTCTATGATCTTGTCCGAGGCGTCTTCAAGCCTGTCTCTCCATTGCTCGAAGATGCCCTGCGAGCGGGTAAATGCCCTGAAGATGACATCGGTGAGCTCTTCTGCCAATCCAGTGTCATACATTATGTGAAACGGGTAGATACCGTTACGCAAAAAGCCATCTTTCAGTGCTCGAATTCGAGAAGCAGACGCCTTCGGGCTATTCAATCCACCATGTGCATAAATGAGTAAATGTTCTATTTCGCTGCTTGCAGCTAATGATCCGACTCTATCAATAGTGAGTTGTATGTCTTGCAGATTGCTCCAATAGTCCCCGCGATCTAACAGATAGCCGTCATCGAAATGGGCAAAGTGGCCTGCGATGTCTATGCGCTTGGGGGCTTTTTTACCAAGCTCGGCCAGCTGGGTTACATCTGATTTGGCCGTCAGTCCGAAAACGTTAGGGGTCGACACGGCGAGTCGGAAGACCCATGCATCGTAGACATTGGCAGCCCAGTCTTCATAAGCCCACAATGCGAATCCTTGTGATCCCCAGCGAGGGCCCCAGGAGTTCTGAACGATAAAGCCAAATTCGTTATAACCAACAATCGCAAACGCGTGACCGCCGGTGTTTCTATCAAAAAAACGAATTTGGGCTAATTCTCCCGCCTGCCCCTTTGGTGGATTGTTCCAACCGTCATGCACTCCCGCCGAAACATAGATCGCACCAGTTTCATTTAATGCAGCATGATAATCATTAAGGTTGGGACGAAGCCGATAGTAGGCACCAAGAATAGTGGATCGGGCATCTTTCGCTTTTGCAATGCTGAAACTACCAGGCTTATTGGCATCATATGGCCAGAGCTCATCACTACACACGCCCATATTTTTCCAACCACGGATAGCACCCCGACAGCTCGAACCATCGTAGTCTTCACCTGGCCACTCGTCATGTTTCTGGGCCATCTCATACAGCATACGCGCGCTGACCCGGCGGTTACTGCCTTGATTGGCTAACAGCATGTTGATTACCGCTGCAGCTCCAAATCCAGTGCACGCCCCTTCTCTTCCCTGGTCAAGCACGAAGTCAGGGTCCCTATGATCTAATTCTGGAGCCAGGGGTATCAGCGCTGGTTCATAAGGCCTGTCTCTCAAGTCGGGTGAGTCTTGTCTGACATTGACTACACGTTCTTTGCCTGCAGCAGTAATTTTTTTCTCTTTCATTGTTGTTGCTCCAAGTCTGGGCGTTTGTTTTATATCTAGGTATCTACCAATAAAAAACAATTGACAATGTGAACTGAATTATCAATGAAATTGACGGGACTTGCGAACGCTCAAGGAGGAAGCATTAACCACCGCACCGATTGCCGCTCCAGTAGTTCCACGCTCTGATTATGATCCTAAACCGCGAACAGACGTCATTTCTCACTCTACGCGCACCACACCTGTCGAATTAGATCTGATGAGTGACGAACAGCTGGACGCATTGACTCCAGAGGAAATCGCCAACATCACATCCGAAATCGAATCGTTCAGTATCGAAGAGACTTTGCTAGAGCTAAGTCCAGACGAGGCGATTGTGGTCGAGAGTGATTCCTGGTTTGACTATTCCCCAGCAGGACTAGACATCATAGCTTGTTTACGAAAATTCCACAGACACAAAATAGCCGACTTTGAATTAGAGTGTTCCCAACAGAGCAGTTGTTGACGCCGCTCCTGTCCTGGGAGCCAGCGCAGTATTGGCGATTCCAGAGACGACTTTGGTGATGTTGTGATCCACTCGATCTGTCTCAGCCCAAGTTGAACCTTCAGCTTTGGTTATGTAAACAGAAAAAGTATGGTGGCCGGTTCCGGGGCGCTCTCCGATAATGTGGAGAATAGTACAGGGACTGGCTGCATTGGCAAACAGAATCTCACCTATACGATAGCCTGTGCGGACTCGTCCCGATGTAATCAACAGATTTTCTGGAGCGACGTTGAAACCTGTGTTTGCCAGCTCAAATCTCAGCGTTTCCAGGAAAGGTAACAGGTGTCCCTCATCCATAATGGAGTGAGCATTTAGTCCGTCCGAAATGACGATCTGGGCATCGTAGCCCGCGTCTCGCGATTGTCGTATTGATTCTAGCTCCCGCTGTGAAACGAGTGCCAGCCGCTCGCCTGACTCAGGATGCAAAATATAGTCTGTGCGGTCACTCGAACGAGTATTGATCTGAATACGATCAGGTACGGTGGATATGAACTCAGCTGTGAGTTCAGCCCAAATGCTGAGCTTGCCATCTTCGTAGATGCGCTGTACTTCATTTGCCAGGTCGGCATCGAGTTGGAAAAACTCGTCACCATGCCCTTCGGCTATGAACAGGCCACGCGCTCTAACGTCCTGAATTTGCCGCCGTCCATCGTCCAGTATCACCGATTCAGAGCGACTATCGCCCTTCAATCGTTGATACTGCAGGTACACCCAGTTGGGGTCGCCAAAGTGATCGGTAGGTCTGCCCGCTGTATCGATAATTTCAAGCCGCTGAAAGAATTCGTGCATAGGATCATTGATACGATAGGAGAACTGTTCCCTGAGACGTACGTGATCCTGATAGCCTGTGGTCAGATAGCCCAGCATTGGGTCTATCTTGGTGGGAAGCGCCATAAGATAAGCCGGGTTCGCTGGTGCTATCTCTTGCAGGCACCAGTCCAGATCATCCAGAGAGACATCCATATGTAGCGTCGAGCAAACATCCAGACCGAGGCACAAGCCATGGAGTTTGCCCATTACAATGTCTTCGAGGCAGCATCGGACTAGCTGTTCTTTGCTGCGAAACACTTCCGGGCCGATGAAACCCGCAACGTCATTGAGATGAACCCAGGCCTGACCTTCTCCCAGCGAGGAGTTTTCACCAACAATCTTGCTCAGTGCTCTGGCGAATCCGTACTTGCGCGACTCATGCAGCACCATATCGAAGCCGTAGCCATGGCCATTAGTGAAGTCCGCTCCCTGTCCGGTTTCAAAATAGAGACCGTATTTGCCTTTACGCGCAGCAGCATGTTCCTGCATCTTCTCTAGCGTGAGATCGAAGGTACCGTTGGCACCTGTATTGCCTGCAATGCTCTGAAACCACATCTCAGTACTTCCGGGATTCAGCCGCTCCACTTCTGCCTGCACATCAATATGTGACAGCACGCAGTGGGGCATTACATCGGTCAAGCCGAAGGTCTGCAGGATGTCCTGCAGACACAGCTGTATCTGGGTGACAGATTCCACAGTGCTGGAAACTGGATTAGTGCCAAGCAAGACATCGCCCACACCATAGGCAAAGGCATCGAACACCTGCCAGCGGATATCTTCAGGATTATCGGTAGGTGAATTGGGTTGCACACGTGCACCGAGATAGCCCCTGGCGCCAATATTGCTGCCAGGTAAAGGATTGAACACCTTACTACCGATTGCGGTGAGTTCATCGTTATCCATGAGCTTCACCACACTGCCAATCACGTCGCTGGAAAGTGCCGGCATCAGCTGTTTGATTGCCGATTCTGATTCACCAAGCAGGAACTCTTTCAGCGCACCCAGGGTTTGCGGGGCATCCTCCGGCAATACCTGGCGCTCGGACTCCAGGTAACGAAATTGAGCATCCTGATGCGGTGCGTAGCGATCGATATCAATAAGTGTGGTATTCGACAACAGGCTGCGTGCGTATTGACGGGATTCTTCGTTGGCCGCCGCGACCCCTACGATCTCGTCGCCTTCCTTGAAAGGATTAGCGGCGCCCAATAATTGAGCATAGACCGTGGGATCGATGTCTCCATACAGACGTTGCAGATAGGCCGGGAGGCTTTCTCCGCTGAGCGGGCTCTCTACCAGCGGTGCAGCTTGCAGGGGTTTAGTGAAAGAACCAGAAATACCAAGCGCCAGACCGCTGGCGCCTAAAGCAACTTCTTTCATGAACAATCTCCGCGTCTGCATGAGTGGTCCTTTTTATGGGGTTTTAGAAGTAGTGATTAGGGCTTATCTTCGTCGATAGTTGAAAAGTTGTAAATTAGTATCCCCTGTGACCAATCATCTGCAAAACCCCGTTCTGGATGGGAATCATGGAATCCCGCAATACAGTCAACTGGCAACTTCAACCCGGTTGCGACCCAGTTCCTTAGCTCGATACAGAGCCTCATCTGCAGACTGCATGGCTGGCTCAATGGACTCTGCATCCAAATTAACACCAGCTATTCCAAAACTGGCGGTGATGCTTAGTTTTTGGTTCCCGCTTTGAATCTCAGTTTCTTCTACAACCGCACGAAGTCGCTCCAGAACGCCTATAGCGGCTTCGGTTGAAGTTCCCTGGAGCAGCAAGATGAACTCTTCACCGCCAATTCTTGCAACAGCATCTTCCTCTCGAACCGCATCCGTAAGAAGTTTGCTGAATGTCTGAATTACATGATCACCAGTCTTATGACCAAATTCATCGTTGACCTGCTTGAAGTGATCAATGTCCGCAATCACAACGGTTAGCGGTATTTGCTGGCGTCGACAGTACGACAAAGCCCGCGCTGCATCTTCATCAAATCCTCTACGATTCGTGAGACTGGATAAGGGATCTATCATCGCTAATGATCGCATCCGTCTGGCCAAATCGTCGGCCAGGATTAGAGCAGTGAACAACCCCATACCTGCAAAGCAGGCCGGCTGGGCGATGAAGTTGATTTGCTGATAGAGCGCGAGTATGTCTGGATCACTTTCAGCACCCTGAAACATGACCACGACCGCAGAGGTGAGCTGGCTCAGACCATAGAGGAAAAAGACTGTGCATGCCGCCACTGTGGTCGCGGTTCTTTCTCGCTCGTGACGCAGCAGCACGTTGACTATCATACCCATGACAATAGCGGCAGAGGCTGGCACGAACATCATTCTGAGACCCATGTGGTGTTGCACCATTGTGAACCAGATGACGAGAAGCTCAACCGCAATGAAGTAAGCAAGCACCCATCCGGGCATCGCCAACTGCCCTGCCCGTTGACGAAACCCCGCGATTGCGCAGCCTTGTATGCCAAGAGAAGTGGCACTGACGATAGTCCAATAGATTAACGGATCGGGAAAGTACCCCCTCAGTGCATTCATCAATCCATTGATGACGGCTATGCCAAACACCAGGGACCACAACAGAGTGTAAGGCTTCCTTTCGATAGTGAACCAGGCGACCAGGAAGACCACCGACAGCATGAAGCTGATCAGGAGCTGGGATATGAATAGGTAGGCAACTGCGTCTAATTGCATTGTTTTCGGCGTCTGTTTAACCTGACTTCTGATCGATTATATTGTTTTTTGTAAGCCGGTTAAGTCATTAACCATCAGGTAAGAGAAGTAAGTCTGTTAACCAGGTAGTTAGTGAGAACGCCTCATCCCGCCAATCCAGCCTCCGGACACGACCCCGGCAACAGGCATAACTCTATCGCAGAATGTTCTAAAACAAGTGAGCTGACCTATGGGGGCGGCACAATGTTTTGAGCCACCCGGTGCCGTGTTTCTTTATACAAGGCCAGTTAAGATGAGGATACCTGATCGATAGCGTATTTGAACTCGTCTGCCAGCTGGTCGACGCCTGGTTGCTCCATAGGGAAGTGTCCCGCATTGTCCAGCATCACACATTTCTTGGTCACGGTGAGCTCATCGAAGAAAAGCTTTGAGAATTCAACATGAGTCCATCGATCATCCGCAGGATGGACGAGAATGACCGGGCACACGTCAAAGTCTGCGGGAGCCGCCAGGGGTTTCGACTCCAGAAAGGTCCGCAGAAATCTAAACGGCATAGCATTTCCCCCGGTCCGGCGGTCGGCGAGGATCGCTTTGGTGGCCTTCGGGTCATTGGCGATAGCGGCCACATTCCCGATATATTCCATCGGGAACAGGATGCGATCCGTTAACCACGGTGCTATAGAAAGTGCCGCACCACTGATCCGACCAACCCACGGCCAACGGGCTGCTACCTGTCGCACTTCCGGTTTGCTTACATCCAAAAAGCAGGTGGCCAAAAGGGCTGACGCTTTTCGTGTTTTCACCACCGCATCATAGCCCAACAGCCCACCCATGGAGCCGCCAAAAACGACCACCGGCAAACCGTCCTCTGCGGCCCGGGACACCAGCGCCGATGCCGCCGTACGCCAGTCATCATATGTGAGCGCGGTTTTGCTCGGCACTTCCGTGAGGCCATAGCCCGGCAGGTCTGGCACTAGTGCATCAGCACCCGCACGCACCGCCATGCGTGCATAGGGAGCCAGGTAACGCCCGCACCCACCGCCGCCGTGCAACAGGACCATTACGGCCCTGGGATTGGCCGCATGCCAATGATCTACGTGAACGTTGAAATCGTCGACCTGCATCCATTCTTCGGTAGGCTCCTCACTGCCCTGGACCAGGTACTCCGGAAGAGCATCTTCGAGCCGTTTGATCGCCGGATCGTTTCGATAACTTTTCATCTTCTCTTCTAAGCAAACAGAACAGCGCTCAATAAAATTTTTGAGGACTCCTGATTTCTAATACCATACACCCAGCGCTACGACTTGATATTCGTCAACACTCCGCACATTCTATTCAGAAACTGTGGGTTTAACGGTCTTAAACGGGAAGGAAGAAAGCGCTCACACTCAACAACTTAATCTGCGTTAAGTATTAAGGCGTATATCGATAGTTTGCAGGTATGCCTCAGAATTCAGGTGCCATAAGCTTTGTAAGCGACTTCTGACTCACCTATTTCCGAACATTGCAATGTGTGCGCATCAGTGCTCAGGCAAAAAACCGCACCTCTGCTCGAGCAAGGCTGTCGCCAAAATAAAAAAGAAAATCCAGTTTATCGTCGCTGGAACTGAAAATGGTCCCTAGCTTTAGCCCACCGGTCATTGACTGACAATGACCACCGGGCAATTGTAATCGACCAATCCTTGGCAAATTTTTAAAGTAGCCAGGAGTCTGAACAGCGCGATTCTTAAGCTACTGAATTATTTGTGTTCCCTGTTTGCAGTCTCAATATCTCCAGCTAGTTAAATCTGCACCTTCAGGCGCAGAATCATTTATTCGTTCCAGAATACGAGGCACATACATCGTGTTATAGCGCAGGCGCGAAATGCCATTGCCATTGTCATGATCACCATTCCAGCAGTGTTCAGCTCGATCACCGTAGTCGACTACTCCACCATAGTAGGGATCGGTGGTACTTTCGAGGAACTGCTCAGTCAAATACACGGCATTGTTTAAATAGTAGTTATCCATGTCGCCGGTGTAGATGTGCAGCTTGCCTTCAAGTTTGGGGCCGAGTGTTTCCCAATCCCTTTGCAGTATGTAGCTTAGATCGTAATTTTCCCGCCAGTACTCGGCGACCTCATGATCGATCTCACCAGTAAGTTTATTCCATAAGCGAACCGGATAACCGTCATCGCCCATCGGTGAGTATGTAGCTTCCCAAATATCGTATTGTTGGCCAGAACGACTTTTGTCTCCCAATACCAGCTCCAGTCGATTGTCATATTGCATACTGGAGCGAACATTGCCTAAATAATCCCGTGACCCTGGCCGCGGCAGTGTTTTGAATTCGCTGTCGTAAAAGTAGGCGTTTAAATCTTCGTAGATATTAGTTGTTTGGTAGGCACGAAAATCGATGGGGTCCGGACATGCTATAAAGGCCCCGTTGTATTCGTCAGGATAGAACACTTGCACAGCCATGGCTTCCCAGCCACCGGTCGATCCGCCATAGGTGAAACGCGCCCACCCTTCACCAATTCCACGAAACCGCTCTTCAATATAGGGAATCAATTCGTAAGTCAGGGCATCACCATAGGGGCCCTGGCTAGCTGAATTTACCGCGTATGAATCATCGTAATACGGCGTTGGATGCTGAATCTCTATCACGATAAATCTTGGAAAGTCTTCGCTGATCCAGGTTTGATAAAGCGCATAGGCTTCCTGCTGCTCAATCAGGTTATAACCTTCAATATCAAATCTGGCGCTGTAGACAGGTTCCACATTGGGATCAGGCGGTTCTGTGCGAAAGCCGCCAAAATCCGATGGGAAATGACCATGAAAAACCATCAAGGGATAGCGCGCCTCCGGGTGCTCATCGAAACCAGCGGGCAGTAACACATGGGCGCCGAGCATGACATCCTCGCCCCAAAACTCAGACAGCAACTCACTACGCATGGTGATGTGCTTGATAAACTCAGTGTCCGCAGGAGGCTCGATTTCAGGGATTTGCTGATCAAGCGCCAAGTCATATTGATTGGCAGCGCTCGATCCAATCTCGAGCTCTACCGGAAGCGAGTAAAGGTTGCCTGGCTTGCGATTCCAACGTTGACCTTCACCCCGATCTGGCGGCAGGCTAACAACCTTGCCGTTGCTAAGATGAAAATCCTTATAACGATTCAAAAGTGCTTGCACATAATAGGTGCCTGGAGGCACGTCGCTTAAGCTGTCCAATGGATAGCCAAGATGGCTGCTATCAATAGTCACGTTCTCGCCTTGTTCCCAACCCTCCACATTGCGACCGAAGATCAATTGAGTATCTGCTGAATTACTGATTTGAAAACGTGGTTCAGCACTGTCCGATGTAGATAGCATTAGCAGCAGACGTCCGTCTTCTGCGAAGTCAGCAAAATTGTCAGCGACACTAATATTAAATTTGATCCCGGCGTCCGATGCGGTACTTAAATCTGCCTGCGCCGAGTTCGATGAAGTATCTGGCTGACAACCCAATAGAAGTACAACGGAAAGACAAGCCCATACAATCTGAGTTGGAGATTTTAAGAGAAGAATGAGACGTCGCATTCGATCGCTCCCTATGATTGAGTTGTGACCATCCACTGTATCAAAAAACTGACTTAGAGAGTTGCTCAGGTCAGGAAATCCCTTGTCTGGTTCAACTGGGCACGACCACTCCGTGTATCGGCGGAAATTGAACGGAAACAGCTTTCACTACTTTCAATAAAACCCGACATTTTGCGAACTGGTTGGCGTTTTCAGCATTCGCTTGTCCCTGAAATCTGGACAAGCGCTAATATACTTAAGCGATATCATGCCGCTAACATACTAAAAGTTCGGGAATCCCGATGGATTTCTTATGCACAGATACCCTACCCCCCTTGTGCTCGATGTGCTCAATCCCTGCAGCCACTCGCCAGGCGCTCCACTGAAACTGCTCGCTCTGGCCCTGACCAGCCTAATGATGCTGCAGTCCGCTAACAGCGTCTGGGCACAGAATCTGGACGCGGAGCCGCTGTTCGGATCAATCAGTCTCGAAGCGGGTTTTACATCATCCCCTTACACAGCAGAAGTATCGCCAGGCGGCGAAGACGAGTCCTGGGAACTGGGTGATGAGTGTTATGGCTATATACGCTTTGCGCAGCCAGATTTCGTTCTGAACTACCAGGCCGGTGAGAACTCGCTGGGCGTGTTTGCCCTTTCGGACCTGGACATAACCATGGCCATCAACGATCCGGCAGGGAGCTGGCACTGCAATGACGATAGCGCCTACCTAAGCGGCACCAATTCCGGCATCCAATTCAGCGACCCACTGTCGGGCGACTATCAAATTTGGGTTGGTGCCTATGAGAGCGGCGCTGAATCGGTCGCCACTATGTTGGCCATTACTGAGGTTGATGAAACCGAATGGGCATCTATTTCCATTGGCCTGGAAGATTCAATTTACGCGGCGAGTTTCGACCTCAACGGCGATATCGTTTTCGGTGACGACAGCAGCGGTTTTGCTAATGATGGTGAATGCGACGACCCGCGATTCCAGGGCCCAGGCGCAGCTTTCGCCTCCGGCACCGAACACTTGTTCAAGGACGCTACAGACTGTCGCACCCAGTTTGAGGCCGGCATGATCAGCCTGGCTGAGCCCGAAGAAATGAATCTGAGCGGCAACATGAACATGGATCTGCTGGGTGGTGATGCGGATCTATTCGGCGGAGACATTCCTGCAACCAATCCGATTGCGATACCAGATGCGGGACCTTTCGGAGAAGTATTTTTGGCATTGGTGCAAGCCTTTCAGGCAATTCCCGGCGACGACGCTGGCGCTTTGCCCCTACCTTTTAATTTAGGAGGCACTGCAGGAAGCAGTGCACCAGAGTACGACCGCGCCACCATGATCGCGCTTACTGGCATCGATTTCGGTGACAACAGCGGCCCGTTCTCCGATGATGGCGAGTGCGATGACCCCCGCTTTGAAGGACCCGGCGCGGCCGACTTCGCCTTCGATGACGCAGCGTTTACCGATGCCAGTGACTGCAGCGGCCTGTACCTGGAAGGTTTATTGACGTACATCGATCCAAACAGTGCTGATGCTGACATTGTGGTGGATAGCAGCGACATCAATTTCGGCGACAACACAAGTGTATTTGCCGATGATGGCGAATGCGACGACCCTCGCTTCGAGGGATCTGGGGCAGCGTTCGCCAGCTCCGAAACCAGTCGCATGCACGACGCCAACGACTGCCGAAGTCTGTTTGAATCTGGGCAGATAACGCTAGCAGGAGGAGCAAATGCTTCCCCTTCCCGACCTTCAGCCACGTCCGCCAGCACCCAGAACAATCAACCTGCTGCTGAACCGCCGGAAACTTATACCGGCGACACGCCGCGTGGCGACATCAATGGCGCCTTGCAGGAAGACGGCTCCCTCTTTGCCAGTGGCACAGTGTATGGCGATCTCCTCAATCCCGACAATCGCAGCCGCAATAGCATACCCAGCACTACCAGTTTCAGACCCGCCCCAACCCGATCACCAGCCAACGCCGCAATCGATTTCGGTGACAACAACAGCGCCTATGCTAACGACGGCGAATGCGATGACCCTCGCTTCGAGGGTGATGGAATGGCTGTCGTCAGCTTCGATGAGGACATCGCCAGAGATGCCAACGACTGCCGCGCGGCCTACGAGGCCGGGACCATTACCCTGATAGGGAACTAACAGTCATGAAAAAACCAGTTTTATACGGAGCGCTGGGAGTCACCGCAGTACTGTTGGCGGCTACAGTTGCTGCACCGAAGGTAATCGGTAGCGGTGTTCGGGAAGCCACCATGAATGGTGTGTTGGAACTGCTGCCCCCTGAAACCCGCAGCCAGTTGCAGATTACCGAGACTCGCTTCGACAGCGGCTGGTTCAGTAGCGAAGGCGAATTAGATATTCGATACCTTGCTCTGGCAGACCAGGAAAACCTGGCCGTGAAATTGTTGTTCGACATCTCCCATGGGCCACTATTATTTACTCCCGATGGTACGCGCTTGGGTCTGGCTTATGCCGAAATCGTGCCATCTTTTAACAGCGCCGAGTTCACCCAGGCCATGACCGAATTGTCAGTCGAACTTCCAGACGTACGCATCGACATGTTTGCCGATCTGGATCAGTCGCTGCGCCTCACTCTTAGCATGGACCCCTTTAATTACAGCGATGCCAATGCGCAGGTGTCTTTCGCTGGTTTGAATGGCAGCGTGCAAGCCAACCCGGACCTGTCGGCCGAGTTGCAATTCAACATGGGCGAGCTGCATGCAGCACAACCAACAACCCAGATGGGATTAACCATTGCCGGCCTCGATCTGCAAAGCACGACCCAACAGATGAATGACCTGCTGGCGCCGAGCATGGCAATGATGGCGATCCCAGCGATCAGCAGCCAAGCCCCCTATGCCTTCAATGTCCGCAACATCAGCGCCGATTCGCAGGTAGCGCCCTCACCCGCTGGGCCGCAGCAGATCGACATTCGTCAGGGTTTTCGCATCGCCAACATCGAGGCCGACATTCCTGTGGCTTCATTGAATTGGACGATGGAATTCAATGAGTTGCGTAGCGACTTGATTCGTAGTTACTACGGCATGATCGCAGAGATTCAGAATGCGATTAACAACAATCCTTCTGCCGGCACCAATCCAGTTGAAGAGTATGCCGAAGAAATGGTCATGATCGCTGTTCAGAACAGTCTGGTTTTCAACAACCTGGTTGAGGCGAACGCCTTCGAGGGTGACCATAGCATTGAGTTGCGCATCGATTGGCGCGGAATGCCAGACGTCACTGATCTGGATAGCATTGAGGCAATACAGATTCTTGAAGTATTTGGTTTTGATTTGACTGTGTCGCTGGATGAGGCGGCCATCATGCGTTCACCCTTGGCCGATATGGTCGATCCTTATGTGCAACAAGGTTATCTCCGTATTGACGGCGGCCGCATCCTGATGGACGCGAGTCTTAACGATGCTGAACTGACGGTGAATGGTGAAACTGTAGGGTTGGAGCAGTTTCTCTAGATACAATCTGCAGTCCTAACATTAGTGACATCACCCTATTCTCAGTTTTCGATTAGTTCTCTGAAAAGCGGATGAACAAGAAACGAATACATGTACCTCGTTCTCGCAGCATTTCAATTCAGGAAGGAACACTAGTTACTTTGGAACTTAATGGATTACTTACGTTGCGAAGTTATCAGCACCCCTAAAAGGTTTAACAGGAATCCAGTAGTTTTTATTCCATTTTAAGAGGAGCCGTAGCTTTACGTCAGAACAACTATTCGCACTGCGCGCCCAGACCAGTCTCGCGTCATATATTCCTAGTATCTATAGAAAACAGGCTAACTTGTTTTGGTGCGCGCTTAAAACCAGTGGGAGCCCATACCACGCAAAGCGAGACGAAATTAGAAAGGCTCTGTAAGGCCTCAATAGATCAATCCAGCTCTCGCAAAAGATCATCCATCGACACCTTGGCATCCCCATAGAACATGCGAGTGTTATCTTTAAAGAACAGCGGATTCTCAATACCCGAATACCCCGTACCACGGCCGCGCTTACAAACGAAAACGTGACGTGACTTCCAGACTTCCAGAACTGGCATGCCTGCAATTGGGCTACCCGGGTCATCCTGAGCAGCCGGGTTAACGATGTCGTTGGCGCCAATAATGATGACCACATCGGTCTCGGGAAAATCGTCGTTGATTTCTTCCATTTCCAGCACGATGTCATAAGGGACTTTCGCTTCTGCCAACAGCACATTCATATGCCCTGGCAGTCGACCTGCAACGGGGTGGATAGCAAATCGAACTGTCTTGCCCTGGGAGCGCAATCGCTTGGTAAGTTCTGAAACCGAACCCTGCGCCTGTGCTACAGCCATACCGTAACCCGGCACGATGATTATACTGTCGGCGTCTTGCACTGCCTGAGCTACTGCATCGGCTTTCGCTTCTATCATCTCTCCTTCAACTGCGGCAGCAGACTGAGTTTCACCACCCCAGCCGCCTAAAATCACCGAGATGAACGAGCGGTTCATGCCTACACACATGATGTAAGAAAGGATAGCACCGGATGAGCCTACTAGCGCACCAGTCACAATTAACAGGTCGTTGCCCAGCGTGAAACCGATTGCGGCCGCTGCCCAACCGGAGTAGGAGTTCAGCATTGACACCACCACCGGCATGTCGGCACCGCCAATGGCGAGAATAAGATGACAACCAATAAGCCCCGAAATCACCGCAACTGCAATCATTGTCCAAAGACCTGCGCCTTCAAGGTACAGATAGCCGAGAACGAAGCAGGCGATTAATGCGCCGAGGTTGAGGGCATGGCGTCCCGGCAAGGTCAACGCGGCCGAACTGAGTTTTCCTGCCAATTTGCCATAGGCTATGATTGAGCCGGTGAATGTGATGGCCCCAATCAAGATGCCTAGAAACAACTCCACCTTGAGAATGCTGAGTTCGACATCAGTCTTGCTGGCAATGGTGGCAGCGAAACCAGCCAGCTGATCAACGGTACCAGCCTCTCTGGCAGCCAGTGCCGATCCCATTTCCAGGTCTGCGTTGATGCCGATGAATACTGCTGCCAGTCCCACTAGGCTATGGAAGCCGGCAACCAGTTCGGGCATCTGGGTCATCTGCACACGGTTGGCAACAAACCAGCCGCCTATGCCACCAATAACCACCATGAGAGCGATTAAGTCTGACTGGCCGCCAGCGGTAATGATCGTTGCAGCTACCGCCAACGTCATGCCTACGATGCCATACCAAATGGCACGCTTGGCTTTTTCCTGATTGGATAAACCACCCAGTGCCAGGATGAAGAGTACGGCAGCCACTACGTAGGCTGCGGTAATGAGTCCTTCGTTCGTATGCATCGCTTAACTCCGCTGAAACATCGCCAGCATGCGACGCGTAACCAGAAACCCGCCAAAGATATTCACCGAAGCCATCAGCACTGAAGCCGCAGCTAGCCACACCACGGTGGAATTGCCGGAAACGATCTGCAATAAAGCACCCACAATGATGATCGATGAGATGGCATTGGTAATCGCCATTAAAGGTGTGTGCAGCGAATGCGCCACGCCCCAGATGACGTAAAAGCCGATAAAGACTGAGAGCACAAAAACGATAAAGTGCTGCATAAAACTAGGCGGTGCTATTGCGCCGAGCGTCAGGCAGACCACACCACCTATACCCAGTAACCAACCAGTACGATTCAACGACTGTCTCATTTCCGCCAGTTCGCGCGCTGCTTTTTCCTCAGCAGTCTCTTCCACTTCTTTCTTTTGCGGAGCGGCGGCGGCAATAGCTTTTATCTTGGGCGGTGGTGGCGGCCAAGTGAGCTCGCCCTGATGAGTAACCAAGGCACCTCTAATCACATCGTCTTCCATATCGATCACCGGCACACCATCCTTATCTGGGGTCAGATCATCCATCATATGACGAATGTTAGTGGCATAGAGATTGGAAGACTGTGTGGCCATTCGGCTGGGAAAATCTGTATACCCAACAATAGTGACACCATTGTCAGTAACCAGCTTTTCATCGGCCTTAGTGAGGGTACAGTTACCTCCCCGCTCTGCTGCCAGGTCCACAATCACCGAACCAGGTTTCATGGCTGCAACCATGTCTTCTGTCCACAGTTCAGGTGCGGGGCGGTTAGGAATGAGCGCCGTGGTGATAACGATATCTACCTCCGGCGCCAGTTCGCGAAATTTTTCCAGTTGTTTCTCGCGAAACTCGGGACTGGATGGAGCCGCGTAACCACCAGTTTCAGCGCCGTCAGTTTGTTCCTCTTCAAAATCCAGAAAGACAAACTCGGCCCCCATGGACTCGATCTGTTCCGATACTTCCGGGCGCACGTCGAAGGCCATGGTAATGGCACCAAGAGAAACTGACGTGCCAATTGCCGCAAGACCCGCAACTCCTGCTCCCACTACCAACACTTTAGCTGGTGACACCTTGCCGGCTGCTGTCATCTGACCCATGAAGAAACGACCGAAGTTATTGCCCGCCTCGACCACCGCACGGTAGCCGGCAATATTGGCCATGGACGAAAGCGCATCCATCTTTTGAGCGCGACTGATGCGAGGCACCATATCCATGGCCAGCACGGTCATCTGCTTGGCTTTCATTTTTTCCAGCAGATCTTCATTGGCCGCCGGCCAAATAAAACTAATCACCGTTTTGCCTTGCGGCGCCGCCTCGATTTCATCCACCGAGGGCTCGCGCACTTTGACGACCACATCGGCTTCGCTCCACAGCTCGGTGGCTGAGCTTACAAGCCTTACCCCTGCCGCCTCATAGGCAGAGTCGTTGATCGAGGCTGCCGCCCCGGCACCGGATTCAACCAGGCATTCATAACCCAATTTCTGCAGTCGCTCGGCGCTCTCGGGTGTCAATGCCACGCGCGCCTCACCATTTGCGGTTTCTTTGGGTGCACCAATCTTCATTCGGGACTCCTGATATTTCTGCCTGCGCCAGCCAAAAAGCACGTTTATACCAATAATTCAGCTTGCCTGAAAACCACACAAGCGGCGTGGGCATTACGGTTCAACGCCCCAGCTCATTTGCAATCCTCAGATACCCTCATCCTGAGAGTTGAGCACCTCAGCAAGATGGGCCGTCAAATCCCGTTTACTGATTTACATCAATAAGGGGCGTATCCACCTGCATAAACTAGCATGCGGGTAGTTGTACACAGACCAGTGGAATACTGCCTGAATCAGGCAGAAGAGATACGGAGAGTAGAATGAAGATATATAAAGCGGCAGGGCTTGTTTCAGCGATGGCACTGGTACCTGTGCTCGCTGGAGCCCAGGATCAGGCTGATCACCCTACCTATGCGAATGAAGTGTCGCGAATCATCCAGGACAACTGCCAGAGCTGTCATCAGCCTGGGCAGATTGGACCAATGTCCTTTACCTCTTATGAAGAAGTGCGCCCCTGGGCACCGTTAATCTCATTGAAGGTAGCCAACCGTGAGATGCCGCCTTATCAATACGACTCGGACAAGGGCATCCAGGAACTGAAGAATGACTGGCGCATGCCCCAGGAAGATATCGACACCGTCGTTGCCTGGGTCAACGCGGGTTCACCAATGGGAAATCCAGAGGACTTGCCAACGCCAAGACAGTACCCGCAAAAAGGTCAATGGCGCCTTGGCGACGAGTTGGGTCCACCGGATCACGTGATTATGTCCACTCCCTGGGATGTGCCGGCCAATGGTCAGGACCTGTGGTGGGAACCCCAGGTTCCAACCGGAATCACTGAGGATCGCTGCATCAAGGCAATTGAAACCCTGCCATCAGCGGAAGGCCATGGCGCGACGCACCATGCCAATTCCATGTTCATGACCCAGGACGAAAACGGTGAATGGCGGCAGACCAGCATGCTGTCCGAATTTGCCTTTGGCAAACTCGGTGAAAAAATACCGGACGGCGCCTGCCGCAAGATACCGAAGGACTCCATGATCAGCTGGAGCATCCACTACTACCCCGACGGTAACGCGGTACCGAATGATCAGGTTTCAGTAGGCATCTGGTTCCACGACGAAGAAGAGGGCTTCGACGAGGAAGAAACCTACGCCCAGGATTTGAGCCTGTATTTCCTCGATGGTCGCGGTGACTACCTGATTGAACCTCACGGCAAGCTGATGACTCAGGGATTCCACTCCTTTGATCATCCCGTTCGTCTGGACAGCTGGCAGCCTCACTTGCATCTGCGGGGTGTAGCCATGTCCATGGAGGTTTTCTATCCAGAAACTGGACGGCGTGAGTTGGTGAGCATGGCTTCCAACTGGAATGCGGGTTGGAACCACAGCCACACTTATGAGGATGGTTTCCAGCCTCTGCTACCTGCTGGAGCGACTATCATCCTGACTGCCTGGTACGACAACACGGCGGATAACCCCCACAACCCGGATCCGGATCAGTGGGTAGGTGCGGGTCAACGCACTACCGACGAAATGTCTCACGCCTGGATTGCGGTCACTCATCTGGATGAAGATGGTTACCAGCGAATGCTGGCTGAGCGCAAAGAACGCGAAGCTCGCACTGTTGCGGGATCAGGAGGATCAGACTAACGAAGCTGAGCCAGCTAGTAAGCATGACTCAAAAATACTAGCCCTGGTCCGTAAAGCGGGATGGGGTTTAGATGCGTGATGTGAGCTCTGAATAAATGGAGTCAAAGTATTTATAAAGTGCTGTATTTACTCTGACCCCATTTATTAACCCCTCCCCACCCAGCCCGGGCGATCAATGCCTAATTTCTGCTATTGGGAGCGCACGCCTTCGGAGCGGGTCAACCTGACCCGCCCCAACAACACATCAAGCAGCGTGTAGAGCAGTATAGTACTAATTAGAGAGGGGACAATTGCTTGGCTCAGGATGCAGTGCTTTTTCTCCGCTTCTGCTCACCGGAACGATCAAGCCATTGTTCAATTCCAGTTTTTTGCGACGACCTTCCTTTAACAACCGTTTGATTGCTGACCGCGCAACCCACCATGAACGATGGGCCTGAAATCCATCGAAACCAGCCAGCTCATTTATGGCATCTCCGAATCGATAGTAGATAAGCTCTTCACCGCGAAGACTGTGAACTCTTATGTAATGCTCATCCGCCTCGATAGCGATTACATCACCCATAGTGCAGTTAACTAACTTCTTTAAAAAATTTGGAGTTAGTGATTGTGTTTGCGAAGTGGTTTCTTGGAAACCGACTCTTTCAATCACAATCCAGAGAAAAAGATTCAACGGCAGTACAATACTCAGTAGCGTACCGTACTCGCTCACGAACTGTAGCCCGATCCCGCCTACGTCACTGTCGTCAAAAACTTCAGGTTGCTGAACAAGACTTTCAACAATCATCTCAAGCACAGTCATCGGGAGCAAAGCAAACAGGGTTGGCATCAGAATAGTGGAGACCACCGCTGACTGTCTTTCTGCAAGCATCCGTAGACTCAGACTCTCGGACAACAGCAGAACAAGAAATAAAAATGAAAACCGGCCAAACCAGATGACAACTTGTTGTTCAAATCCAGCGGCAGCCGGGTCCGGCTGAACTTGTGTAAGAGTGCCGAGCAAACCGATCAATAGGACCAGTCTTAATAACCGGTCATAGTTCAAAGCTGGACTATGTAATTCAAGAAGCCTGGAGCGCACTTTAAGAAGAAACTGCGTTATTCAAGAAATATAAGGAAATAGACCTCGGAATCACTCTTATTATCCCGCTTTCCTTTAAATGTGAGAGCTGTTATGAGATTTGCGAGTAGTTTGTTCGTTTCGCTGGTGTTAAATCTGAATTACGCGGTAGCTCAACCCGCCTGGCCAGAATATCTGGATTTCGACTTCAATTATCGCAACAGTGCTGCCACTGTGCTTGACTCGCCATGGGACGTTCGATTGGGGATCGGTCTGGAGTCAGAGCCGACCTACCAGGGTAGCAGTAAACAAGAAACGGAACTGGATCCGTTTCTTGTAACCAACTACCGGGCAGATTGGGGAAACCTGTTTCTTACTCCCGAAGGCGTCGGTTTCAGTACTCGAATTGGTCAGAAAATAGGTCTGTTTCTGAATCTGGAACAGGAAGATACCCGAGAGATTGATGACGATGACCGACTAGTCGGCCTGCAAAACCAGGATAAAGAGTTGGAGCTCGAGGTTGAAGCAACCTATTTTCTGGGCCAATGGAATTTTGGCGCCTCTATAGCTCCAGCCACTGGTGACAAGGGTACAGTGTGGTTTCTAGGGGGTGGCTACACATGGCGCCCTACAGAGCAAACATTCCTGCAGTTTTCTATCGATTTAAGTGGGTCGGACAAAGACAACCAACGCACCGATTTCGGGATTTCTTTGCAAGACTCTCTCAATACAGGTTTTCGTCCTTATACGCCAGGAGGCGGCCTAAAATCAGCAGGCTGGTCGATGTCCATCGATCATCAGTTCTCTGAGCGCTGGTTTATGCGTGGCGAGGCGAGTTACGAACGCCTTTTAGGCGACGTGGCAGACAGTCCACTAGTGAGAGATATTGGACGGGAAAACCAGTACGAACTCGGCATCGGTATCTATTACCAATTCTAATCTGATCGCATTTCCGTGCGCTCACTTGGATCAACTATTCTGAATTTACTCAATGGGAGTAGCCGAGTTTTTGAACCATCCCTGGCACAAACTTAATTCCACACCCCAGTAAACCAACAGATCATGGCTGTATTCGGTATGGTCTTCCGACATCCGACGATAACTCGTAAAAATTTTTGAGAGAACAAGAAGCCCAGGCTAATCGTTGAATGCAACTGCGTGACTATGCCTCAAGCTTCTAGTGGAGATTTCTGGACAGTGGATGGTGATATCGCATGGAAATCGCATCGACAGCAGCTTGGTTTGGTACAGAAGGACTAGGAAAACCCAAACTCTAGATGACCGGCTCCCTAGAGATACAGTACTAAACTTTGAATTGCACTAACAAATCATTTTTACCCATTGGAGCTAAGTTGAAAACGGGAATCCTGATATTTGCTACCTTCTTTACTGTTGCGCTCGGAGAAAGAACAATCATAGCAGCGATGCTGATCGCGGTAAGCGATGAGTTTGATCGGCTTACTGTGTTTGTCGGGGCATCATTGGCATTAGTATTCGCAGCTGCAGCAGGGATATATGGCGGAGGATGGCTGCTGGAGCAAACTAGTGAAGAGGCTATGCGCGCGCTCTCGGGAGTAGCGCTAATTACTCTAGGAGTATGGAGCGTATATTCGGCATCGCTTGGATAGAGATACGTCTCTTGATTTAACAACCAATTGACTCAAGTTGTAATCGGATCGTGCCGCTTGCCATTGGGACGCATTTTACAATGAGAATAATCAATCCATTCACCCTAAATGTGAAAAAGGCCCCAATTACTTCAATGGATTGAGGGGATCGAAAACTCCAATCGAAACCGCGATCGTATCTGTGACTGGTTGTCTGAACGCTATTGCTGGAATCCGCCCTTGCCGCCAAACATACATGTTTGCCCGGGCCATACAGACATTGGAAGACAAAAACACAAAAATACCGTGCGAAAGTTTTGTCCGCTACAAAGTTTCTAATCTCGCGCGAACAAATGGACAAGCGTGAGTTTTCGCCCGGCATGTATGCCTCAGGGTGGATTCAATGGGTAAACCTTCGAAGGTAATAGGGTCAAAGTATTTATACAGTTTCAAATTTTTACTCTGTCCCCATTTATCAAAAAAAAACGGCGATGATTGCTCATCGCCGTTTTTCGTTTCGTCATTCTAATGACCGACTACCATTGCCACAGCAGTCGAGCGTACCACCTACGTCCCCGGGCGTCGAACACCGTTGGGTCGAATTCGTCACGTCGGTACAGAGGAATGTCCGCGTCAGTCAGGTCAATCACACCCGCTGTAAACACAGTCGTACCCCAATCGACATTTGACCAATCATGGGTATAGCTGTACTGGATGTCCCAAGTGTTGTAGCTATCCACTTTCGCTCGAGCGAATGCAACATTACCAGGATTTTCGTTAGGGTTGTTCACAAACTCGTTGTGGCCCAGTACATCGTATGACCCTGTGTGTCGATTGAAGATCGTCACAACGTGGTTATTGCGGCTCCAGCCCAAAGTGATGTTGCCGCGATTGTCCGGCACTTCGCGAACAATTGGGGAATCACCATCGGTACCCGCCGCATCGATGCGACCGCTTTCCTGCAGACCGAGGTCAAATCCTGGAACGTCTGTCACACTATACTCATCGGTGTGGGTGTAATCGACAGCGAAACGGAAATCACCCCAGTCGTTACTGAAAGTGTAGCCCAGGTTCACATCTATACCCTGAACATCGATGTTGCCGTTGTTTACCGCAGGCACAATGATTGTAATCAGAGCCGCGTCAACACTGGTCTGGTCACGCTGTAGCCCAGCCACTTGATACAGTGCGGGGTTCACCACGCAGTTCAAGCGCTCGTCTGAGTCCGCGCCAAACTGTGCCGCAATGGCATTAGGATCACAAGCGATCGCCTGACCATCAGGACCGCGCGCATCAAGCGGCAGCGAGTCGTTGAGAACGTAGTTGCCCGGATCGTTGACCAGAGAGTTGAATACTTCGATCTCAGGATCGACTGCGGCACGCGGATTCAGCGGCAGTACCCGGTTAGAGACCTCGAATCGCCACGCGTCCATACCGATGCTCAAGCCGTCCAGATCACCACCAGGTGTCCATTGGAAGCCGATGTTGTAAGTGTCGGCAGTCTCATTGCCCAAATCAGGGTTGCCCTGACCCGCGGTGAAGAAAGAGTTGGAAAGCCCATTCTCGTTGGTAGCAGGCAATAGACCTGCACGCACTTGCTGGTTGCGGATCGGATCGATGATAGAACCACCAAACGCTTCGAATGCCTGATTCACAACACCGATGTTAGGCGCGCGGAATGACTGAGAGTAAGAAGCTCGCAGCAACAGCTCATCAACGGGACGCCAGCTCAAAGCAACCTTCGGCGAGATATCGCTGCCGATGTTACCGCCATAATCTTCCCAGCGGACCGCAACCTGCGATTCAACATTGTTGACGAAAGGCAGAGACAGTTCCAGAAAGGCCGCGTTGATGGAGCGGGAATCATCAAAGTTAAAGATACAACGCGCGCATTCCAGATTGTTGGTGATTCGAGTGTAGAAAGAAGTTGGCTCAGCGAACAAATTAGTTGGATCCGCGTAACCGTCGATTACCGTCAGGCTGTCGTTGATATCTGGCGCAATACCAGATGCATCACGTTCGCGGCGTTGAACGCCGGCTGCGAACTGTGCAGTACCGCCTTCCATCTCAAACATCTCACCAGAAAAAACCGCATCAAAAACCATCAACTTGTTTTGCTTGTCAGCACGGTTGATACGCGTCGACATCCAATCCATTAACTCAGGATTGTTTGCTAAATTTGGATCAGTTAACGCCGTCAGAAAAGGGTTGTAGAACATACAACCGTCTTGTCCGTGGTTGTTAGATGTCAGCGCCAGAGAATAGCTTTCCTTGGTGTTTAACACATACCCCGGGAATACTTCTTCAAACAGTCCAGCCGCTGGTGCAAATGGAGGCAAGGCCAGGAAGTTAATTGTTTCAACACCATTAGGCGTACAGTTAGGACCACCGAGACCATTGATCGCCAACTCGGTGCGGTCTCGGATCAGCGTCGAAACTTCCTGCTCAATGCTCGAATCGGACCAGGACAAGCTCACGTCGTAGCTAATCGGGCTGTCATTAAAACCTAAGCCTTCCATCTCACCCCGGAAGCCGAGCTGGACAGCAGAGGAGCGGTTAGTAGTGATTAGGTCGTCATCAGTGCGTGGCCATCCTATACGCATTGAATTGGTGCCGATACCCACGAAATAACCTTCTCCGAATCCGCCGTTCTCAATGTTATTTGGATTGTTTGGAACAAGACCTGTGAGTGGTGCGTTACCCACGAAAGGTGCTAGCGAGCCCAATGCCGCTGGTGGCAACCACAAGTGGAGGCTTCTTGAGAATGCGGTACCATCCCATTCACGAATGTTTTCTACATCGGAGTATTGAAAGAATGAATAGAACTCGACTTGATCACTGAAAGTATGTTCAAAAGTACCCGCAATGCTCATACGCTCCTGACCAAGTGCGATGAACTGATTGGCCAAATTGTTTTCAACGCAATTTCCTTCACGACGTCCAAGGTCTGAGAATCGATTATCTACAAAGAATTGTCCTTGGTTACCCGACAGACTTTCACACAGTGGGTCGGAAAAGATCACACCAGCAGTGCCGCCAACGGATTCTCCTAGCGCTATCCGTTCCTGGGTTTGCTGTGCACTCAGTGCCGGATCAATATATAGCGGATTAAAGCCAGCACCCAATGGAGAGCTAATATCGAAGCTTCCGACATTACCTGTATTGATAGTGCGTGCGGGATCGAAGTACTGTGCATCTTCCAAAGGTACAGGATCACGCTCGAAATACTCACCGGAAATTACAAAGCGGGTGTCACCATCGCCCCAGCTGGTGCCCCAGATACCGCTCACGGTCTGCTCATAGGTGCCACCGGACTCTTCAATACCCTGGGTATCCAGGAACAATTCGGCGCCTTCGAAATCGGTGCGCATAATGAGGTTGACCACGCCGGCCACCGCATCGGAGCCGTATAACGCTGAACCACCATCGGTCAGCACTTCAACGCGATCAGTCATTACCAAAGGAATGGTGTTAAGGTCGACGAATTCCTGGCCCGAGGAGCTAACCACGGCGGCAGGCACCATCCGCTTGCCGTTGACCAGGGTCAGCGTGGAGTTACCACCCAGGTTACGCAGGTTGACCGAAGCAGTGCCCTGCAACTGACTGGCGTCCGGAGAGCCAGCAACGTTTGCATCCGAACCCTGGTTAACCTCCAGATTGCGGATCAAATCCCATACCGTCGACGCACCCTGCTCCTGAATGGAGCCGCGGTCAATAACGGTTACTGGGGAAGGCGCGTCTTCTGGAGTGCCACGGATGAATGACCCGGTGACTACTATCTCTTCGACTTCTTGCGCCTGGACCTGGGCGGTTAGCCCGGTGGTAGCGAGGATTATGGCAAGCGACAAACCATGCCGCTTACCAGGAAAATTACTGCTCATACTTTCTCCCTTGATATAGTTTTAGGCTGTATTTAACTTCGCCTTTACGCCATCACAAGGGAGTTGCAAACTTGCCAGATTCAAGGCCCACAAATTTCCCATGAATAGCATATGCAGAAGTATAGGGGCGCAAGCCAAGACATACAATGCGAGAAAACTTGCACAGGGGTGAAAAATGTCAGAGTGGCCTTAATTTGGGATAAATCCCTTGGTTCCATGCTGTAGCTGGCTGAATTTCCAATGCCCCTTTTTGGGCCGGCCCTTGCCGGTAATAGGAAAGAATTCTAACGGTGAACGACGAAACCATGGCGCTGGGGTAATTCCCCTAAGCCGAAGCCGCACAAAAAGGAGATCGGAGTAAAAATACATGGCTGTATTAATGCTCTACCCCCTTTAGTTAGATCATAGCCAATAGTTCCTTGGCGACTACTATCCGCTCAGTCAGCGGTTGCCAGCCTACTCCGGATCCCGACTGCATAGACCTGACCCAGATAGTATCTCTCTGATCAATCCAATACAGGCTCCACTCAAAAACTTGGTCTATTCGCCCTCGAGCTGCGACCTGATCTGGGCCAAACGATCCGTCAAACCCCCTCGTGTTTGTATCTCGATTCGAAACCTTGATTCAAAACTTGTTAAAAATTCTCTCGCGTCGTCCAGGCGCTCCAATTCGACCAGCCAATCAAGGTAGGTCAGCCCCACGCTGATGTCGGGGCGCCGGGAAAAAGAGCTGGCCGCCGAGTCAGCCGCCGCAGAGCGTTCACCTTCAAAGTAATGAACCGATGCGCGCGCGTACAGTAAATCGGGCCAAGCAACTTCGAATTGTTCGTTCGTCAGTAGAGAATCCAGAACTACTACGATTTTTGAAAGTAGCTGCGCAGGACAAGCACCGTTTAGTGTTGCAGGGAGGAGCCTGTTGAGCTGGCCTATGACCGAGTAATCCATTACGGAATCAGAAGCGATCGAGGTAAGCACATCGTCAGTGGGTAATTGAATCTCTCCTAATATACAGCCGAATTCCAACCAGCGGATATAATCTCCAATGCTTGCGGCACCGGTATTAATGAGGCGCTGATGCATTTCATATGCTGCATCTGAGTTTCCCGAGTTGCTCAGGCTTTGTACCAGATGAGTTTGTGCCCGATAGGAAGTGGGGCGCCGTTCCAACTCAACATAGGCTTGCTCCAGAGAGTCTCCCCAAACGCTGGATTCAATGCTTGTCACGATGCAAAGAAGAGAAACCATGCCTGCGCTTCCAGCTTGAGCGACCCGCCTTCTGTTATCTGTAAA
Source organism: Pseudomonadales bacterium (assembly GCA_028281635.1). Classification (GTDB taxonomy): domain Bacteria; phylum Pseudomonadota; class Gammaproteobacteria; order Pseudomonadales; family Pseudohongiellaceae; genus UBA9145. Next base: position 27,025 of record JANQJM010000021.1, on the reverse strand, counting down.
TGATTTTCCGACTTGTTTCAGCAACACCACTATTCCAAACAGGATTCCTATGGAAGGGAGGTAATTGCGATGCTCAAAGTACATTTCCAAGGGCAAGACAGTTGATTCCAATGCATGACCGAAGAGGAACCAGAAGACGCAAAACGCGAATACTGGGTATTGGCTTCGGAAGCGGACTGCTGCACTCAACGAGAGCAGGATCAACAGCGCAGAAGCCCACACTGGCGCGGCAAATGGAGAGCTGTAAATCGGAAAACTATCGTGGAACAGGCCAAAACCCTGTGGAAGAGGAAACAAAATGTTTCTTAAATAAGTAACCAATACAGGAAATTGGGTCAGAGTTCGTTCACCAATAGAAAAAGGTTTTTGAGCATAACCGCTGAGGGCGTCAGGCAGATAGAACAGAAAGCCTAACGCACCAAGGGCAAGGGGGATGAACACAGCAAGCGCTCTGGCTCTAAGCATCCTTTTCGGGTTAACCACCTGATTTAACAAGGTCACCTCTAGTGCTAACAAATAGAGATACAACAAGACGCCATTTTCTTTGCACAATACGCCGATAATCGCAAAGACCACCGGCGCGCAAACCATTACTATCAAGTGAACGTTTTTGCCGGATTCCATATATCGGTGCCGGCTCCATAAATAGGTCAGCAAACCTGATAACACCGCCATGGACGAGAGTAAGTTCATCCTCTGCACAACATAGAGAACACTTGAGATATGAATGGGGTGCAGCAACCACAAGGCTGCCAGGCTAGCTAGCGCCAGCGGTCCCAGTTTAAAGGCAGGAGCAGCTCGCCCCAACTGCTTGAATAGAAGTAACAGCAGCCCACCATTGATAATATGGATGCCCAGGTTGACCACTTTGAATGAAAAAGGATCCTCAGGCCATGATCCTGCCTGCAGCAGGAAACTAAACATTGATAGCGGTCTGCCCAGATCACTAGCGATGCCGTTAGTAGACAGATTAATAACCTGGATCAGCGAACCATTTTCGGGAAGTAAGGACAGCAGAGCGAGATTCGGAAAATCGTCGAGGATAAATCCACCACTCATGCCTGGGCTGTAAGCTATTGCTGTTACCAAAGCGAGCCCAACGAGCAGCACGACAGTCAGTTTAGAGCCTTTTATCTGCGAAAGCTGGCCGGCGTTGTTCTCTTTATTGTCAGTCAAGATAGAAAGAGCCTCCTGAGAAGCCGCACATCTGCATGCTGATGCCGCGTTGATGCTTGGTCGAACAGATCGTAATTACTAGCCCGGGCTAAGACTTGAGCCAATGGAAAATCCCCTAATGCCACGCTATTTCATACTCTCCCCAGGCTTTGTTGTTTATATTTCCTCAAATGAAACCAACTCGAAAGTATTGCTGTTGACTTCAGTTCTAAGAAAACTCACATTTTCGAATAAAACGACGCCATCAATTTCGAGCGACTGAAGAGCCAAGACGCCAGTTGAATCGTTATAGCTCGCCATGTTCGGCATCGGTTTCTCAAGCTCAGTTATTTCATCTGGTTTTGCGGTAATTGTGACCTCCCCGTCCTCATGCAAAACTACGTCAAAAGGCATCTGAATGTAACGGCCACCATCCAGTAAGATATTGATCTGTAGCTCATTGTCAGCGCTAACGTAGCTCCCAGTAGGCATATCTCCATCGCCATTCACTAATGTCATAGCTATCGAAATGTGATTGCTTCGCTCAGGTGTTTGGCAATTCACTGATTCTGCAAAAAAATCAGCACCCATACTATCCAAAGGATCGGAATACTGAGCAGGATTGGCCAACGCTATTGCCCACACTACCTCTAAACCATTGCCAACCACCTCGCCAAAAACTGTATATCCTGTACTCGCGTCATCAAACCCTACATTGTCGTCTAGATTAATAATCCAATCGCTTGTCGCTGAGTTGCCGGACGTACTGGATTGAACCATTGAGACTGAGCCACTGTTATTGCTCAAATTTGTTTGCTCAAAGGCTATTGGTGGCTCTTCAATAATTCGCTGGACCCCGTCTGGGCAGCTTGAGAATGTGTAACCGCCACCTCTTACAAATGACGAATCAGCTGCGCCGTAAACAAACGTATTGTCGTAGCGGCCCTGCGTTACATATTTAAGAAAGTTTTCAGAAGAAATTGGTGCAGCGCGCTCATCGAGTTCTATATAAAACACACCAAGAGAAGTGCGAACTTCAACTATAGCTCCCGCTAGCGCAGCGATGGGGAAGGCAAACATGCAGCAAACGAGTAGAGTTCTCACAAGCACCCCAAACTATGAAGTATCAATTATGTATTTGTAGTCATTAATTATGAGTATATGGAGTAATAGCGCTATAACCAATGCTTAAACTTCTCAAAACACATGTTTTCTAACTCTTGACGGGAGTTCGCCCGCGATAGAGCTTCCGCCTTATTTTGCTACGTGTTGTTAACCGGCATCACATAACAGCATGATTCTCTTGAACCATTTCGACCCGGGATGCCTGAAAGCTGCAAGAGCGTCGTAGACGACCGAAGGCTGCCCCGAAGGGGCGAGAGCTTTGTGCCCGCACAAGAATCGAAGGAGTCGGAATATTCCGATTCTAACAAATGGGCGCAGCGTAAATTAGCAGCACTGTATTATTGCTTTAACCTCAACCACTACATTCATGGTACTAAGTTAGAACAGCAATAAATCCACTTTAATAAGACCAGAGGAAGCGCACAAAGAGATCGTAGAGCCAAGTAGAAACTATGAGATAATGAGCCTGCTGCGTAAACATTACGAAGCCACAAAGTTGACGTGATCAGTTAAGCTGCGTGAAGAATTAGCTCCAAAAATGGGAATCTAATTATGCCGGTGCTGCGCTTAAGTTGGAGTATTGCATTCACAGGAATCAGTTTCTTAGTCCTATCGATTGCGACACAAACAGTCCGAGCCGATGACCTGTTTTTGCAGGTATATACCGAATTCAATATGCCCAACAACTATCGGGAAACCGATACTGGACCTGTTGTCGGATACGCCACCGATCTCGTAAGGGAAGTTCTGGATAAGACTGGCATCAACTACACTATAGAGATAGTGCCCTGGGTTCGTGCAATGCAGGCAATCGATTCTTCAGCAAACGTCATGGTCTACTCCATGGCCAGAACTATTGATAGAGAAGACAAGTATCACTGGATCGGCAAAACCTTGCCACTTGACTTCTACCTTTATGGATTGAAGGATCGTCTACCCTCTCTTCCTTTAACACTCGATGAAGCTATCAACTCGAAAATTGGTGTAGTTAGAGCTGATGTGGTGGAACTGTATTTACGATCCTTGGGTTTTACTGATCTCGTTAATGTCCGGGATTCTTCACTTAGTCTTAAAATGCTTGAGAGGGGTCGGATTGATCTTTTTCCATACACAAACCTTGAAGCCGGGCTATTCGCACGAAGAAACGGCTTTGATGAGAACAAATTGATCGGCGTGATTAAGCTGGAAGAGATATCAAATGACTTGTACATGGCAACTAGCAAAAACATCGACGAAGCAATCTTGAATAAATTGCAAGAGGCATATCAGGAAGTAGTAATGTCTGGAAGATATAACGAAATTATGGACCCCCTAATCGAGATGTATGAAGCTGCCAATGTTGAGTTTTTTGAGCAGAGAGTGCAGTAACGCATTCCTGATAGGTAGTGAGCCAGTTAAATTCTTTGCTTAACGAGATATGAATCACTATGACTTCCCCGACAACCGACGAGCCTCCCACTTTAGTCAGCAGCATTGTAGAAAAGAGTTGCTCGCTCCCCAACAGAGCTATCGATCTGTTTGCCCTGAAGGCTGAGGGGTTCACCCGCTCTCACAGTATTTCGGCAGAATCGGCTATCGCCGAGCGTCCAGATAAGTTTTCAAGCATGGCATGCTATCCAGCACCGAACATCGTGCATCACCATTAACTACTCTGACATTGTTCTCCATACGCCAATGTTTCCCATAGTGTCTTCATTTCCAAGGGTCTATGCAGTTTTTAATGAGATTGACTGTAATAAGCGCAGAATTCCAATACATTTGATCGTATTTAAGAATTATTTTAACGACCCTGCTTAAATTAACCTGCACGGACTCGCCAGCAACGGTGATATCTTCTACGATTTCGTCTTTAGCTTCTTCAATTTTTTCAACGGTTGAAGCAATTAAGATTTGTAATTCTATTGCTGCTTCTACCCAACTCAAGACTATCCAAATACCCCTAACCCAGTCCTGGACAGAGTTCTGCTCACCTGCAGAAACCAGGGAAGATACAGAATTGATGTCATGCAACTTTAAATAGGCAATCAAGCTGCCCGGATCAAAAAAATCGAGGCCGTTAGCTTCGGTTTTTTGTGAGCTCCAGACCATATAAGCCGGATAAAGAGCAATATCCGGTAGATCGTCTACGAAGCCACTTAGAGTCGAAGTAATAGCAGTAGGCACCGGATTACTAAATTTCGGCAAATCGTTTTTTAGCTTCAAATCGATCCCATGGTCTAAAGCCGCGTCGTTCAGATTATTTACCCAATCCTGTAGATCAGTAACAGCTGTAGACTGATCACCTAGTCCGCTTTTTAGTGATTTCTTGAATTTTTCCCAGTAGCCGGAGTCAATCGCATTTTGAATCTCTGTAGAGATGTCAGTTACTATCTTGGCCTCCTTATGAATCGCCTCAGTCAGGTCGTCTTTCTCTTTTTTCAGCCAATCTACAGCCTCACTACTGGCACTACTTAAACTACTAGCAATAGTATCTACATCAGTCTTGATGGTGGAAACTGTGCTACTAATGTTCGAGATACCGTCTGGAATTTTGTGGACAGCATAAGTATAGATTGCTCCAACAACTTGACGAATATCATCTATGATGTTTCCTAGCCCTGTATTGGCATCTGTCTTCGAATCGGAAGGGACCACAAGAGTTTCCGCCTGTCTCAAAGTTTCCAATTCATACTTGGCCGTTTTGCTTTCTAAATTATCAATTGCCTCAAAAATCTCTTTCATTTCATTATCTACAGCACCCATAGCATCATCGCTCCTTTATAGTTCTTGTTGGTTGATGATTCTTCATATGGGAAATACTAGGAATAGCCGTGAGAAAATGCATATGAATTGATATGAAAAGATGTGAAAATGCCAATCAAACCTTGTCATATGGTCGCTGCAACGATACGGAGCAATCCCACTCTGCAGCCCACCATAGCGCATCAGGTTAGGGTGGTGAGTCCAGCAGGACAATTAAATGAGCCCACATCGATCAGCATCGAACGACCCTATCTCTTTCAAGTTTGCCGACTTCACGCTAAACAGTAGTCAACGGCAGCTACTCGATGCCTCAGGCAAGCCAATTCCCCTCTCTTCGCGAGGACTCGATGCCCTGCTTTTCCTGTTGCGTAATCAGGGGGAGGTTGTTTCGAAACAGGATCTAATGGCCGCAGTCTGGCCAGAATCAGTAGTCGAAGAGAACAATCTGAACCAGGCCATTGCAGCGATTCGAAAGGCCCTGGGTGAAAATCAAAGAAAAGATAAACTGATCGTTACTGTGCCCGGCCGAGGATACAGTTTCGTTGCCCAAACTGAAAATCTGAGCCGATCGAACAAGCGACGTTTTTTAACATCAATCGCGGTAGCAGCCACTCTGGTAGTCGCGGTGTTATTTGTATACACACAGAGAACTGATTCAAACATCAGCTCTGAAAAATCCATCGCCGTATTACCCTTTGTGGCTATGAGCCAGGGCGAAGAAGATCAGTACTTTGCCGACGGCTTAACTGAAGAACTCCTCAACAAATTATCGAATCTGGAGGAGCTCAGTGTTACCGCCCGCACTTCCAGTTTTTTCTTTAAAGGCCAGGGCATCGATGTTAGGGAAATCGGCGAGTCACTGGGTGTTGCTCATATATTGGAAGGATCGGTTCGCAGAGACGGTGAAAAATTACGGATAACGGCTCAACTTATCGATGTAAGAAGCGGCTTTCACAGTTGGTCGGAAAACTACGATCGCAACATGGAAGACATATTCACGATCCAAGACGATATTTCGAACAAAGTAGCTAGGTCACTGAGTCTTACGCTATTAGAAAATGACCAGATAGAAATAACCAGTCATGGCACTGACAACATTGATGCTCAAAATCTCTACCTCATTGCGGCGTCCAGATTGCGCGAATTGCGAACACCCCGACCTGCTGAGATTGAGTCATTCGAAACCAATATTCGCCGAACTCGCGATCTATTTAGAGAGATAACTTTATTGGACTCGCAGTTTGCCGCAGCTTGGGCTGGGCTCGCTGAATCCTATATCCTCTCTCGAGAATCAGAAGTATTCGATGAATCCGGATCAAATCTATCGTTTCGCCAAGTAATCGAACTCGCAAAGTCGGCACTTGCCAAAGCCATTGCTCTAGCACCGGACGATGAAACCACCAGGTTAGCAGCCATAACAGTAAATACCGGGTCTAATGGGTATCTGTCTCAACTCGACTATCTGGACGACTACGAAAGCATTCTGGAAAGTAATCCAAACAACGTGCAGGCACTCGAAGCATTAGCCACCTCTCACTCATCGTTATCCAACTTTCAGTTGGCTGCTGAACTCTATGATCGCGTGAGAGTCCTCGATCCGTTGTCTCCTGCGCTACTCATGCGGGGCCAGAACCTGGTCTTCTTAGGAGATTTTGCTGCGGCCCAAGCTCAATTTCGACAAGTTGGTAATCTCTACCCAGAATTGCGGTGGCAACAAATGATGGCTTTGTCAGAAGTTCAGCAAGGTCACCTGCATCATGCAGAACTCTGGTTAAGAGAATCCACCGATTTACATCCCAGGCAATTCCAGATGCTGCTTTCTCTCGGAGACTATGGAAAAGGGATGGCAAACTTGCGTGCCCACTTCAATGCGGATGACGAGTTGCAACGGGAATTAATGGAGCTGGAAATAGCGATGTGGGAAAGAAATTATGATTTCGTATTCAACGCTGTAGATCCTGCTGAACCAGGTCTTCCAATGGAGAAACTGAAAATCTATGAGGACGCGCTCTATAGAACGCGAAGATTTGAAGAGCGAATTGATCTTCTGTTTCAGAGAGTCGAATTTGAAGACCTGATAAATAAGCCGTTACTACTAGCCCCGAGCAGATATGCTGAACTGCACGCGGCATTGCAATTATCAGGTAAGACTGAGCAAGCGGCTCGATTAGCACAGGTAATGACTCAATTATCACGGGAGTATTTCCCAATTGATTCCCATGCCGGATTGAGGAGCTCGCAGGAATGGGAACTCTCGGTGTTAGCGAGCAAAGGACAAGTTAATGAAGCGCTGGACGTGTTCGAGGCAATGGTAGCCGAGGGTTGGCGCTGGATAGCTGGCAATCCAAGCACCGATCAAGGAAGCACTATTCACAATTCCCTCTATTGGTTTGAAGACAATCCTGCACTGGACTCCTTAAGAGACCACCCTCGCTTTAAGGAGTTACTAAACGTGGTAAAAGAAGACAATGCCCGCATGCTCGCCGAACTGGATTCCGGACTGTCCTTGCAAGACATAATCGAAGACCAATAAATGGGGTCAGAGTAAAAATACAGTAGTTTACTTAGGCAGCCCCCTCGTTTAGCTGGCGTTATGCGCTTACCAGTCAACGCTTCAACCTCTGACTTAAATTTCTCCGATCCCAGCACCAAGAACACGATCAGGCCAGGGGACGGCCGAATTGTGCAGCAGACAGCACAATTTGGGGACAGAACAAACTTTGCTAAGTTATAAAGTTATTAGTGTCCCCTAAGGTCCAACTGTATGCGTGATTCCTGACGAACCGTGTCAGCAGGCAGGCTACCAAAGGAATCAGACTAGTTTGATTTGGCATAAGGACTATCAGATCAAAGTACTCTGACCGCTTTGATTTGACTCTGCCTATTGGTTTCAGATCTCGCCGCGGCGAGCAGCCTGGATCATATGGTCGGCGGCACGAAAGGCCAGGGCCATGATGGTCATAGTAGGTTGACCGCGCCCCCCGGTGACCAGACTGCTGCCGTCTACCATGAACAGATTGGGCACTTCATGAGCTCTATTGTAGCGATCTACCACCGATGAATCGGGATCATCGCCCATTCGGCAAGTGCCAAGCAAATGAGAACCACCGGTCTGTCCATCCTTGGCAAATCTGCTGGTTATATTGGTTGCGCCAACCGCCTCCATTAACTCTTCCGAGCGGTCAACAAAAAACTGCATGGTGGCGATATCATCAGGATGATTCATGAAGGTAGTGCGAAGTGCCGGACGCCCCCACATATCCCTGACTACCGGGTCGAGTGTCACATTATTAGAAGACAATGGCAGGTTTGTACTATGACCATTAAAAGAGCAGCTGTGGGTAAACTCACGTTCCAATTGGTTCTTAAAATCACTGCCCCAGCTTGCACCGGTGAAACGACTACCCCGCATTGCGAAAGACATGGGGAGGCCATTTGACAGGTGACGCTCATCGATACCACCCCCGCCATAGAATCCATAACTCGAATCAATGCTGTAGAAATCGTGGATAACCCGGGTTGTGGGCACGCTTTTATATGCATTGATTGGATGCTCGAACATGCCGGCAGTAGAAGTAGAACCGTTGAACATCAGGTTCTTGCCTACCATACCACTGCCATTTGCCAGGCCATCGGGAAAACGATTGGACTCCGACAGAAACAGTAATCGCGGCGTCTCCGCACCGTTAGCACAGAGCACCGTGGCCTTGGCTTTCTGCGAATGCAGAACACCAGCTTCATCCCAATAAACCACTCCACTTATGCGACCGTTTGCACTGGTTTCTACCCGAGCGACCGTACTCATAGTTCGTAGTTCGCAGTTCCCCGACTCCAGCGCCTGCGGCATCATGGCGGTGGAAGTAGATGACTTTGCACCAACCTCACAACCGTAACCAAGACAGAAGCCACAATGAATACAGCCGGCGCGACCGTTATATGTTTGTGACAGGATCGCGTGGGGTTCCGGGTAGGCAGTCCAGCCCAGTTTCTTCGCTGCCCGCTCCAACAGCACACCTGAAGATTTGACCGGCATCGGCGGCAAAGGATAGTCCCTGGAGCGTGGCGGATCCCAGGGCCCTTGCAGACCCGACAGGCCGATATCCCAGTCTACCTTTGTATAGTAAGGCTCCAGTTCATCATAGCTGATCGGCCAATCCGCAAAGTTGGTGCCGGGAATCTCACCAAGGATCGATCGCTCCATGAAATCGATGGGCCGGAAGCGCCAGAAGTTGCCGGAGAAATGATAGCTGCTACCGCCCACGTTATGGGAATAAGAAAGCGGGGCATTATCCATCAGTTGTGCGGTTTCATGTTCATAGCGGCGGAAAGTCTGCGGATGGCCTTTTTTGGGCCCCCACACCGTTTCCTCATTCTCGTTCACAGCCCATTCGTCATAGGTAACGTCGGACAGCTGCAGATACGGTCCCTGTTCCAGAACCACTACAGAGAAACCCGCCATCGAGAGTTCGCGGGCTACAATCCCACCAGCGGCGCCGGAGCCAACCACCACAAAATCCACTTCTTCACTGGGTGAATATTCTGCCTGTGCCATTATTACTCACCCTGTTCCATGTATTCAGCGTCATAGTACCCGTAAGGACGAGCCCAGGCGTGATTGTCTTCAAAGCCAATCAACCGCCAGCCAATCTCATCCTGGTTGCCCCCATGCTCTGGGGACGCAAACATGCCGGCTATGGTTAGATAGCGCACTGTAGCAAAGAAACTAGATTCCTCGATTTCTCTGAGCAGCGTATCAAGCTGGTCTGCGGATAAAGCATTCACCATAGAATTTCCGAATCGGGCATTTGCTATAGCCTGCAAATCACTTAGGCCCTTGCGAATTGCTGGCAGAACCTCCTCTCGTTCCGCACCCAGTACGTTATCCATGAAGTAAACGACACCCGCTTCTCTCGCGCCGGGGGATCCATCAGACGGTAAGATCCTTGCGGCGATTGCCTCCAGCTCCGTGGCCTCATCCGTATTCAGGGTGGCCAATGAACGGGCACTATTCTGAGCTGCTTGTGCCTGCCGTGCTGCCAGCATCATAGAAGGTAGCGACAGTACCACCAATGAATGTTGAGCACTGTCCGAGATGGCTCGAAGAAAAGCACGTCGTGAGATAGTTGATTCTGACATTAGTCGATACTCCCTCTGGGTTAATTCGGCTGAAACTGCTTTATTCAGTCACATGACCTGATATGGCTCATGTGATGACACCCCTAATGCGAGAACTAAGATTATCAGTCTCGCGCCGCTATTGCTTCAATCTCGACGAACATCAGCGGCTGACCGAGTCGCGCAATCTGGAATGCAGAACGAGCGGGTAGATTGGGCTGTTCTGTGGTTCCAAAGAATTCAGTATAGCCTTCCATGAAACCAGCAAAATCCATTACATCGCCATTGGCCGGGTCACCCACCAGGAAAACGGTCAACTTGATGATGTCGCCAATCTCCATTCCTTTGTCTTCAAGGTTTTCCTTGATTCGATTCAGCACGCTAATGGTCTGCGTGCGGGTATCACCATAGTAAGCAGGATTACCAACACCAGCAGAGGTGTCGGCGGGCAGCGGCGTGGCTCCGCTCAGAAATACCAATCCCGTATCTGCAGTGACTTCAACGGCCTGGGCAATGGGAAAAGTGGATCCATTGGGCAACGGGTAACGAGTAACATCTGCGTGGCTGAGACTCACGCCAAAGGTGACCAGGCTGAATGCAACAAGCAATTTGGTAAGCGATACAGCCAGGTGATTTCCAAAAAAATTCGATGTAAGAGAGGAAATTGTCATTCTTGTCTCCAATGAAAGTGATAAATACAAGCCTACCGGCAATGAATGCTAGTTCGCTGCGGTGTGCCCGGTATTGTAACGCTATCTGATGGGCGCCCGCCAAGCCAACATTGTAGCGCCGTTCGCTCCCTAACAGAGCTACCGCTCAGTTTGCCTTTCAGGCACCGGGGCTCATCCCACTCTCACCGCGTTATTCACAATTCCAGCTACCAATAAATAGGATCAGAGTAATTTTACAGTACTGCGTTTTTACTCTGATCCTATTTGTTACCTCAGAGCGGAAACCGAGTTCTTTGAATAAACGCATTCACCGCTGACAACAGGTTTTCGCTGTTGTCGTTAATCACGAATACCGACTCTTCCCTCTCTCCTGGAGTCAGGTCATGATGGTCGATCAATACAATGTCACTACCGTGTGACGGTATAACTTGATCATCCAGTGAATAGTATTCAGCTTCAGCTATAGCATCGAGTTCCCCGGCATCAAACTCTGCATATAGCTGCGGAAAGCTATTGGTGCGTCTCACAATCACGCCAGCAGGTGCGCGCCGGTCTACATCCCGTTCCGCCGCCATCCCTGTCACCACGCCAACAGTTTTCCCAATAAAGTCATCAATATGATCGTAGCGATCCCGGTCTTCAGGTCGAATGCGTAGCGCCCGCTGTTCGTAAAGAAACGGCGCAGAAAATGTCGCGCCTGCATGGGCCCGATCAGGAAAACTGGCAACGTTTGTTGCGACCAGATCGACTTCATTACTACTTGCCAGCAGCCAGGATTCATTAAAAGGAACAACCACCCAAGTAATAGAAAGCTCATGCTCCTCAGCAAATCTTTCAATATACCTTCGAATCCAGAGTTGTGGATCGTATTCACTAGTCGGATTTTCCCTGGTGACTGCGACCCTTAGCACTCCCAGTTCAATTGTTGCAATCTCCTGTGCACTAGCGCTATTACCAATACTGAGAGTGTTCGATAACAGCAAAAGACGTAGACCAGTTAACGCAAAAAGTCGTCTAATTTTCATAACACCAAGTCCAATAATTCCTGAGCGAATCGCTTACTTTTTTGAAACGAAGAAATTCGTATGAATAGGTTTTCATCCTAATGTGACCATCGTGTAATCTTTCAGCGCCAAGATCAAGCGGTTCAATGCATTGCTCTGCTCTGCAATCTAAATCGGAAGCCTGCTGCCTGATTCAAAGTATTAGAAGTGGAGCTAAATGATTGCTTAGCCCATCCTTCTCTGATTCGGATTGACAGCAGTTGATAAAGTGTCGCCGACACACTGAAGAGCACCCTTACATTAGGAGAGTGAATTGAAAAGTCTCAAGTTACTGGCGCAGTTGATACTGCATGTTGGATTTTGCAGCTTGTCGTTCTCAAAACCAATAAGGGACACTAATAACTTTACAACTTAACGGGCCGTTCTGTTTGGAAGTGCTCCAAAGTTACAAAGTTGTTAGTGCCCCTTCTTTAGCCATCACCTACGCTGCCACCACCTTTCTGAATTAATGGGGTCACAATCAACGCAAAAGCATACCTATCATCCCTACTACTCCTCGGATACCTTACGAACTGCGCCAGAAGGTTGGATAGCCGAAGGCGGCTTCTAAAGGGAGAATAAGGCGCATAGACACAGCTCGGATTTGTTCTTATTCTTCTTAAGAATGAATCTGAACTAGTAAAAATACGCACGAGTTAGATCAGCATGACATCGTTAGCAAATCTCACCCGCAAAAACCTGGATCAATTCGCCATTTTCCATAATGTGGACGTGGATCCTGTTTGGGATCTATTGCGGCAATGCGAAGTACGCACTCTCGGCAAAGGCGAGGCGTTGCTTGAGAAGGAGCAGCCCAATCGCACCATGTTCTTGATCCTGGGCGGCACGTTAAAAGTCTACCTCGACGATGAGAATAAGCGGGAAGCAGCCGAATTGGGACAGGGACAAACTGTCGGCGAACTTTCGGTAATTGATGGCAGCGCGGCTTCCGCCCATGTAGTTTCTGCCGAAGAAACTTCTCTGTTGTGCGTGGATGAAAATACCTTCTGGCGCCTATCCCGCGCATCCCATGGATTCTGCACCAATCTGTTAACCCTCCTCTCACTGCGCATGCGCTCCAGTAACGTCTCTCTTGAAGAGAGTGCGAACCTGCAATGGGAGTTTGAACAGCAAGCGCTGACCGATGGACTAACAGGCGTCTACAATCGCCGTTGGCTGGACCAGATGTTGCCGCGACTTCTGCAACGAAGCGAACAGGATGATTTGCCAATCAGCGTGCTCATGATTGACGTCGATCACTTCAAGAAATTTAACGATAATTATGGCCACTCAGCGGGCGACAGCGTACTCCGCATAGTCGCAGAAACGCTGGTAAACAAAGTAAGGCCGGGCGACCTGGTTGTGAGATATGGTGGGGAAGAATTTTGTGTACTCCTGCCTGAAACTGATCTGAAAGGAGGCATCGGTGCCGGCGAACGCGCACGAACGGCTATTCACGAAGCTGCAATAAGTGATGCCAGCGGCAACACTTTACCAGGGATTACCATGTCAGTTGGACTCGCCCAATGGCGCGCCGGCGAGAATGTTGATGAGTTACTGAAACGTGCCGATGAAGCTCTTTACCAGGCGAAGTCGCTGGGACGTGATCGCCTCGAGACCAGCGCATGACCCTGATCTCCACTCTCTATCGCCCCCTGCTCGAAAACCAGCCATAGGGGACACTAATAACTTTATAACTTAACGGGCCATGCTGTTTGAAAGTGCTCTAAAGTTACAAAGTTAAAAGTTATTAGTGGCCCCTTCTTTAGCCATCACTTACGCTGCCACTACCTTTCTCGAAACTAGTACGCCAGGAGAAGATGCCCAGAACCTGGATTGCCCAAAACAACCCTATGCAATGGATAGTGGACAAACCGATCGAGTTCGTTGCTAACCTGAACAATGGATTCCGATGAAGGGATTTTCCTATCTGGATCGATGTAGATCACTGGCATGCGCAAACAAACGATCCACTAACTCACTAAACACTCTTCGCTCCGAATCACTAAAGCATTCCAACAACTCACGTTCATATTCGTAAGCCACTGGCACGATTTCATCGTAAACAGACTTGCCTGTTTTAGTCAGGGACAGCATAGAACGTCGGCGATCAGCAGGATCGAATTCTCTCGCCACAAAGTGTCGGCTAAGCAGTTTATTGATCGCGCGACTAAGAATTGATTTTTCGATCTGGGTTTTCAACGACACCTCATCTGCTGAGATTCCCGGATATTCCCCTAACACCGCCATGATGCGCCATTCCGTAATGGACAGCGCAAATTTGTCACTATAGGTCTCTGCCACTCGACTGCTGACCCGGTTAGAAAGAATAGACAACCGGTATGGCAAATACCGTTCTAGCTGAAGCACTACGGGGGCTGTGTCGCCCTGCTGTTGTTTGGATTTCGCCATCGTAGCATCTTGATTGACAATAGTTGCAATTGCAACTAATATTAGTTGTTATTGCAACTAATACTATTCCTGTCGAAAGTGAGCCTCCAATGACACATATGACCAACAATCCCATGGGCCTGGACGGATTCGAATTCGTTGAGTTTTCAGCTCAGAAAAAAGGCCTGCTGGAGCCGGTATTTACCATGCTGGGTTTTACCCAGGTTGCCACTCATCGCTCCAAAGACGTCACCCTTTGGCGACAAAATGATGTCAACTTCATCATCAATTACGAGCCCAACTGCTATGCCTATTACTTCGCTGATGAGCATGGTCCATCCGCTTGTGGCATGGCATTTCGAGTAAAAGATTCACACCACGCTTACACACGCGCATTAGAGTTAGGCGCGCAACCCATGGATATTGAAACCGGTCCAATGGAGCTGCGACTTCCTGCCATTAAAGGCATCGGCGGCGCCCCGCTTTATTTAATCGACCGCTATGGCGAAGGTAATTCCATTTATGACATCGACTTTCATTATCTGGAAGGCGTCGACCGTAACCCAATTGGTTGCGGCCTGGATGTCATTGATCACCTCACCCACAATGTATACCGAGGTCGCATGGATTACTGGGCTGGCTTCTACGAAAAGATATTTAATTTTCGCGAAGTGCGGTTCTTCGATATCAAAGGTGAATACACCGGGCTGTTATCCCGTGCCATGTCAGCACCCGACGGCAAGATTCGAATCCCATTGAACGAAGAAGCCACTCAAGGTGGACAGATCGAAGAATTTTTAATGGCCTACAACGGTGAAGGTATCCAACACATCGCCTTTGCCACTGAAGATATCCTGAAAACCTGGGATCAACTAAAAAAGCTGGGGCTGCCTTTCATGACAGCACCACCGGCAACCTACTATGAGATGCTGGAGGAACGTCTGCCAGGCCATGGCGAACCAGTGGCAGAACTACAGAGTCGCGGCATCCTTATGGATGGTTCAACTCATCAAGATGATCCGCGTATCTTGTTGCAGATCTTTTCCGAAGCCATGGTTGGCCCAGTGTTTTTTGAATTCATTCAACGCAAACGCGATGAAGGGTTCGGTGAGGGCAACTTTAAAGCCCTGTTTGAATCCATGGAGCGCGACCAGCTACGTCGCGGCAGTATTGACCAGGCATCCTAGGAGACCATTATGAATCTACAAGGCATTCATCACGTAGCCTACCGTTGCAATGATGCAAGAGAGACTGTTTCTTTCTACCAGGAAGTGTTGGGTATGGACTTTCAACTGGCGATTGCAGAAGACCAGGTGCCCTCCACTGGCGAGCCTGATCCCTACATGCACATCTTTATGGATGCAGGCAACGGTAATGTTCTGGCATTTTTCGAGCTTCCTAACTCTCCTAATATGGGTAAAGATCCGAACACTCCTGCCTGGGTACAACATATCGCATTTAAAGTAAAAGACATGGATGCCTTATTGGCTGCGAAAGAGCGTATCGAAGCAGCTGGATTGGAAGTACTGGGGCCGGTGAATCACACCATTTTCAAATCCATTTATTTTTTTGATCCTAACGGCCACCGATTGGAACTTGCTGCCAATACCAGTGAACCTGGCATGCTAGAGCGTTTACATGAAGTTGCACCCGATATGATCGATGAATGGAGTCGCACCAAACGCGCCCCTCAGCATGCTGCCTGGTTGCACGAAAACAACGATTAGCATCTGAGACCAAACAGAATGAAACTCGCCTCACTCAATAGTAGCCGTGACGGCCAATTGATCGTCGTTAACGCTGAACTCACTAAATATGCTGCGGCTGACTCAGTAGCTCCAACCCTGCAATCTGCTTTGGATCGCTGGCAGGACTGTGCACCTAAACTGCAAACAATAGCTGACCAACTTCAGGGAGACGAATTGACAGGGGAACCATTCACTCAGGAATCCTGCGCCTCACCTCTACCCCGCGCTTATCACTGGGTCGATGGTAGCGCCTATGTCAATCATGTGGAGTTAGTGCGCAAAGCCCGCGGTGCGGAGATGCCAGAATCTTTCTGGACCGACCCACTGATGTACCAGGGCGGTTCTGATACATTTCTTGCACCACGGGAAGCAATCCCATTAGGCGATGTCGCGTGGGGTATGGACCTGGAAGCGGAAGTAGCAGTGGTGGTAGATGATGTCCCCATGGGCATCAGCACTGATGCCGCAGCGCAGCACATCAAACTGATCATGCTGGTGAATGATGTATCACTCAGAAACCTGATTCCTGCCGAGTTAGCCAAAGGATTTGGGTTTTACCAAGCCAAACCCAGCAGCAGTTTTTCGCCGGTAGCAGCGACTCCCGACGAAATAGGTGACGCCTGGGACGGAAGAAAACTGCATCTGCCTTTGCGCACATTTCTAAATGGCGAACTCATCGGTGAGCCCAATGCCGGTGTCGATATGACATTCGACTTTGCCCAGCTCATTACTCATGCCGCAAAGACTCGTCCACTTGGTGCTGGCACGATTATCGGATCTGGCACGGTGTCTAATACCGATCGTAGTAGCGGGTCTTGCTGTCTAGCCGAAATCCGCATGTTGGAAATCATCGAACATGGTGAACCCAAAACTGAATTCATGAAGGCAGGCGACCGCGTACAGATTCATATGCTGGATAAAAAGGGTCAAAATATCTTCGGCGACATCGATCAAGTCGTGGTCGCTTATGAGTAAAGAGCCTAGCACTCAACCCACACTCAGTATTCCCTACACCCTCCACTCATATTGGCGATCATCCACTGCCTATCGGGTCAGAATAGCCTTAAATCTAAAACAACTGGAGTGGCAATCTATTCCGGTAAATTTGGTGAAAGGCGAGCAATCGAGAGAAATGCATAAGCAATTGAACCCGCAAGGCCTGGTGCCAGTTCTATCAACTGAGCAACACGTGCTTACTCAATCCCTTGCGATTATTGAATATCTCGAAGAAACCGAACCCTCACCAGCTCTGTTACCTGAAAAGCCTGCCCCACGCGCATTTGTCAGATCCATGGCATATCAAATCGCTATGGAAATGCATCCACTTAACAATTTGCGCGTACTTAACTATCTGGCTACCAAATTTGGTTGTGAGCAGGAACAACGAGTGGCGTGGATACAGCATTGGATAGAAGAGGGATTTGCCGCTTTTGAGAATACACTGCAACAACACAGCAATGGTCAATATTGTTATGGCAAGACCATGAGCCTGGCAGATGTGTGCTTAATTCCTCAGGTTTACAATGCCAAGCGCTTTGGTTGCGATTTGACTGACTATCCATTGATTCAATCCATCAACGACCACTGCCTGGCAATGGATGCCTTTATCAAGGCATCGCCTGAGCAGCAGCCTGACAGTCAGGCCGCATAATCAGAATCCTAAACGTGCTTGCCACGCTCCCAATCAGTCTTGCCTAGATAGGTTTCGCCAGCATTCACTGCCCCGTCTTCCATGGTGGTGCCCATGCTATCATTCCAGCGATTGAGATAACCGAACAGAGCTATCACACCGAGTATCTCCACTATCTCGCCCTCATCCCAGTGTTCGTGCAGGGCTTTAGAGATTTCATCATCCACTGCATTAGGCACTGCAGAAGCTGCGAGCGCGAATTCGAAGGCCGCTTTTTCTGCATCAGTGTATAAATCACTGGTACGAAAATCCCAAATATTTTCTAAACGCTCATCACTGCCACCATAACGATGTGCCGCAAGAATGGTGTGGGCCTGACAGTAGCGACAACCAGTATTGGCACTAGTGATATAACCAATTAAGCGTTTCTGTTCGCTGGTAACTCGGGCTTCATTTTCCATAACTGCCTTGTTTAGATTAATGAACGCCTTGGCGATGCCAGGACGACGTTGCATGGTCAGCACGCTGTTCGGACAAAAACCAAGGGTTTCATTGAAGAACTTTGCCAGTTCAGCAACTTCAGGTGAGTGGTCGGGATTCAGGGGTGTAACTAGAGGCATGTGTATTCCAATTTAGATGTTCTTTTAAATAGGTCTATTAGTTAAGACTGTGCACACAGCAGTGCGTATTTGACGAGCCCTATTCTACTCTGCAAAGCCCTTCTTTACCTACCTCTGTATGGAAGAGGATGATCCTCGTTGAGTTGCTATAGATCCCAAAGCTTGCCGTAAAGATCTTCGAAAACGGCTACTATTCCGTAGTCTGCTTCCTTCGGCTCCCTAACAAACTTGATGCCTTTATCTACGAAGTCCTTGTAGTCGCGCCAAAAGTCATCAGTGTTCAGAAACAAGAACACTCTTCTACCTGACTGATTACCAATGAACGGAAAGAATGGGCCACTGATAACTTTATAACTTAAGATATCCTTTCCATCCGAAAGAGTACGCTAAGTTCTAAAGTTATTAGTGTCTTACTCTTGTTGTCAATTTACCAAATGCTGCAGGGCGAATTTGCGGCACAGCTTTTTTGCTCCGACCCCTTTTATTAGCGATACACTGGCAACACTTTTTCAGATGCCTCAACGCGCAAACCCTTCATATTTATGAACTGGACTAGTTATCCTTCTACCGTGTACTCTCGACTCGCTTCTTTGTGAGAAACAAGGTATCACGATGACCCAATGCCCTGTGCGAGTCCTGATGTATTGTACGCTTCTGGCTCTAGGCCTGAACTCCTGTAGCGAGCGTGCCACTGAAACCACTTCTACTCCAGAAATCAGCGAGACTGAAGTATCCAGCGTTGAAAACACCTCCCCATCTGCTGAGATTGAAGCCAGGCTGCATGAACATATTGCCGTGCTTGCGTCGGATGAATTTGGCGGTCGGGCGCCAGCTACGCCCGGCGAAGAACTTACCATTAACTATTTGCGCGATCAGTTTGCAGCCATGGGAATCGGTCCTGGCAATGGCGATAGTTATTTTCAACCCGTAGACGTGACAGAAATAACCGCGACTGGCGGACCTGTACTGAACATACAAGGCAGCGATTATGAGGCTAGCTTCACCTACATCGACCAGCAAGTCGTTGGCTCACCCCAGCAAATACCTTTCGTAACCGTACAGGGCAGCGAAATGGTATTCGTAGGCTACGGCATCGTGGCACCGGAACGAGACTGGAACGACTACGCTGGCATCGACGTGACTGACAAGACTGTGGTCATTCTGGTCAACGATGCGGGCTACGCAACGCAAGACCCCGAACTGTTCAATGGCAATGCCATGACCTATTACGGGCGTTGGACCTATAAGTACGAAGAAGCGGCACGTCAGGGCGCTGCGGCCGCCATCATCGTGCATGAAACCGGGCCGGCAGGTTACGGCTGGGAGGTAGTCGGTAACAGCTGGAGCGGTCCACAAATTGGACTCACCTCTCCCATTCTCAATGGCAATCGCTCCGAAATTGAGGGCTGGATTACTCTGGAAACAGCGGAAGAGATATTCGATGGCGCAGGCCTGGATTATCAAGACATGAAAGCTGCCGCCATGCAGCCAGGATTCAGACCCGTCCCCATGTCAGACCTTCGCCTGAATGTGTCGATTGAAAATTCTGTGCGCACCTCGCTTTCGCAAAATGTGGTCGCGGCAATTCCTGGAACCACGCGACCCGAAGAGACTATTATTTACACTGCCCACTGGGACCACTTGGGAGTACTGCCAAGCTTTTTGGATAGAGACAACATCTACAACGGCGCGGCTGATAATGCGTCCGGCACCGCCGGCCTGTTAGAACTTGCAAGGCTGCATTCACAGCAACCTCCGCCCGAGCGCACTATTGTGTTTCTCGCGGTAACCGCAGAGGAGTCTGGCTTATTAGGTTCCCAGTGGTATGCAGAGAACCCGATCTACCCCATCGCCAAGACTGTGGCGAACATCAACATTGACGGGTTGAATACTATTGGGCGCACTCGCGATGTCGTTGTGGTAGGCGCGCGCAGCAGTGAGCTGGAAGACTATCTGGAAACTACGGCTGCCAGCCAGGATCGCTACCTCGTGAATGAACCCACACCTGAGCGCGGTTACTACTACCGTTCCGATCATTTTAATTTCGCCAAAGTGGGCGTCCCGGCTCTTTACGCCGACTCCGGAGAAGACAACCGTGAATTTGGCCGCGAATATGGAGCCGCCATGGCACAGGATTACATCGATTTTCGCTACCACGCACCCGGCGACGAATACAATCCTGAATGGGACTTGAGCGGTGCAGTTGAAGACCTGATGCTGTATTTCGAAATCGCCTCGCGCCTGGCAAATGAAAGCACGTGGCCGCAGTGGTATGAAGGCAATGAGTTTAGGGCTATTCGGGACAGAACTTCAGACCAGCGGCTTTACTAATAAGTTGTGCATAAAACAAGTAGACCACCCATTCGCGTTAACCCAGATTTAGCTACGTTTGGAATGGTAGACAAGTATGTCAGCAGTTTGGACAGCCGGCGCTGGATCTCAAGTGCCGCATCCCGGACATCGGAATACGAATCCGTACTTGGTTTCCGTCAACGCTGTTGGGAATTGCTTTGGCACGCGCGACAGGCGAAGGGGTTTGAGATCTACACCATGACCTCAGAGTCTGGGCCAGACGGTCATATGCAGAAGTTGCCGTTTTCTCGTGAACCCGTAGCTCATTTGTGGGAAGTGAATCAACAGATAGCGCAGAACGAGCAGCAACACTGCAAGCGCTGGCAAAGGAGTAACTAGTGAAAAACTGTTGCTTGAATCGACGTACGCTGACCCCTTTGATCTCATTGATTTTGGGCTGTTCACTACAGTTGATTCCTGCCGTTTTCTTGCACGCCGCAGAAACCGGCACAATTGCAACGGATCGCCCCGGTTTTAGTTTCGGCACTCACACCGTCGCTCCCGGCAACTTCTACGTGGAAAGCGGTGTTCAATACAGTGTCAATCGCAGCGGGCCTGATTCTGAGAACTACAACTTGCCGCAATTACAATGGCGAGCAGGCGTCACAGATCGACTCGAGTTGCAATTACTTTGGGCGGGTTGGAATCGGGATCTTATGGAAAGAGGCGCACGGAACACGTCCGTGTCTGATTTAACTCTCGGCGGAAAAGCTCGTCTGCATCAGAGTGAACACATGAATATTACTCTGCTTGGCCAGCTCTCAATACCAGCAGGCACTGCGCCGTCCACCTCAGATTCGACCGACCCGTTACTAGGTTTACTGTTCGACAGAAGCTTAACTGGCAATCTGCAGTTTTTTGCCAATGCCATCGCAGCGCGTTTTGAAGAGGGAACGGAAGACGTACTGGAGCACCGTGTCACCCTGGGTCTAGGCTATAGCCACAACGCCAGGTGGGCGAGCTTCATCGAGTACTATGGTGCATTTCCGGATGTCGACAGTGTAGAGGAAACTTCAGTGGTAGACGGCGGTTTTACCTATTACCCAAAACCCCATATACAAATCGACTTTTCTGTCGGATTTGGCCTGCGCGATTCTAGCAGCGACTTTGTGGGTATTGGGTTTTCCTACCGCTACTAGGGTAGCTAATGCTGCGGGGACACTGATACTAGAACCCTTGTAAAATTAGGGTCAGGTTGAAGATACAGTAATGTATTTTTACTCTGACCCCTAATTATTGCTCAGCCGTGTCAAGTGACTCCAGCGTAAACTGCATTGATTCACGATCAGTAAGTCTGAGCACCAAATTGGTAAATCGCACATTCGTATTAACTACTAATCTGCCTTCAATTACATCACTCTCATAAATAACCAACTCCGGAATGATAAGTGTTTCAGTGGCTGCATCGTAGCTGGTCATATCACTATAGATCTCGTACTCTGTATAGGAAGACTCTGGTATTGCCTGGATAACAACTGTTGGATCGGTAGAAAGCAGTGAGAATGTTATATTCCACAACCCGAGATCTTTGGCGTCAATCTTTAATCTCACTTGATCGCTTCCCGAATGGACGAAGTTAGTCGGGCGTGTGTTGTCGTGAAAAATCTCATCCATATCCACGAGAACCAAATTATTCTGACTAAACGCATCACATGATATTTCGGAGCCACCTTCGTACTGGATGGTTGGCACGCTTGTACTCGCTCCATCCAAGGATACCGTAGGCAAATTCACGATAGCAGCGGCAACTTCAAAGCCTTCAACAATCTCACCAATAACAACTGGTCCAGTAACAGGATCCACAGAGTTATTGTCTTCAAGATTGATTACCCAGTCTGTTGTTAAAAAATCAGGGTTATAGGAATCGCGCAGCAATGCTACAGTACCTGCGGAGTGGGCAAGTCCGCTATCCACAACAGGAATCGACACTGCATATGGCAATGCCTCTAATGGGCCAGCGGTACAACTTTTATAAAAAAATGAGCCGCCAGCGAGAGTCGAACTGTCAGCATAATGAATAAATGTAGAATCGTAGTCTCCTACCAATACCCTGCGTTGAAAGTATGCAGTACTGGCTTGGTCTTCGAATACTTCGATCCTGATGGTACCTAGTGGTGTATGAACATCGATAAGAGAAGCTGCTTCGACAGGCAAGGCCGTCAAAAAGGGAACCATGCATACTGCTGCAGCATTGAATAATCGCTTTGGTAACTGCAACATAATACTCTCCTTACTACGGAATTTTTCTATGCTACTGCTACTACCGATCTGTTCCTGCTAATATTTTGCAGTTGACAGACAACAACATCAGGTAAGTAGCTGTACCAATAGCATAATGGTGTAATCGAAGTCTAGTTTTTGAATGATTGGAACTGAAAATCTGACATAGACCTACATACACTTGGGCCCGTCGCATCTAGTTCCATGACTATCATTTCAGGTTTCTATGTTGAATCAGTGGGATGACTGGTTCCGAATTTGACAGCCCTTGGCATCTACTTGGCAGAAGAGAAGAAAGGTATGGCGCTGTGAAGGCACCATGCAATTTGTTTTATGAAGGTTTTTGAGATTTTACCGAATCTGTTACTTCTTCGATTATCGTTTCAATAGCGTCTTTCAAGTGGCGAGGCAACTCTCGGTAGTTCTGCAACAGTCTATATTCGGCACCGGAGATTGAGAAGATCGACTCCTCCTGTTTTGAATAGACTTTGCCAGACTCTTCGACCATTGTTCTGGTCGGGCGGGCGGGAAGCTCCCCATCCAGCAGCCACGACCTGCGTACACCTAAAACAGAGGCAACTTCAGCGATTCTTGTCGAGGATGGCAGTGAATCTCCCCCCAACCACTTCCTGATGGCTTGCGGAGTGACTTCGAAGATTTGCGCTAACTCTTTAAGCTGCGCTTCACTGTAACCGGCTTCATCGAGAGCTTGTCTCAACCGTGCCGCGAAGGCGTCTCGTGTAGGGCTATTCACTGCGAATGTTGGATCACACTTTAAGTTAATTCGTGAGTAAATTTTGGTTTACACGAGAGGAACTATCAGTTATTTTGTGGGAACTATCGGTTATTTTGTGGTGCCGGAGTCAAATTGTCTGGTTTATCATGTTTCAGAAATTTACAAGCAAAACTCACCACATTAGCGCCAAATTACAGATGATAGTGATCATTCTAGTAATGAAAGATCACGAAACTACGGCGTGCCTACTCTCAAAACTCGAGGCGGTAAGAATTAAGTGTGCTTTACGCGTTACTGGCGGAGTGCAGGTGAAAGCCGCCAAAACTTTGTCGCTGAGCGCTCCTTCATTCAGCCGAAGAATTTCTACCTACGGCATAGATACTAGCGAATATTGTTAGCCAAAGACAATTTGGTGATGTGTACAAAAACGCGCACTCGAAGATTGCCTAACGGTTGAGGAAATTAGCTTAGCAAAACTTCTAATCCAACACAGTAAAACCTCATCAAGCTGGTACAAGACTTGGATTTTAAAAAAATGGGGTCAGAGTAATTTTACAGTACCGTATTTTTACTCTGACCCCTTTGATTACAATTACCGATGCATCGCCTACTCGAAGCTACCAAAAGCACTTCCAAAGGCGAGAAACTTGCCCGTAGATTGCTGACTCGGCAATTGGAGAAATAGAGGGAGGAGGTAAGAGTAAAATTACTGTATTGGGTTTGTACTGTGACCTCGCTAGCTCTCACTCGTGTTCATATATTTGCACGGGCGGAGTCATAGTGGCACTGCCTATCTCATTCCACTGGTGACTGGGAATATATTCGTCCAGACGGGGCTCGAGGTACCGGCAATTCCGGGCTTGGCGCATTTTGCCGGGACTGCCATTTGTTTGCTGCGGCCACAGATTACAATTTTATCAACAGCCGTTTTTACGAAAACAACCGCTAGCCAAATACTCCAAAACTATCTCATAGCTTGAGATCGTTGACGGGGGCAGCCGCAACTGCTCCCGTTTTTTTCTTGCGCCAGTTTTGATTTCCTGTGTCTGACAGGTAAGGATCAGCCCACTGCTGGACGGGCTTCGATTGCAGCTTGTCGGTTTGTTATCCAGAGTGAACCAAGCACTGCGCAGAGAAGATTGACGACTAAGCCGTACAAGCCTGGATGAAAACCCCAGACCTTACCTTCGATTACGAAGGTAAATGGGCCAAACGCCAATGTCAGTGCAATAATCAGCCCCAATACTACGCCTATCAATACCGGCCCTGTTCGCAGTCCCAGCCAGTGAATACCTAACATGAAAGCAGGGGCCAGTTGCACCAGTACATCGAACTTGCGATCAATCAGCCCGATCAATGAAGTCTGTTCTTTGAGCAAGATGGCCAACAGACTCAGTAGGCCAACGACTACCCAGGAGCAACGTTTGCCCAGGCGCGTGAGTTCTGATTCATCAGCATCGGGGCGAATGTAAACTGCATAGATGTCTTTGGTAAACATCGAGGATATTGACAACATTGCTGAATCAGCCGTTGACATCAGAGCAGCCAGCACTGCGCTGAAAATAAGTGCCACCAGGGCATAACCAAACAGCGATTGTTCCTGCACGATGCGCAGCACACTGGCGAGAACCTGATCCGCTGCTGCGCCTTCCAGTCCGGGAACATAGGCCAGGGCATAAATCCCTACCACAATGGCGATCAAAACAGAGAAAAAAGGCATAAAGGCCATAGTGGCGAAACTCTGTCGCAAGGATCGCGCCGAACGTGCGGAATAGATGCGCTGAATTGCCTGAGGATAGAGTGCAGCTCCGATGCCCACTAACAAGATGTAGCTCAACCATTGCCTGAGCATGTTAGGACCGGGGCGTTGCAGCTTTTCGGCACTGGCAGATTGGGCAATGACTTCGGTTGCAGCTGACAGTGGCCCGAACTGAATGACCATTAACAGTAACAGCACGAGAAATCCGACAAACAGCACTGCGCCCTGGATCACGTCGGTCCAGGCGATGGCACGCAGGCCTCCGAGGGTGCCATAGATCAACATGATAAGGGCCAGTGCGACAACACCATAGTTATAGGCGATATCCCCTGCCGGACCAGCCAGCCCCTGCAAGGCACGACCCATAGTCATCAACTGCGCGAGTAAATAATTGTTTAATGCCACGATCATTACCAGCGATGCGATGGTACACAGTGTCTTTGAGCCAAATCGATCCCGCACATAATCAACGGGCGTCACATAACCCCGTTCCCGTGCCAGTGCCTGCAGCTTGAACGCATAGGTGCGGTAAAACACGATGATGGCCAGCATGTAATGGGCACTGATCAGCCAGGCGAATCCCAGGCGATAGGTCGCACCGGTGACGCCGAAAATCGTGTTGCCGCTGTACTGGGTTGCGTAGAGAGTGAGAAACAGGACAATAAAGCCGAAGCCTCTACCCGCCAGATAGAAGTCCTGCAAAGAATCTTCTTTACGGGCTTTTCGGCCAAGCCATCCGAGTAATAGCAGGGAACAGAGATAGCAACAGAAAAACAACCAGGCGCCAGCGCCGAAGGGCAATAGACTACTCACCGCCCTGCATCCTCTTCAAAAGTTTCTCGCAAGCAGAGCCAGGCGGTAAACAGAGAGGTAATGAACAGTACGCCTAAACTTGTGAGTGCCCACAGCGGGAAGCCAAACAGTTGCGCCGTATTGTCCTCTGGCCAGTACCAGGGAATAAGCAGGACTAGTAACACTAAATAGGTCGCAGTGACCCAAAGTCGGTGCGCCCGGTGAAGGTTAGGGAATTCTCGCATTGTCGCTCGGATTGATAAATGGGGTGAGAGTAAATATACAGTACTGTATATTTACTCTGACCCCATTTAATTCTCATCTTCGTCGTCTTCCGCGCTGCTACAGGTCTCTGGCAAGTAGCGCCTGCCTAAGGCGTCTACTGTGACCGCGTCCGCCACGCAGTCCCATTCGATGGTGTCGTCGTCCTGGGCTCGTGCAATGAGCAGGAAGCCGGACTCAATGTCTTCAAATCGTGTACCAAATTCTGTCATATCTACCAGGGCCCTGAGGGTTCCGGTGCGTAATTTGTCGGCTGCAGGAACTCCCAACTCCCCTGCCCGGTATTCCATATCGGTGAGAATGCCTTCCGGGCGGAAAGAGCGCAGGTTGATGTCCGCTCCTGACTGCGGCATTTCGCCGTAGGTATCAAAGTACTCTTCAATAATTGCCTGCTGCTCCAGCCCCAGATCAACGGCGGCAGACACTGCGTCTTCGATTCTGGAGTTGTGGTAAAAACCGAAGGCAACTCCTATAAGCACTGCGGCTACCATGGGATAGACAACCATCTCAGAGGTTGTGAGCCCACTCTGCCGGTTCCCTGTTTGCGGTTTTGTCATGGAGCTGAATTCCAATTTTACAGATAGTGATGTCCTGCACTCTTGCAGGCGCACATCACCATGCAACTTTCGCACCTGAGCGCCGTT
>JANQJM010000012.1 GCA_028281635.1 Pseudomonadales bacterium | reverse complement strand
CGGGATGGCAACCTCGCAGACATCGAGGTCGAGCTGTGGGATCCAGGTCGCAGAATAAGTCGTATCGCTTTGGGACCACTGTTTCGCTATGAATCGTCCCTAAGCCCAGACAGCACCAGTGTTTCCTTACTCGATTTATGGCTATTCTCTCTGTACAGCTTCCAGCAACAAGAAGGGGAACGATCCCACAGCCTGCTCGGTCTAATTAACTTCAGCAGCGATGCTGGTGAGCTCGTAGAGGAAAGCAACTGATGTCAGGTAGCAACAGCTACCCTTAAACATATGATTAAGTATCAAAATCAACAACAGTATAGGACTGCTCCCTGGCACAGGCTTTTGTTGTTGCTGATTCTGCTGACAGTATCCATTGTCAGTGTTGCACAAACCAACTACGCCGTTTTCGAATTGCGTCGCGAAGAAAACTGGAACCCAGTCGTTTTGGAGGACGTCAACGGAGATGGCGGTAAAGACATTATCGTCTCCCATTTTGCACCTGAACTGGGCCGCGAGCTGCATATCTATCATCAACAAACAGATGGCCGCTTCAATGCCACGCCACAACGGGTGGAAATCAAGACTGAGATTATCGCAGTAGGCTTTGCCGATCTGCGCCCCGAGCCTGGCAAGGAACTCATTCTGTTTGCCAACAATGGTGTATTCAGCCTGTCCACCGCACAGGAAGGCTATGCGGGTAATCTGCAGCTACTGGTCCAGTGGGACTTGATCGCTGCAATCCCTAACCAGGACCGTGTGCATTTCACCAACATACCGACGGATATCAACGGTGATGGCCTGATCGACCTATTGCTTGCCGGTGATGATGAATACGGCTTGTTTCTTGGACGAGGCGACGAAAAATTTGAACTCGCCATGACCTTTACCACGCTCAACGAAGGCATTACGCCGATTCAACGTGCTAGCAACGATGCCGACCTCGATGCCAGTCTTGGCATCAATGCTGAACAAGGAGTCGTGGTAGAACTCGCCCTGGAAGCGCCGACACCTTTCTCCGGATTCGTTGAAGTCTGGGATCCCGAAGCAAGTCTCGAAAGTGCCTTACTGCGCAGTGAGCAATGGATGCCCACCGCAAGCCTGGCACATCTCAATAATGATGAGTTGTTGGATATCGCTTACCTCAATGCTGGCGAGAATGGCCAGGGTCGCGTCAATATCCACCTGCAACAGAGCACAGGGTTGTTTCCTCAAGAGGCCGACTGGATCGGTGACCTCGATTCCCGAGGCGATCTGGATCTGGTAGATATGAATGCTGACGGTCAGGCAGATCTGCTGCGGCTGTCAGGCGACGGCAACAATTGGGATGCCCGGTTCTTTCTTAATAAAGGGGGATATTTCGATTTCACAGCTCCCGATCAGGTGATGCGATTCTCCGGCTATGACATGGACCTGGAAGTCATCTCGCTGCACAACAACGAACCTGCATTAAGCGTCAGTTTCTACACAGTGCCTGTGGTAGATGCCATTCGCAATGCGAGCATTAACCGAACTCAACTGATTTATGCACAGGATCCGGTTCAGGTGTTTCAGCGTCGCCCCAATTCGCGACTGGAAGAAAGTTTTTCTGCAGAAAACGTACGTGGCCTCTCGGAACAGATGGCTCTAAATTATGATGTGGATGGTGATGGTAAAAAGGACGCACTCTACGTCACCGCCAACGGCACACTAGCCGCGAAAGCCATCGATCAAGATCTGCAGATTGCGGCTGAACCGTTCTGGGAATATGTATCTCCCAAAACTGTTTTCGAATTTGACGTCATGCATCTTAATGCAGATTCATTGCCCGATTTAATGTTGCGGCATGGCACGACAACAACGTTTCTGGTAGCACTGCCATGACGAAACAGCTTGCCATCGTCCTTCTTTTATTGAGTTTTTGCAGCCCGCGCACCAGTGCTGCTGAGATCAGCTACGCACAGTTACCTTTCACCCTTCCCGCCGAAGCAGAACAACTGATAGTTGCCGACGCCAACGGTGATGGCTTGAATGACTTTATAACTGTCACCAAACAAGCTCTTCGCATTTACTTTCAGGACGCCCGCGGCTTTGAGTTTGAGCAGAATTTTGCAGAGATCCGATTCGACAGCGATGCCATTGGCTGGGATTTGAGTCGAGGTTACGGCGATGGCGACAGCGTCTCCATAATCGCCTTGATCGATGGCACAACTGCGCAGGTGTGGCGCATGGATGGCAATCAACTGCAAGCGCCAGAAATCATTCAGACGGGATTGCCGGGATTCATTAGCAAAGGGGTGAATCGCCTGCATTTCTCACGTGATATCAATGAAGACGGCCTGGAAGACCTGGTCATTCCTGGCGCTGGAGTGATCAACATCCTGATCAATGCCGGTGACGGCAATTACCAGTCGCCGCTCTCTATCGCCTCAGACATGCGTTTACGCACACAACTTAATATCAATCGCTTTAATCGATCGACTGGTCAGGCCGTCCGCATTCCCGTAATCGAGTTACGCGACGTAAGCGGTGATGGAGCAGACGATCTGGTGTCTCGTACCGAGGAGCGACTCGATGTATTCATCGCACAACCGCAGGCAGACCCTTATTTGCCACAGACCCCTTCCTATAGCCTGGACATCGCTGAGATCGAAGAAAGACTAGGTGAATTTGATATCGATAATCTGGATTTCTCCAACCTCACTGGCGTACTTGCGCTCACTCACGAAGAAATTCTTGAAGATGTGGATAACGACAGTGTAGACGATCTGCTATTGCGAGAAGGAGGAAAGGTCTCACTGTTTAAAGGCGACGCCAATGGCATGGATCTGGAAACACCACAGCAGGTCCTTAGGTCTGGTGGCAATGTGCTTAGCACCTTTCTCTATGACGAGAATGAAGACGGACTTAAAGACCTGTGGCTGTGGCGCGTAGAACCTATCTCAGTAGGCGACATATTTGTATGGCTGGCACTATCTGGCTCTATCGCCATTGAAGCCTTCGTATATCCAAATGACGGAGAACGTTTTGCTCGACGACCCGCGCGCAAAGTTTCCGTGGATCTGAAATTCCCGTCAGTGATTCGATTGGCCAGCGCTTACGAAGACCTCTCATCGGAAGTTGAAAGCCTGGAAGCTGCTGCGCCCACCCCAACGGCAACTGCCAACCTCAACGACAATTTAGACAGCGCCGAGTTGTTAGCCCTGGTTAATAACCAGGTAGAGATTTTCCTCGATAGCATTCAACCCGAGCCAGAAGAGACAGAGTTTCTTGGTGCCCTCGGCTACAGCAAACAGCGAGACGATTACGAAATCAATGTACGAGAGATCATCGAGAACGTGGTAATCAGTGGCTCCAGAGAATTGCAGCAGGTCGAGGGAAGGCAAGCCGACTTGACTGTCACCCTTGATAGTGCTGTCACATCCGGCGATATTATTGCCACCCGCATCAACGATGACGCAATTGATGATGCCGTCGTCTTTACCCACTACGACGCTAGCCAGATAAGAGGAATATTGCTACTCTCAAATTGATTGGCATTTCGCCAAACTGCCTCCATCGCCACTAAACCCCGAGGTATTCCCATGAAGAAAATAGTCTGGATTTCCTTCGGTATCGCCCTCGTCCTGGTCAATGCTATAGCTGAAATTGGCGAATACTTCACTGGCATTGAAATACATATGTTTCTGCGTATCGCCATTATCATCGGCATCACAATGGGATCGTTTGTATTGGGAGGTGCCTCGGTTTTAATCAACGCCATGGACCAGGAAAAGCCCCTCGCCGGTACCGTGCGTGACACCCTTGGTGCGGACCGCAAGAAGTCCTGAAACCCTTGTCTCCCGCTGCATGCGGCTAATTGTGCTTTCCCGGGAAATGTGTTTTCATCAAAAACCGATTTCTGGCCGTAATTGGTGAGATTTCAGGAATTTACACTGGCCAGCATCGAACAAAACCTATAACGAATTGCGGTTAAAAGCGAAGTGACATCAATCCGCAACAACACCCGTTTCCAATTACCCAAACTTCTGCTTCTTGTATCACTACTGGCAGCCACGTTGACTGCCTGTAGTGACGAGCTGAGCAGGACGCGCCCCTATGTACTCACCACTGCCACTACCGGGGGCACCTTTTATCCGGTGGGCGTGGCGCTGGCCACGATTGCACATGCACAGCTCTCCGAATCACAGGGTATCTCGCTTACAGCAATCAGTTCTGCGGGCTCATTTGAAAACGTCAAACTGCTAAGAGATAACCAGGCCCAGTTCGCAATACTGCAGGGCCCCTTTGGTGCCTGGTCATGGACAGGTGAAGGCCCGGTAAGCAATCCACAAACCTATATGCGCAGCGTGAGTGCACTGTGGAAAAATGTCGAACACTTCGTCCTGTTACAAGAGCTGGTCAGCAACGGCGATATGATGGATTTACAAAACCTGGACGGACAGCGCTATGTGTTAGGCGCGCGTAATTCCGGCGCAGAACAAACCGGTCGTTTCATTCTCGATACGCTGGGCATTCCTTACCAAGAAAAATTCACTCTTGCCTACATGGGATACGGACCCACCAGCAGTGCGATTCAGGATGGCAATATCGTGGGCATGAATATTCCAGCCGGCGCACCGGTAAGTGCTATCACTCGCGCCTATGCTCAAATGGGTGATCGCATCACGATTCTCGACTGGACTCAGGAGCAACTGGATAGATTGAATGCGAAATATCCATTGTGGGATTGGTATGACTTTCCGCCGGGCACCTACCCGAACCAGGATCAACTGGTGCGCACAGTTGCTTCGCCTAATGTACTGGTAACGCGAGAAGACATTCCCGAAGAGGTTGTCTACAGCATCACAAAAGTTATATGGGAAAACCTGGCAACGCTGCAGGAAATTCACGGAGCAACCCGTGACATGCGCATGGATATTGCCGTACAGGGATTGGGGGCACCATTGCACGCTGGCGCATTACGCTATTACCGTGAAGTCGGCATCGACATTCCGGAGCGACTGATCCTGGATGAATCGGTTGCTGGTACGGAGCCTGGGGACTAGGGACTGTCTATATGAATTCACCTCTGCTGCGATGGGCGGCTTTTGCATTTGCGCTGTTTCACATCTACTGCAATGTATTCGCCAGCATCTCTGAACTATGGTTGGCCGCCATACACTTTGGAGGTTTCTGTGCCATCTGCGCGCTGATGGACAACGAACGTGAAGACGTTGGCACTCGCTCCCTGCCTTATTTCGTCAATATTGGTTTGGCGCTGCTGGCGATCATTACCACCACCTATTTAATTGTTTTCGAAGACGCACTCTATGCGCGGGAAACGGAATTTATTCTCAGCGATTATGTCTTTGCGCTCATCGCCATTGGCCTGGCTATAGAATTTACCCGACGTACCACGGGTTGGTTTATGCCGATACTGATCCTGGTCAGTCTTTCCTACATACTCTTCCTCGGCCGCTACATCGGTGGCGTATTCGCTTTTCCCGGACTGAGTTTGGAAACGGTGCTGTATCGGAGTTACTTCACTAGTGAGGGGTTGTTTGGTCTCACCGCTAACATCTCCTCCACTTTCGTCTTCATGTTCATCATCTTCGGCGCCTTCCTTCTCAAATCCGGCGCGGGGGATTTCATTGTGCGCCTGGCGCATTGTCTGACTCGACGACTAACCGGTGGGGCCGGCATGGTTTCGGTAGTCGGTTCAGGATTGATGGGCTCGGTGACAGGTTCCGCCGTGGCCAACACTGTTTCCATCGGTGTCATAACCATCCCGATGATGAAGAAATCCGGTTTTCCGCCTCGCTTCGCGGCGGGGGTTGAGGCTGCTGCCTCTACCGGCGGCGCGCTGATGCCACCGGTAATGGGAGCCGGCGCCTTCGTCCTGGCAAGCTACACTCAGATTTCCTATCTCACCGTGATTGCGGCGTCGGCACTGCCGGCCTTGTTGTATTTCATGACCGTGTCTTACTTCGTGCGCATTGAAGCGAAACGCCTTGGCCTGGAACCGAATCCAGATGAAGAAGGTGAATCCATGTCAGAGGTATTGAAGCAAGGATGGCACTTCACTATTCCATTGGCGGTGCTGATTGGCTTTCTGATCGCTGGCAGAACTCCAACCTCTTCTGCCGCATTCGCCATAATCAGCGTCATCGCGGCCTCCTGGTTATCCAACAGCCCAATGCGCCTGAATGACATCTTCGATGCCGTCGTAGATGGCGTGCGTAATATGGTGGCGACTGCACTACTCCTTGTCGCAGTGGGCATCGTTATCAACGTGGTAACCACTACCGGATTGGGTAACGCGTTTTCCCTGATGATTGTAGAGTGGGCACAGGGCTCCCTGCTCATCACTCTGGTGCTGGTTGCTCTGGCTTCGCTGGTATTGGGGATGGGACTGCCGGTTACCGCTTCTTATATCGTCCTGGCCACCCTGTCTGCGCCGATTATTTTCGACCTGATCAGCCAGTCGCAACTGTTGGAAGCGTTACAGGTCGGCGACCTTCCCAATAATGTTGCGGCCACGATCGGTCTTTACGGTGGTGATCCAGTCGTTGCGTTGCAGGAGATGCCACTGCAAATGAAGCAATTAATTCGTCAGGAGATGCTGCCGGCTGAACTGCTGACCGGCATGTTGCTCAGTGCGCATTTGATTATCTTCTGGCTGTCGCAGGACAGTAACGTCACCCCACCTGTTTGCCTGGCTTCCTTCGCGGCAGCAGGAATAGCAGGCACACGCCCCATGGCAACGGGATTAACGAGCTGGATGATCGCTAAAGGCCTTTACCTGGTACCGATATTATTTGCCTACTCCCCGTTAATATCCGGTTCTTGGCCGGAACGTATCGAAGTGTTTATCTGGGCCAGTCTCGGTCTTTATGCTCTTGCAGGTTTACTGCAGTGGCATCTTGAATCCAAAATAAACTTACCTATCGCGGCAGCATTAGTAGTCAGTGCCGGCTTATTGATGTGGACACCGCTCCCCATTTACTTACACGTACTTGGCGCTGTCATTCTTACCAGCATTCTGGTCTTCCAGAAGCGGCAGCAAAGAATACTGAGCAGCGTCGCCAATTGATTTGCTTAAGAGAGAATTTATGAGTAATTACACAGCAAAAGAGATTCACCTGGTCAGCCGGCCTTCTGCCCTGCCTTCAGCGGAGAACTTCCAACTGGTTGAGACCGAGTTGTCACCGCCAGGTCCAGGCCAGGTCCTTGTCAAACAACGCTACATGTCGGTGGATCCTTACATGCGGGGTCGCATGCGCGAAGATGCTGTTTATGCGGATGCTTACCAACTCAATCAGGTGATGTACGGCGGCGCCATTGGCGAAGTGCTTGAGTCGCAGTCGGATAAGTTCAAGCCCGGTGATATCGTGCTCAATGGTGGCGCCTGGCGTGACCTGTTGCTCGCTGATGAAAAAACCTTGATGCCAATTACACCGTTCGATCCCGAGCAACTGTCCCTCTATCTGGGAACTTTAGGCATGCCGGGTTTAACCGCCTATGTTGGTCTGCTCAAGTTTGGCGAACCCAAAGAAGGCGAGACCGTCTTTGTCTCGGCAGCATCAGGTGCGGTAGGTGCCAACGTGTGTCAAATCGCCAAACTTAAAGGCTGCCGGGTAGTTGGCAGCGTCGGCAGTGATGCCAAGGCACAATGGTTGAAAGATGAATGTGGCGTCGATGAAGTAATCAACTATAAAACCTGCGGCAATCTCAGCAAGGCATTGATGGCAGCAGCCCCGGAAGGCGTGGACGTGTATTTTGAAAACGTCGGCGGCGAGCATCTCGAGGCGGCACTCAATGCCATGAATCCGTTCGGTCGCATCGCGGCCTGCGGCATGATTTCCGGTTACAACGAAGCTATGGCAGGTCCACGCAACTTGATGCTGGTAGTTGGCAAGAAGATTCGCATGACCGGATTCATCGTGTCAGATCACGGCGATATGCGTCCGCAATTCCTGTCGGAGATGGAATCCTGGATTCAGGAAGGCAAAATCAAATCCAGAGAGACTGTTGTAGAAGGCATTGAGAGCGCAGTGGACGCTTTCCTTGCTCTATTCAGTGGCGACAACTTCGGCAAGATGATTGTAAAAATCTAACTTGCACCCAAACCAGTGCCAGAATAAGTAAGCCTCCAGCGGAGTACAATTTTTCATGTTGTATGCCTTGCCATTGCTCGTTCTGGGGCTGGTTGTCCTGGGGGTCGGAGCAGAACTGCTCGTCGGCGGAGCTTGCCGACTATCGCAAAGACTCGGTATTCCGCCACTTATAGTTGGGCTGACAGTGGTAGCCTTCGGAACCAGCGCTCCAGAGCTGGCTGTGAGCGTGAGTTCGGCCGTTTCAGGTTATGGCTCTCTAGCGCTGGGAAACGTGATTGGCTCAAACATCGCAAATATCGGCCTGATTCTGGGAATTACCGCGTTTGTTTATCCGATTCCCATGGAATTAAAGCTGGTAAATCAGCAAATTCCTATCCTCATTGCCAGCGCGGTCGTGCTTGCGGGCCTGCTGATGGACGGTGAACTGTCGCTGTTGGATGGCAGCTTACTCAGCCTGGGGCTGGTTGCCTACCTGGTTCTCAACTACGTGCAAAGCAAACAAGAACCTGCCATTGCCGACGTGGATGTGAATTTAGCCCCCTTAGTTGTGGAGACACCCGCAGGTAGCCCATTTGCGCATTTAGCTCTGATCGCTATTGGACTGGGTATGCTCATCGCTGGCAGTCAAATATTCGTAAACAACGCGGTTGAATTGGCTCGTCTGATCGGAATCAGTGAAGCAGTAATCG
This sequence comes from Pseudomonadales bacterium, assembly GCA_028281635.1. Classification (GTDB taxonomy): domain Bacteria; phylum Pseudomonadota; class Gammaproteobacteria; order Pseudomonadales; family Pseudohongiellaceae; genus UBA9145. Next base: position 2,750 of record JANQJM010000012.1, on the reverse strand, counting down.
GTCTTAGTCTGGTTGCTATCGGAACCAGTATCCCTGAGTTAGCAACTGCAGCTTTAGCTGCAGTCAGAAAGCAACCGGATATCGCCGTCGGCAATGTTATCGGCTCGAATATTTTTAATGTGCTTTGTGTTCTGGGCACTACAGCCTGGGTTAGCCCCATTGCCAGTGATCAGCTATCGCTCATTGACTTCATCACCATGTTTGTCTTCTCGTTGATTCTGCTTCCTTTCGCCAGAAGCGGCTTTACGATCAGCAGAAAAGAAGGCGCCATCTTGCTTGCTGCATACATTGGATACATCGCTTATCTGACGATACAGACTTAAGCGGCATCGGCACTTAACGCAGATCTTCCACAGCCTGATTATGGCTCAGGTAATTATTGCCAGTGAGCGTCTTGAAGAAGCCTGTGGTTGCCAACCTGTCCATAATTGGACCCTTGACCTCTGACAGGTGGAGCTTGATACCGAGCTCATCCAGTGTTTCATTGATCTTTTCCAGGGTTTCCAAAGCACTTAAATCGATTTTATTCACGGCAGTACACATCAAGATGACGTGTCTCAACTCCTGCTTATCAGCAATCAACTCAAAGATCAGCTCCTCCAAATAACGAGTGTTAGCGAAATACAAGCTCTCATCGATTCTGATAGAAAGTTGATTCGGAAAAGTCTCTACCTGATGACGATTGATGTTACGAAAATGCTCGGTACCCGATACCCGCCCTATGACCGCGACATGGGGTTTCGATTCCTTATAAAGATGGATAAGAATTGAAACCAAAACCCCCGCAGCAATTCCTAACTCCACCCCAACACTAAGAGTTAGCAGCAGGGTCAGCGCAACGGCCACGAAGTCAGCCTTGGAATAGCGCCAGGATTTTCCAAGCATGGAAAAGTCGATAAGCGAATAAACCGCTACCATGATTATAGCCGCCAGAACGACGCGTGGTATCCAGAATAGAATCGGAGTGAAAAACACAGCCACCAGGGCGATGATGATTGCAGTGAATAAGCCAGCAGCAGGCGTTGCCGCTCCTGCTTCGAAGTTAACTATGGAACGGGAGAACCCGCCGCTGATTGGAAAACCACCGCCTGCGGCCGATGCGATATTGGCAGTGCCCAGGCCTACCAGTTCCTGGTCGAGATCGATTCGTTCACGACGTTTTGCCGCCATAATTTGAGCAACAGAGATGGATTCAACGAAGCCAATGATTGAGATCAACACCGCCGAGCCAAGCAAAGCACGCAGCTGCTCAACGGTGAAGCCGGGAAAATAGAGGTCGGGCATACCAGCGGGAATGTTTCCCAGCAACTCTACTCCGTATTGATCGATACTAAAGACAAAAGCCACCAGGGCTGCAAGCACTGTCACCAGCAAGGGTCCGGACCGGGACAAAATTGTCGCAATCAAATCAGACAAACCCCATGCCACCAACAAGGATTTGAGACCAGTTCTGCACCATAGAATGCCTATAATGGAGGTAATACCAATTGTCAGGGTCAACACATTGGTATCGGTTACAGCCATAATCAGGGACGGTAGTAATTCGAGAACTGTCTGGCCATCCGCTTCGACACCGAGTAAATGGCGAACCTGGCTGAGGGCGATAATTATCGCTGAGGCAGTAATAAAGGCACTTATCACTGGATGGGAAATAAAATTCGCCATAAAGCCCAGACGCAACAAGCCCAGGCTTAATAACAGAACCCCAGATAGAAAAGTCAGAGTAAACGCTGCGGCCAGGTAGTCGGCGGTTGTCAGCAGGTCCAGCTTTGATAGTGCGGCCGCTGTCATCAGCGACACCACCGCAACTGGTGCCACTGAGAGCGTATTGCTGGTACCGAACAGGCAATACAGGCTCAACCCAAATATACTGGCATAAAGACCGGTTTCTGCGGGCATGCCAGCCACCAGGGCGTAAGCCATAGCCTGAGGAACCAGCATAATGGCAACAATAGTCGCAGCGACACTATCCGCCGCCAGCTTCTCACCATTGTACTGCGGCACCCAGGAAAGTATGGGAATAAACCGCAGGAAAGACTTATTGCTGTTCAAATTGTTGTTTTACTTCTTGTTTCGCGTGATCCGATTGTTGATGAAGGCACTGCCTCTTGCGTATGTAACGAACACAGCCGACACAACCTGTCGTCGTCAATTCGGCCAGCAGTAACAGAACCACTGCAGTCGCCAAACCCCATTGTAACGCAAGTCCATTGAGGGGTACGGTATAACTGTATTGTTCCCGCGCCTCCGCGAATAATTCCCTGTCTGCAGCAAATATGACATGCAAGGCAGCAGTCACGGAGTCCGCTTGTAAGGCTTCCTGCTCAGCCTGGATTCTATAGTAGCGATCCACTATTAACTGCAAACTGTCAGAATCGCGATTGAATACCAGGTCGTTGCTCTCGCGGTAATACTCCACCAATGCCTGAAGATCGCCAGCGAATAAATCGTCCGCAGTGGATTGAAATCCGGACACATTGGCACTGACTTCCCGGTAGTGAGCATCTACCCGCTGCGCATACTGATCGACAAAGGCTGGCACCTGAATCCCCAGCAGCAAGCCGCTGCCGAAGATCAGCAGTCGTGCAGATGTGCGGATCAAGGAAACAACCATATTCGGTTAGACAGGCAGAAACAGATAAGGTTTAGCCTTGTGCGAGCAGGTTTCGCAAGTCAATTATTGCCGCATTGGCGCGTGAAATATAATTCGCCATGGTTAAGGAATGGTTGGCGAATATTCCGAATCCTGA
>JANQJM010000254.1 GCA_028281635.1 Pseudomonadales bacterium | reverse complement strand
TATACGGCTTCATTCTCTCGCTGACAGGATTCAAAGATGCCTGGGCATTAGCCTTCTCCACTGACTCTTCTGGCAGTGCAGTGCAGTCCATTTTAGATGCTTCGCTCTCCACTCCGTACACCGCATTGCTTTCCGGGATTGTCATCACTTCTTTGATTCAAAGTAGCTCGGCAACCATCGCCATTGTGGTAGCCACGGTTGCTTCTGGCGTCATCAGCGTAGGAGATAGCGTCTTCATCATGATGGGCGCCAACATAGGCACCACCATCACCAACACCGTTGTTGGTCTTGCCTATGGTCATCAGCCGGAAGAATTTGAACGCATGGCCCCGGCCATTCTGGTTGATGACATCTATAAAGTGCTCAATGTTTTCATTTTCTTTGTGATTGAATCCTGGACAGGGATGCTGCACAGCCTGTCAGTGTCTTTTGTGGAATTCCTGGAGCAGACGACATTGGTAGGCGGTGTATTAGGAGGCTTTCCTGACTTAATCGACCTCATCACCGAGCCGGCGACAGCAACTATTATTAACGCACTAAGCTTCCTGCCGCTTAGCGTCGGCTATCAGGCAATTGCCGTTGGGGCCTTCTTCTTTGTCATGCTTATCCTGTCCCTAAGCCTGATGGGAGAAGCTCTGGAGATTTACCTTCATGATCGCAGTCGCCAACTCCTGAACAAAGTGTTTAAAGGTCGCTCGATGTCCTTCCTGATTGGATTTGCCCTCTGCTGGATACTGCAATCAAGCTCCGTAACAGTCAGTTTAATACTGCCACTGGTCGCGCAATCAGCAGTCACGCTGCCAACCGTTTACTACTACAGCATTGGTGCTGCCCTCGCGACAACCTGTGATGCGGGCCAGATAATTTCTTATCTCAAGTTTGGACCGATTGGACTCACCGCCGGTATGGTTCATATCCTGCTGAACACCTTCGGTGCCTTACTGTTCCTGTTCGTTCCAGGTCTAAGAGATCTACCGCCATTGATTGCGGAACATCTTGGTAAAGTAATCTGCCGTTATCGCAGTGCGCCACTCATTCTGGTAGGTTACGTAGGCTTGCTATTCTTTGGCCTGCCCCTGCTGATAATCGGACTAATCGGTCAATTCTGACCACAAAGGAGAAAGGCACATGCCCAAATTCCAGACACCGATAGGCGGAATTCTTCTATTAATGGGGCTCCAATCGACATTCGCTCAACAGCCACAAGCTGTGCGTGAAGAGCAACTGCAGCTCCAGCAAGACGCTCAACAAACCCAACAGATCGTCGAAGCATTGGATGACGAAACTATGTCTATGGTTTCGGCTTACAACCGGGAACTGGAACGTTATCAGGATTTGCTCGCCTATAACGAAAACATGCGAGAACTGTTAGCAAGCCAGCAACAAGAACGACAGAGAATCCAGTCGGAATTACAGGAAGTTGAAGTCGTTCGCCAGGCCATCGTGCCCTTGATGTTGGAAATGGTTGATGTGCTGGAACAGTTTATTGCTCTGGACAAACCGCTTCTAATGGAAGAACGCGAGGCAAGAATCGGTCAGTTACGATCCATCGTCACCCGCTCAGATGTAGAAATCGCAGAAAAGTACCGCCGCATAATCGAAGCCTATCTGATCGAAGCAGAGTATGGCCAATCTCTGGAGGCTTATGAATCGCAAATCACACTTGCTGGCACCGATCTCACAGTCGATCTGCTGCGGGTCGGTCGAGCCGCATTGTTCTATCTTAGCCTGGACAGAAATCGAGGCGGCATCTGGTCTGAAGCAACGCAAACATGGACTGAGCTACCCGCTGACACTCTGGATAGTATCGATTATGCGATACGGGTTGCCCGTGAACAGGCTCCGCCCAATTTAATCGAGCTACCCCTATGGACCGTTGGAGAATAATGATGCCGAACATTATGAAGCTGCTCCAACTGGTCTTCCCGCTGCATCTGGTCATCTGTGTACCTCTATTTGCGCAAGAGACGGACCTGCCGCCAGCCGCCGAAAGCGAAGGGCCGCAACCCATTCAATCGATATCCGAGCTAATACAATCAGTTCGTGAAGGCAGTACCCTGCGGCGAGAAGAACTCTTGCAGCGCGAACAACGCTTTCGGGAAGCTCGGGATGAGCAGTCCGCTCTTTTGGAGGCAGCCGTACAGCAGCGAGAGCAGGAAGAAGCCGAAGCGGATCGTTTGCGAGAACTCTATCAGGCTGGCGAAGAAGAACTAGCCGAATTAGAAGACCTGTTGGAAGAACGATCTGGTGATCTCTCTAATGTATTCACTGTGGTTAATCAGGTGGCTGGAGACGCTCTACCATTGGTTCAAAATTCTCTGGTCTCAGCCCAATATGGAAATCGACTGTCGCTTTTGGAACAACTGAGCAGTGGAGAAACTATTCCTACCGCAGCTCAATTAAGAGAGCTATGGCTCTTACTGTTGGATGAAATGGTGTACAGCGGCGAGACCACAAAATTCAATTCAGCGATCATTACCAGCCAGGGCGTAGAAGAAGAGCATCAGGTCACCCGCATTGGAACGTTTTCGGCCATAGCAGATGGCGAGTACCTGAGATACTTGCCAGAGAGTGGGCGCCTGCTGGCTCTCGCTCGACAACCTACTGGAACCAGTCCAGGCAACGCCCGCGCCTTCGAGCTAGCCAGCGAACCCTTGTTGCCGGTAGCGATAGATCCTTCCCGCGGCTCGATACTGTCACTCATTGTGCAAACACCTGAACTCAGTGATCGAATTCGACAAGGTGGCCTGATTGGCTACGTCATACTGGGCATAGGAGCAATTGGACTGTTGCTAGGACTGGAACGGACCGCTGTATTAGGTTTTGCTGGCCGCCGAGCCAATCAGGTGGCGTCTGGTTCAAAACAGATTGACCATCCAATCACCGAGATCAGAAAGATCGCCAGTGATCCCGACTACCTGGCTGATGTGGACGCGATGTCAGCTAAACTGGATGAAATCGTGGCGTCAGCGGCGCAGCATCTGCGTAGAGGCCTGGCAACTCTGGCGATCTTCGCTGCAGTAAGTCCGCTGTTGGGATTACTGGGTACCGTTACTGGCATGATTGAAACGTTCCAGGTGATTACCCTGTTCGGAGCCGGTGATCCAAGGCTGATGTCTGGCGGGATTTCGCAAGCGCTGGTAACAACACAGTTGGGTCTGGCGGTGGCCATACCACTCTTGTTGCTGCATAGCTTCCTGCAGGGTAAAGCAAATTCACTCATCGCTGAGTTGGATGAAACAGCCGCTGATGAGTTCGCCAAAAACCGTTCTGAGGAAGCAGGTCATGCTGCCTGAGTCCTTGACCAGCAGTGACCTGTTAGCCGGGGGCTGGATCATCGCAGTCATTCTTGGACTCTCCAGCATCATGTGGATACTCATACTCGATCGCTATGTATTTCTGTTTCGATCGGCACAGCGATTGAGCGAACAAGCACTTACTCAATGGCAGCAACAACACAGCAATCAGACATTGGTGAATCGCAGATTGCGCGATGGATTAACCAGGGCTTTCCATGATCGTCTCTCAGCGACACTGCCTACTATCCAGGTTATCACCGCAATACTTCCTTTGCTCGGTTTATTGGGAACAGTAACCGGTATGATCAAGACCTTCGAAGTCATGACGGTATTTGGCACCGGCAATGTACGCGGTATGGCGGAAGGCATTTCCCAGGCACTGATAACTACCATGGCAGGCTTGTTCACAGCGTTGTCAGGAATGTACTTCGCCTCTAATTTGCACGAACGTATTGAAAACGCCACCGACAAATTTGCGGAGAGTCTCTGTCTGGATCAAGAACAACAACTCCACAACGAAAATGGCAGGAGGAATAAACCATGATGCGACTGCACACCAGGGAGGAAGGTGGCAATGCGGCCATCAATCTGACGCCTCTTATCGACATGGTTTTCATCTTGTTGATTTTCTTCGCGGTGAACTCAACCTTCGTCAAGTTTCCAGGAGTCGACGTAGATCAACCAGTTGCTCGCTCATCGGTAGTGCAACAATCTGCCACCATCCTCATCGCTGTCACCGATACTGGTGAAGTTTGGATTGATCGCAATCAAGTCGATGTGAGGCGGTTAAGAGGCGTTATTGAACGTATGTTTGTGGAAACTCCCGATGCATCTGTTGTTGTGCTATCGGATCAGGATTCTCGAACAGGCATCGTAGTGGATGTGATTGACCAGGCACGGCTTGCCGGCGCTGATCGGGTTGCACTTGCTGCGGCACTCGCAGATCAGGAATTAGGGCAATGAAGCTACTCATCCTGTTTGGCGCATTGGGGATCAATCTCTCGATGTTCCTGCTAATGGACAGCATGATCTCGCGTGATCGGGTACGGGTTGTGGATCTGGTCGAGACCCAGGCCATAGAGTTTGTACGCACTCCCATGGAAGAAGAGTTACGCACCAAGGACAGACGCTCGACACCACCTCCAAAGCCGCAGGAAATTCAACGTCCTCAGGCAGAAGTGAGGGACATCGCCCAAAGAGCCTCATCATTCCCAGCCCAGGCAGCTGCTTTCAATGTGACAAGTCTGCTCGGAGAAGGGGGAGCGGCTGGCGTCGCCATCGGCCAGACTCTAGTCGGTGCCGGCGGCAATGATCTGGGTATTATGATGGCTGACGATCTGGTGCCGCTCAGTATGCTCCCACCTCAATATCCACCGGCCGCCAGAGCCAGAGGTACCGAAGGTTGGGTTGACCTGTTGTTCACCGTAACTGACCGCGGCATTGTAAGTGATGCGCAAGTGATAGAGTCGCAGCCTGCAGAAATCTTTGACCGGGCAGCCATCGATGCAGCATTGCGGTGGCGATTCAGGCCCGTGGTTGAAAACGGTGAGCCAATCACCGTATTCCGGCAAGTACGAATCAATTTTTCATTGGAAATGGCAGAACCAAGATGATGCGTCTTTGTTTGATGCTCCTATTAATGCTAGCCAGCGTTGAATTGCTAGCCCAGGATCAAGTTTCGCCGGTTATTGGTCAGCGAATTATGCGCATCCTCGATCGCGCGACCGAAGATCCAGAAAGAGCCCTGAATAATTTCGCCGAACTCGCGCGGGCGCGAGGACTCAGAGACTCTGATCTTGGCTTTGTCATTAGAGAGCACGCCGCACTTCTAATTAGAGAAGAGCGCAGCGCCGAAGCAAGACAGTTACTGAGTGACGCATTACAAGATCGGGAAGACAGTTTCGCCCCTCCTCTACGTTTGCTCTACGCACAAGTGTTGCTGCTGGATGGTGAAGCCTCTGTCGCCCTGCCCCATCTTGAATTATGGGCGGCCAATACGCCCGAACCCCATCCCCTGGAACTCTCTATGTTGGCCTACGCCTATTTGCAAGAAGAGCGCTGGGGAGAATCTGCCACAGTCTTTGAACGGGTTATTGAAACGTCTGAAGTGGACAACGCTCAATGGATTGAACTGTTGGCCTATGCTTACAGTCAGGACGGCCGGACAGACCGGGCCATCTCCTTACTAGAAGAAACCATAGCCACGAATCCAGCCGAGGCACGCTGGTGGCGACAACTCGCTAACATCTTTCTTTTAATAGACGACTACGATAATGGTGCCGCTAGCTTCAGCATCGCCGACCATGTGGAGAATCTGAGCTTTGAAGACAGCAAGCGACTTTCTGGTTTGCTCAGCCTACTCAACATGCCAGCAGAAGGTGCTGCAATCCTTGCCAACGCACTGCAAGACCATCCGCAAGAACAAAACTATGAAGATCAGATGCTGCTGGGTGAACTCTGGATGTTGGCCAGAGAACATGAACGGGCGATAACTGCATTTCAACAGGCAGTTGATCTCGCAGAGGACGGAGAGCCAGCAATGATGATCGCGCAGCTGCATCTGCAATGGGAACGCTATTCCGATGCGCGACAAGCGTTGGAACAGGCGCAACTGGCCTATGGTGAGAACACACCAGAAAGGGTCTTCTATCTGCGAGCCATCGTGGAGATAAACCTGCAAGATCTCGAAGCCGCAAGCGCTGCCATCGGCAGACTTGATAACGAAGGTGAGTTTGCTGAACGCGCAGCCAATCTGGATCGCTTCATTGAAAACCTCAGGGCGAATAGCCCTTAGATCGTTCGAATATCCCGGATAGCCCGGACTTTTCCTTTGCTGCTAAGATAACGGCAAACTGAAATCCCATTGCGCTGCAATTCTCCGAGAAACAATCCATGTTTGACTGTAAACGTACACTTAAAGTCGGCAATACCGACTACCACTATTTTAGTCTGGATGCCCTGGCCGATTTGGGTTACCCGGATATCCATTCACTGCCAAGTTCAATCAAAGTACTACTGGAGAATCAACTTCGGCACTGCGATGGTGAGGCCGTGGAAAAGCAGCACGTTGAGGCCGTGATCAACTGGCCACAAACCCAACATGAGAACTCTGAAATCATGTTTATGCCGGTACGTGTTTTGATGCAGGATTTCACCGGCGTGCCGGCCGTGGTAGACCTGGCAGCAATGCGCGATGGCATGGCCAAGCTGGGCAAGAGCCCGGAATTAATCAATCCTATCAATCCTGTCGATCTGGTCATCGACCATTCGGTGTCGGTTGACCGCTTCGCCAGCGAACAAGCCTACGCTGACAATGTAAAAATTGAGATGCAGCGCAACAGGGAGCGCTATCAATTCCTGCGCTGGGGACAAACCGCATTTGAAAACTTCAGCGTAGTTCCTCCCGGCACTGGTATCTGCCATCAAGTAAACCTGGAGTATCTTGGTAAATCGGTTTGGCACCATAAGCAAGACGGCGAGTTGATCGCTTATCCAGACACCCTGGTCGGCACCGATAGTCACACCACCATGATCAACGCCTTAGCAATTCTCGGTTGGGGTGTGGGCGGCATCGAAGCGGAAGCTGCCATGCTTGGTCAACCTATCTCCATCAATGTACCGCAGGTAGTCGGCTTCAAACTCACCGGCAAACTAACCGAAGGCATCACTGCAACGGACCTGGTATTAACCTGCGCAGAAATGCTGCGGGAACATGGAGTCGTCAGTAAGTTTGTCGAATTTTACGGAGATGGACTGACTTCGCTGAGTGTGGCCGACCGCGCAACCCTGGCCAATATGTCTCCTGAATATGGGGCAACCTGTTGTTACTTTGCCGTTGACGATAAAACACTGGAGTATTTGCGCTTCTCCGGTCGTGATGAGCAAACCGTTGCCCTGGTCGAAGCCTATAGCAAAGCGCAGGGTCTGTGGCGTAGAGAAGATGAATCCGTTAGCTATAGCAGCACCCTGAGTCTGGACCTTGGCTCAGTCGTTCCTTCATTAGCCGGACCGAAACGACCACAGGACAGGGTCGCAGTTTCACAGTTACAAAACAGTTTCAAAGATATTCTCGATGGCAGTGCACCCAAGGAAGTAGCCGTCGACGGCCGCGACTACAAGCTTAACGATGGGGATGTGGTAATTGCTGCCATAACGTCTTGCACCAATACTTCCAATCCCGCTGTGATGCTTGCCGCCGGCTTGGTAGCGAAGAAAGCAATCGAGCTGGGACTGCAGCGCAAACCCTGGGTAAAGTCTTCGCTGGCTCCGGGCTCGAAAGTAGTTACCGACTATTTAGCAAATGCTGGAGTTCAATCTTATCTGGATGATTTGGGTTTCAATCTTGTTGGATACGGCTGCACGACCTGTATCGGAAATTCGGGGCCGCTGCCCACCGAAATTGAAGCGGCAGTAGATGCTGGCGATCTCACAGTGTGCTCGGTGCTATCTGGTAATCGCAATTTTGAAGGTCGCATTCATGCGAAAGTGAGAGCTAACTGGTTGGCCTCACCGCCCCTGGTAGTGGCCTATGCATTGGCTGGCACGATTAACATTGACCTTAGCAAAGATGCTCTGGGTGAAGACAAAAACGGTAATCCGGTTTATCTAAAGGACATCTGGCCAAGCAATGACGACATCAGTGCAGCGGTGCAAGTGGTAGAACGCGACATGTTCTTAGACAACTACAGCGCCGTTTTCGAAGGTGACGAGGATTGGAAGAGCTTGCCCATCAGCGACGCTAAAACCTACGACTGGCAAGCGGACTCTACTTATATACAGCAACCCCCTTTCCTGGAACTTGAGGCACCCTCGGGCGACATTGAGAATGCCAACATTCTCTTATTGCTTGGAGACTCAGTAACTACCGATCACATCTCGCCCGCAGGCAGTATCGCCGAAGCAAGTCCAGCCGGTGACTATCTGAAATCCCACGGCATCAACAAACCCGATTTTAATTCCTACGGTTCCCGTCGCGGTAATCATGAGGTGATGATGCGAGGCACCTTCGCCAATGTACGCATCAAGAATGAGATGCTTGGTGGAATTGAAGGTGGATACACGCGCATGGCCGGTGATAGTGCTGCCGTTGCCGTATACGATGCGGCGATGAATTATGCCAAGCAAAATACACCGTTGGTCGTATTAGCTGGCAAGGAATACGGAACCGGGTCCAGTCGTGACTGGGCCGCCAAGGGTTCACGTCTACTGGGTGTGCGTGCCGTCATCGCAGAGAGTTTCGAACGTATCCATCGTTCCAATCTTGCCGGCATGGGTGTTATGCCCTTGCAATTCGAGCCAGGTGTCTCACGTAAAAC
>JANQJM010000227.1 GCA_028281635.1 Pseudomonadales bacterium | reverse complement strand
ATTACGGGCTTCTGCGAAGTTCTCGCTGATTATCACTTCATGATTGGCGCCGACATTGATATAGCGGCCTCGCAAAATGTGTAGATCATTAAGGGCTGGTCTGCCGTTGTCAGGAATGGAGACAAAGCGGCCATGGGACGGTACACCAGTGTCATCTAAATCCAGGGTGGCGAGAAAAGTAACGCGTGTGTCTGCCGTATCCACCCCGGGGATCGCTTCCAGGCTTGGCAGCAGAACCTGGGGAGCTCGCACTAATGATATCCAGACATCGGCAAAGCGGGATTCCCGGTAGTATTGCTGTTGCGCCAGCAACAGAGAATCGAAGCTTCCGCGCATAGTTACAATTGACATGACGCCGACAGCTACTACCAGGGCGATCGAGATTACCTGACCTTTCAGCTTCCACAGTTCTCGTAACAGTTTGCGATTCAGGGACGACAAGGCACTACCACTCAATATCATCCACACTGGCGCGCGATTCGTTTTCAATGCGTTCGGCAATCTCGCCGCTGCGCATGCGCACTACCACATCACCCAGGGCGCCAATGGAAGCATTGTGCGTGATTATTGCGGTAGTGGTATTGGTCTCACAATTCACCTGATCCAATACCGACAGCACCAGCTTGCCCGTTTCGGCATCGAGAGCGCCCGTGGGTTCGTCACAGAGCAGGATACTGGGGCGCTTCGCTATGGCCCTGGCAATGGCGACCCGTTGTTGTTCGCCCCCCGACAGTTGCGAAGGGAAGTGGTCAACGCGTTCGGAAAGGCCAACAAGTTCCAGTGCTTCTTCTGCTGGCATGGGATCGGGTGCTATGTCGGTTACCAGTGCAACATTCTCTTTGGCAGTAAGGCTGGATATCAGGTTGTAGAACTGAAAAACGAAACCCACGTGAAAGCGCCGGTAGTCAGTTAATTCACGATTACTGAATTCCGATAGATTGCGGCCCCGGTAATTGACCGAGCCGCTGGTTGCCACATCCAGACCCCCAACGATATTCAGCAACGTGGACTTACCGCTGCCAGAGGCGCCCAGAAGCACAGTCATTTCGCTCTCATGCAGTTCGAAATCCACATTCTTCAAGGCATGGACCGTAATCTCGCCCATTGGATATTGCTTGCACAAATCCCTGGTTGTTAGTACCGCTGGGGCAAGCGACAGGCTTTCAGCAGTTGATGTCATAGGTTCAAGCCACCCGAATGTCGAAATTAGAAAGGGTTGGATTCTGGTTTCACAGATTCGTTTAGTCTAAGGGATCTGCAAAAAAGCCATATTGAGATGTATCAGCAAACCCACCAACTAACTGGTGAAATGGGATTCCGGTGACGAGTACCCTGGGCAGTCGTCGATGAGTGACCTCCTGCCAGCCCGAAAAACCGCCAGTTATTATACAGCTTGGCCGGATCGTGCCTCCCGATTGTAGCGGTAGAGAAAGAGCAGCCACATACCGAGCCCAAATAAGAGTGTCAGCCAACCGACAATGGAATCGATTATTGGAATGCAGCCCAACAGCGCTAATAATGCCGCGCCCACCACCAGTGCCTTCACTGGGATATAGTGATCTCGTTTTGTGAAGCGCTTGGAAAGGTAGCCGCCAATTGGGATAGCGATTACTGGTTTTGCAACGAGTAACAGTGCCCCATAGAGCATTGCCGGCAAGGCCACGATTGGAAATGCTGAAAAACCCAGAATAGATAACAAAATGATCATCGTTAGAAGCAGCAAAATGGGTGTTAGCGGCAATATCAGTAGTCCCATCCCAAGACATCGCCATGGCGACGTCAGCAATGTTGCCACAACATTGTGTATTGTCTGGGGGAACAGCCAGATCAATACGATGCCGACCAGCACCGTTCCTAAAAACCATTTGGCCTGTTCTAAGATGGTGCTGACTATATCTATGAATACTGATGCTTGAAACTCATTGCCAAAAATCACAATTGCTGGAATTTGCTGTGTGACTTCGCCCACAACGGTGGCACCTGGTTCCATCGAGACTTCGTTTTCGCTGGTATAGTTCAGTGCTCCTGCGATAGTTGATTCAGGGCCAAGGGTAAGGCGATCCTCCACAGTTGCATCCACATTGCCTTGCACAGTGCCTGCAATTGTAGCCTCTACTACATTAAGATCCATATCTCCTTCAATTTCGCCGCTGGCAATCACTGTGTTGGCACCTGCTACAACATCCTCACCAATGATTGCACCAGATTCGATGTTTACTTCATAGCCAGCGGTGATCAAGTCGCCACCAATGTCAGAAGAAAATTGCAGGTCGGTTCCCGCCGCCCGAATATCATCTTCAACGGCGCCATCAATTCCAATGAATCTTCCTGCAACAATCAAATCACCATTCACCGCACCATTGATCTCGATGCTTTCACCGGCGGCGACGAAGTCACCGTTTATTGTCCCTTCTACAACTATGCGTGCACCAAAGGCATAAACATCTTCATTTATCACCTCTTCAGGGCCAATAAGAACTTCAACACCACTGCGAAGTTCAGCCGCATTGACTGGTTGCATATAAATTAAAAAGCTGAAAGCAGAGAATAGGACCGCTGTTAGGAGAAATTTGTTGACCACGAGGACACCTCGACTTGAGCGAAGTGTTCAACTGCCATGCACCCGCCTTCGAATTATGAGTGTGTTCATCACACCATAATTTCCGGTTCGCTGTATTGATTAGAGTCAATAGGGAGTTGTAAACGAGTACGTTATAAACCACAAAGCTTTGCCCGTATGATCAATGTGGATTGCAGGCAGGCAGCGGGTGTGTTCCTATCGCTGTGGGTTCGTCTCGACCTAGTTAAGAATCTCGAAACTTAGTGTGCCCCGCTGACGTTGACCAAACTCATCCTCGCTGCTTACAACTACGCTGTGGATGCCTGGCTCTAAATCACCCGGCAAATCCGCTTGCCAGATATGGGATGAGCGAGTAGCTCGACCGTAGGCAGAATCAGTCTCCGCATAGCGAATCACAGCGCGCTCTACGTAGGGGTCAGTTCGCACTGTATATTGCATTGCTACCTCTGGTTCGCCATCCAGGGAATACCAGACTGAATCTCTGACGCCACCATCGAACAAGTTCACCACTAATTTGGTATCCCGCACCATCTGTCCCCGATTAATGCTGTCACCTTCGGTATTGTTGAGCAGAGGATCCAGCATGATCCGCATTCTTTGGTTGGCATCTGGTCCAAACGGAAAAGGAATAAACTCGGGAGTCAGATCAACTTCATCGAAATGCAGCACATAAAATCCATTGGGATTGCCGTCCTCCATCATGGCGTCTCGTACACCTCTCAGATCGGCCGGGCCTCGGGTCCAGCCGTTACCCCGCACTTCAGCCAAGGTGTGGGCAATCCAGGGTTGTCCACTCCAGCCATGTTGATGGTCGATTTCCACTTTCCAACTGTTGCTGGTGTCGTGCCCCGCCAATCCATAAATATTGTTGAATGGTTCGAGAATGGAGAGCAGCTGATTGAAATTCTCTGTGTTGGGTCCGGTTGCCAAGGGAGACTGTCCATCGCTGGCCTCAGCGACTAATGGGATATGGGTCATGATCACAATGAGTTTGTCCTGGTCGACAAATTGCAGATCATTCGCCAGCCATTGCAATTGATTCTCGGTGATGTAACCGCGATAGCGACCAGCAGCGAATTCATTGTCTGCACCGGCATATTCCACATTATTCAGTGCCACGAAATGTGCCTGTCCATGGTCGAAAGAGTAATAGGTGGGGCCAAAGTGACGCTTGTAGGTCTCGTTCGCATAGTAAGCGTTAGGGGATGCAAAATTCATGTCATGATTGCCAGGCACATACCACTGCGGAATCTCCATCAAGCTCATCATTGCTTTATGACGCTCATAGATGGCCAGGTTGTCATTGGCAACATCACCGACGGTTAAGCCGAAGTCCACGGAATAGGGGTTGCCTATTAACGGATTGATTAAGTCCTCTCGCAGCATGTCCTGGCTCAGTTCGAAACGAGCCTGGGTATCGGCGAAGCCATGAGCGGTGAAAATCTGTTCATCGCTGCTGTCTTGAATTAAAGGAAAATCGATGGAGTCCGGAAGCGGACCAGTCGCGTCCACAACCGGAAACGCCCATTCGATCGATGTCCCCTGAATCACTGAAGGCGTACCATCGGGATAATGTCGGTAGAAAAACTGGGGGATGTTGTTTTCGTCAAGCGGCATGGCGTAGCCAGCAGGTTTGCTGACAAACAGAATTTCGTGGGGAGCGATATCGATCGCGTAGCTCCCATCTTGCTGAGACAGCACTACCGCACAACCGTTGCTGACAGGGATGTTGGCTAGGCCCGGTTCACCCGCGCCCTGCACGCCGTTACCATCGCGATCGGCAAACACGACACCGCGCGCGGTTTCCGCATTTTCTCGATCTGGATCGCATTGGGCGTAAACCGGTGTCTGTAATGAGGCGAACAGGAGTGCAAAGAGTATTGTTGAGAGTGGAGGCTTAGGCATGTCAGTCCCGTATTTCCTATCAAGCTGTTAAGCTGATTGTAGGCTATCGGCTTGACCAATCAATGACAGTTGGTGGCAAATTAGATCGATATGCGGGAGACCAACGTAACCATGCTATCTGCATAAGCTTAGTGTCGGAGAGATCATCATGCCCATATTGCCCATCTACGCGGCCTTGTTTGGCCTCATCTTCGTAGGATTGAGCGTACGCACATTGCGCCTGCGTCATCACTATCAGGTTGCTGTCGGTCCCGGTGAGGCGCCGGAGTTGCAACGCGCCATGAGAGTGCATGCGAATTTTGCCGAATACGTACCACTGACTTTATTGCTGCTATATTTCCTGGAAGTGTACGGTCAGGCAAGGTTGCTTGTGCACCTGTTTTGTTTACTGCTGTTGGCGGGAAGACTATTGCATGCTTTCGGTGTAAGCCAGGTACAGGAGAACTTTAACTTTCGTGTGACAGGCATGGCTTTGACCTTTGTTGCGCTGATCGGTGCTTCGCTACGACTATTGGCTTTGGGGATGTGGCAGTAGTTGGATCGACAGCGATTTGATGGACGCTTCTGGTACAACGAGAACCGACTTCTGGAAGGAAAAAATATGAAAACAGTTATTCAATCTTTGTTTGTGGTCTTGCTTATCTCATCGAGTTTATCTCTGGCGCAAACCGCTGGCGCGCCGAGAGCGCCCACGGATCGCGCAGAAGATATACCGCTCATTGAAATCCTTGAAGCCGCTAATCTTTTGCGTGCTAACGATATTGCCACGCGCCGATTACTGGAAGGCGATATCTTCAGTATCAACGTTCGGCACATCCAGGGTGCAGAAACCGCTTTGCAACATGGTCGCATTAGTGAGGTATGGGTTGTGCGTGAAGGCATGGCTGTACTCGCGACAGGGGGCACTATCGTCGATGCCGAGCAGGGATCGGGCCCTGGTGAGTTGCGGGGCAGCCGTATAGAGGGAGGTGACGAGAGAATTATCAAGGCTGGCGATGTTATCTTCATTCCACCCGGTGTGCCCCATGGCATTAAGGAATCGGAATCAGTTGTGTATCTGAATATTCGATTTGAGTTAAGAGATCCTGATCAGTAACTCCTCCTATGGAAGACAGTACACCGATACTGGTTGGCGCGGGGCAATTCACCGAGAAAGGTGTCTCGCCGGGGTTAGCGCAACCACCTATGGGGATCGCAGCTAAAGCGGCAGAAGTCGCAATAGCCGATACGGGTATTGCTGATTTAGCCGCGAGCATCGATACCGTGGTGGCAATCCGCATCTTTCCCGATTCCTGGAATCGACCACGCATGCCCAATCCTTTTGGGCGTGCGGAGAATCCACCACGTGCTATCGCACGTCGTATCGGTGCTGATCCAGAATTGGCCATCTATGGCAATGTGGGTGGTAACACGCCGCAGAAGTACATTAACGAGATGGCTGAACGACTTGCCGATGGTGAGTTGGGTGTGGTGTTGCTGGCCGGTTCGGAAGCGATCAAGACTGCACAGCATGCGTTGCGGCAAGGCATAGATCTGAACTGGCAGGAACAAGACGAAGGCAGCCTGGAGGATCGAGGCATTGGGGAGGCTCTGTCCACGCCCCATGAATTTGCCCATGGCCTCGGTGTGCCAATTCAAACCTATCCCTTGTTTGAGAACGCATTGCGCGGCGCCTTCGGTCGCAGTCTTGAGGAGCATCAATTGGCTCTGGGTGAACTGTTTGCTCCGTTTACCAAAGTGGCGGCCAACAATCCTTATTCCTTTTATGGCATCCAACGTAGTGCGGAAGAATTGGCAACAGTAACCCAGGAAAATCGCTACATTTGTTATCCCTATCCGAAATGGATGAATGCTATGGATGGGGTGAACCAGGGTGCTGCGGTGATCATGACTTCCGTTGGTAAAGCCAGGCAGTTGGGCATCGATCCTGCTAAATGGGTATTCCTGCACGGGTGCGGTGAGGCCAATGAGCGATTAATGGTGAGTGAGCGCTTGAATTACATCTCTGCACCGGCGATGGGCTTAAATGTCCAGCGCGCGTTTGAGATGGCGGACAAGACAATCGCCGATATGGACTACATTGACATTTACTCCTGTTTTCCTGCGGCGGTGGAAATCGCCTGCAGTGAACTCGGTCTGGCGCTGGATGATGAGAGAGGATTTACCTTGACAGGTGGTTTGCCGTTCTTTGGTGGTCCGGGCAACAACTACTCTATGCACGCTATCGCGAGCTTGTTACCTCTGTTGCGAGAAAACCGACAGACATTTGGCCTGATTACCGCCAACGGCGGCTATCTGTCCAAGCACGCAACCGGAATCTATTCCGCTCAACCGGTTGCCGGGGAGTGGTCTCGAGATAACCCACAATCCTATCAGTCTCTAATTGATAATATGGACTACCCTGAATTCACAGAATCGCCTGAGGGTGAGGCAGTGATTGAGACCTACACGGTTTGTTTTGACAAAGGGGTACCCACCAGAGGTATTGTTATAGGCCGGCAGCGGACAGATCAACGTCGGTTTGTTGCCAACACACCCAATAACGAAGAATTTTTGCAGCACTTTGTTTCTCAAGAACAGTTAGGTCGACCCGGAATCGTTCACCGAGACGGCGAGCTGAATCTATTCGAACCGAGCGCAGGCTAAGAGGGCTCGCAAGCCCTGACAGGTATGACAATTCGGTTGCTTTACAGCAATCGAAATGTCTCTCGACGTTCGCTTATAGTGAACTAAACCATAAGACAATCAGGAGTCATCATGGCAGCAAGGATACAGCAGAAACTAGGATCAGGGTTCGCAGCGAAATCGGAGCCTGCTCAAATTCTCGAAGGCATTGATCTGGCGGGTAAGGTGGCGGTTGTAACCGGTGGTTATTCAGGTATTGGTCTGGAAACCACACGAGCTTTGGCTGGTGCTGGAGTGAAAGTTTACGTTCCGGTGCGCGATCCCGCGAAGGCCGAGGCGAATCTTGCAGATGTAAACGGAGAGGTAATCTCCATGCAAATGGATCTGGGAGAGTTGGACACCGTACGTCGATTCGTTAGTGATCTAAGTGAAAAGGAATCGAAACTGGATCTACTCATCAACAATGCTGGCATTATGGCTTGCCCTGAGACTCGTGTTGGAAGCAACTGGGAGTCCCAGTTTGCAGTCAATCACATCGGCCACTTCGTTTTAACCACTGGTTTATTGCCATTTTTGCTGGCCGCTGATACGCCACGGGTAGTATGTCTGTCATCGATTGCCCACCGCCGTTCTGACATCCTGTGGGACGATATTCATTTTCAGTCCACGCCTTATGAAAAATGGACTGCCTACGCTCAGGCGAAAACAGCCAACGCCTTGTTTGCCTTGGGGCTGGACATGAAGTATGCCGAACAGGGATTACGCGCTTTTAGTGTTCATCCCGGCGGTATCCTGACGCCGCTGCAAAGGCATTTACCCAATGAGGAAATGCAGGCGCTGGGGTGGACCGATGCCGACGGAAATCTGTCGGAACAGGCTGCTGCGCTATTTAAATCAACCACGCAAGGTTGCACCACAACATTATGGGCCGCTACCAGTCCACAGCTGGCGAACGCAGGCGGCTTGTATTGTGAAGACTGTGATGTAGCAAACCTTGCTACTGAAGATTCGCCACGGTACTTCGATGTCGCCCCATGGGCTACGCAAGAAGAGAGTGCTTTGCGACTTTGGGAATTAACTGAGGAGATGCTCGCCTAATGTCTTTACCACGGATAGCCATAAACGGATTTGGTCGTATCGGACGCACCATTATGCGTATTGCCAAACAGCGCGGCCATTATGATGTGGTTGCAGTAAACGATCTGGCCAGCCCAGATCAACTGGCTTATGCCTTTAAGTATGACAGTATTCACGGCACCTGGCCCGGGGAGGTCAAGGTCAGTGGGGATACCATAGAGATTTCCGGCGATCCTTTCCAGGTATTGTGTGAAAAGGATCCCGCCAAGTTGCCATGGAAAGAAATGGGGATCGACTACGTCATCGAGAGTTCGGGTGTGTTCCGAACTTTGGAAGCGCTTAATAAGCATCTCGATGCAGGTGCCAGGCGTCTTATTTTAACGGTTCCTTGCAAGGATCCCCTCGAAGCCACCCTGGTTACTGGAGTAAACGATCATGTGGTCACTCAAGACACCCGCATAATCAGTAACGCCAGTTGCACTACAAATTGTGCTGCACCACTTTGCAAAGTGCTGCATGAATCATTTGGCATTAAGCGTGGATTGCTCACTACCGTACATGCCTACACTTCCGGTCAACGTCTGATTGATTCGCCCCATAAAGACAAACGCCGTTCCCGCAATGCTGCCACCAATATCGTGCCCACTTCCACCGGTGCAGCCAAAGCAATCGGTCTGGTAATGCCGCAATTGGCAGGTAAGTTGGACGGGCTGGCTATGCGAGTTCCTGTGCCCGACGGCAGCCTGGTAGACCTTACTGTCGAAGTGCAGTCAGATACTACGAAGGAAGAAGTAAATGCCGCTATGGCCACAGCGGCCGCTGGTCCCTTAAAGGGTATTCTGGCGTATCTGGAGGAAGAACTCGTCAGTAGCGACATCATTGGCAATACTCATTCCAGTATTTTCGATTCTCCGCTTACCCAGGTAATCGATGGGCGCATGGTGAAGGTCGTTAGCTGGTATGACAATGAATGGGGCTATAGCACCCGGGTAGAGGAGCTAATCGGAAGACTGGCTGCAATGGATGGATTGGAACACTGAAGTTAGAGTCGGCTTGAGCAAAAAAGTGTTTTCGCCGGTCTAGTAGCCCAGTCCATAGAATGAATGAATTAAATGGGGTCGGAGAGACTGAACGAGTGTCTCTCCGGCCTTTTTTTGGAGGCGCAGGTAGATGAAAGCTTCAGAGTTATTTGTACGTTGCCTTGAGAACGAAGGCGTGGAATACATTTTCGGTGTTCCCGGTGAAGAGAATATTGATGTGATGGACGCCTTGCTGGATAGCAAGATCAAGTTCATTACGGTGCGCCATGAACAGGGCGCCGCGTTTATGGCGGATGTTTATGGTCGCTTGACCGGCCGCGCTGGCGTCTGTCTGAGCACGCTGGGTCCTGGTGCAACCAATCTGGTAACTGGTTTTGCCGATGCCAATATGGATCGGGCCCCAATCATCGGCATCGCTGGGCAGGGTGCCACTACCCGCATGCACAAAGAGAGCCACCAGATGTTGGATCTGGTCAATCTGTTCGCGCCGATTTCTAAATACAGTACAGAACTGATTCACGCCGACATTATTCCGGAGGTCGTGCGTAAAGCCTTCAAGGATGCGCAGGCAGAAAAACCGGGCGGCGCCTTCATCAGTATGCCGGAAAACATTGCCGCTGCTGAACTCGCAGAGTCCAAACAGCCACTCAAAGTGCAACACGCAGTTGCACCAGCGCCACCGCAGCAAAAAGTGGAGCAGGCAGCGCAAGTCATATCGGAAGCAAATTATCCTATTGTCATGGCAGGCAACGGTGTTTTTCGTGGCAATGCCAGCGAGCAGTTAGTCGCTTTTGCTGAGAGGCTCAACATCCCCGTGGCCACCACATTCATGGCCAAGGGTGCCATGCCTTTTTCTCATCCGCTTTCTCTGGGCACAGTCGGGCTGCAAGCACATGACTATGTGGCCTGCGGATTCGATCGGGCTGATGTGATTCTCTGCGTCGGTTTTGACATGGTGGAATACCACCCATCGTCCTGGCATCAGAATAAGGACAAGAAAATTATTCATATCGATCAACACTATGCTGAAGTGGATGAACACTACATGCTGGAAGTGGGTGTGATCGGTGATATTGCTCAAGCCTTGAACGCCATCGGTGAGGTGGCCAGTCCGCAAAATGAATCGAAAGCCGGAACGCTGCGGCAGGTGATTGTGGATGAACTCAATGAGAAAGAGTCGGACGCCAGTTTTCCAATGAAGCCGCAACGTATTCTCAATGATGTGCGCAAAGGTCTGGCCAATGAAGATATTCTGATCTCTGACGTGGGAGCGCATAAGATGTGGATTGCCCGCATGTATCAGGCGGAAGCGCCAAATACCTGCATCATCTCCAATGGTTTCGCATCCATGGGGATCGGCATTCCGGGCGCTATTGCAGCGAAACTCGTATATCCAGAAAAGACTGTGATGACCATTAACGGCGATGCGGGATTCATGATGAACTCACAGGAAATCGAAACGGCGCTTCGTCACAAGGTGGCTATCATCATCATGGTCTGGAATGACAGCAAGTACGGATTGATCAAGTGGCATCAGGATAAGAAATTTGGTCGCGATGCCCATATCGATTTCGATAATCCGGATTTCGTTAAGTATGCAGAAAGCTTCGGTGCCAAAGGTTATAGAGTTAATTCGGCCGACGAATTACTCCCGACCATCGAGCAAGCCATCGCAGACGATACGGTGGTGGTGATTGATGTGCCAGTGGACTATTCTGAAAACATGAAGCTGACAGAAAAACTCGGTAACCTTGTTTGCCCCATCTAATGCTGCAACTTCCACTCAAAGGTACTTGTTATGCCTGAATTCGAATCCATGGTTCCGGGAGCGGTCGCAACCGGTAAAATCGAGGTTACTTCGCCCTATGATGGTTCGGTGATTGGAGCCGTCGCAACTCACAATGGCGATGGAGTAGAGCAAGCGCTACAAACAGCCAGCGCCTTGTTCGCTGACAAGGAGCGTTGGCTGCCGGTGCATGAACGTGTCTCGGTGTTGGAGAAAACTGCCGCTGCCATGGAAGCACAGTTTGATGAGCTGGTGAGCATCGCCGTAGGGGAAGGTGGTAAGCCCTATAACGACACTCGGGTTGAGGTGGCACGTGCTATTGATGGAGTGAAAAACTGCATCGAATGTGTGCGTTCCGAACGTGGCACTGAAATCCCTATGCGTCTCAATCCGGCCTCGGCAAATCGATTGGCAATGACCAGTAAAGAGCCGATTGGCCCCGTCGTAGCTGTTAGCGCCTTCAATCATCCACTGAATTTAATTGTGCATCAGGTTGGTCCTGCGGTTGCAACCGGTTGTCCAGTAGTCGTTAAGCCAGCTACAGATACCGCCCTTTCCTGTTTTAAATTTATCGAGATACTGAGAGCGGCGGGGTTACCTGAGGAATTCGCACAGGCGATTTGCGTTGAAGACAATCAGTTCGCTACTAAGCTGGTAACCGATCCCCGAGTTGCATTCTTCAGTTTCATTGGTAGTGCTCGTGTGGGTTGGATGTTGAAGAGTCAGCTCGCGCCGGGAACGCGTTGCGCTTTGGAACATGGTGGTGCTGCTCCAGCCATTGTCGCTGCAGATGCGGATCTGGACGCTATGCTGCCATTGTTGGCAAAGGGCGGCTTCTATCATGCGGGCCAGGTTTGTGTTTCTGTACAGCGGGTTTTTGCTGATAGCGATATCGCGGAGTCCTTGGCGGAGGGTCTGGCTGCGCTAGCCGAAAAGCTGGTGGTTGGGGATCCGGCTGATCCCGCCACTGAAGTTGGGCCACTCATTCGTCATAAGGAAACAGATCGCGTTGCGGAATGGGTAGATGAGGCAGTGGCGGCTGGTGCGAAACTCATCTGTGGCGGTAAGAAAATATCAGATGCCCTGTATGCGCCGACGGTTTTGCTGGATGCCCCGGACGATGTAACTATCAGCAGGAATGAAGTATTCGGCCCAGTGGTTTGTGTCTATAGCACTTCCTCTATGGCTGAAGCAGTGGCAAGAGCCAATAATGTGCCTTATTCATTCCAGGCCGCTGTCATGACTCAGGATATCGATAGCGCTATGTATGCCTATAAACATCTTAATGCTTCGGCTGTAATGGTAAATGATCATACCGCCTTTCGAGTTGATTGGATGCCTTTCGCTGGATTAAAAGAATCCGGTTATGGAGTTGGAGGCATTCCTTATACCTACGAAGACATGCAGATTGAGAAGATGCTTGTTGTGAAATCGTCTGCTTTATAAGCGTTACCGTCACCAATCACTCACAATCCTGGTATCTGCGCGTACTACTCATATTGGTAACGAGCCACTGATTGTCACGTTTAAGCAGCTGAAAAGAGTCCACGCCACAGTGGTTGAACTCGCCGTTGAGATAGAAATTGTAGTCGGCCCAAAAAACCGCGATATTCCCTTCTATTAGAACGATTGAGTTCTTGTACTCGCCTGACATCTCGGGGCCCGGTAAAGTCAGTGTGTTCACCGACTGGGTGTAGTTGTGAATTATGATGTCTTGAGGTCCGGTAACCGGATCAGCAATTGAAAAATTCAACGAGCCAGGCACAGTTGCTGCCATCATTGCATTGCGATCTCGAGCAAAGATTGCTGCATAGAGTCTATCTACTGCAGCCAGGACGGCAGATTCTTCGACATTGGCCTGTTGAGCATGCAGAGGTGACCACAGCAGAGCGCTCACTAGTAACAACGAATACGTGGATAGTGCGCGCATTTGCAATTGCCTCAGATGGGGCCGAGCGGACTGGGTTCACAGCTTTGTCGTTGACGCGTCCAACTTAGATTAGACAGATACCATTGCCCCTCGCGCTTCACTAATTGAAACGAGTCAATGCCACAGTGAGAGAACTCGCCCTCGATATGGAAATCATAGGGGGCCCAAAAAACTGCGATGTTGCCATCTATTAACACCTTTGGATCCCAGTAGCGCTCCAGGAAGCGTGGCCCGTCAGCGCCCAGGCCGTTAATCATCTGCGTGTAGTTCTGTATTGTGAAATCGCCTGGTCCAGTGACTGGATTTGCCACCGAGATATTCAGCGAACCAGGTAAGGTCACCGCCAACAGACCATTGCGATCACGGGATCCTAAAGCAGCGAAAAATCGATCTACCACGTCGAGGATCGCTTCCCGGTCAGTGTTCGATTGTGCGAAGGAATGATTGTTCAACATCAATAAACAGATGGTCACGCTGGTTTTGATTTTGCTAACAGTCATGGTGATTTCCTTTGGCTAGTCAATTCTTATTCCAGACCCTCAATAGTCTCGGCGCTGATCAGTTGGCCAGAGTTGGACCAGGCATTGCGCACGTAGTTGATGATGGCAGCCATTTCATCAGCGGAAAGTGAGCCCATAAACGAAGGCATCTCCCCCCGCCCGATACGTAATACAAGCGCAACGTCGACGCCACTGCCATTAACTGTTTCATTGCCGTCCAGAGCGGGGTAGATATTAGGAATGCCCTGTCCATCGACCTGGTGACATTCGGCACAATTGGCCAGAAATAACTGTTCACCGTTCTCTGCTGCCATCAGTGTATTCGGCAAGATGCCTGTGCCTGGAATCGCCAGGCAAAACGGGAGAGACAGATGGCAACGCAGGTATTTAAGAACAAATTTCAGCAACGGTTTTCAGGCTCGCTTTGCAACATACTGACATCATAATTCGAAATGATGTAATCGAGCCATAGTTGTTCGAATGTTGTTTCTGAAATGCCGAGCACTGCATAAATATCCCCACCGTTTTTTATTAACTTCGCCGCAATATCGTACGACCATTCATCAAGTAAAAACTCAAATAACAGATTACCGACACGATAGATGTTTGTTGGGTGTGTGTTGAGAGACTGCAGTGTGGGTACGTGGTCAGGGCTGATGCAGCGTAGTCGATCTAGCCCCGGGGGTGGAGGACGTTTAGACTCAAAAATAGCTATTGATTCCCATAACCAGATTGGAGTGAACTGGTCAGCTTCATTGGCGGCGACTGTGATGAGGTGAATGTATTCATGCAGTGTGCTTAACCCCGGTGGTACTCCAAGGTAAAGAACATGAACTTGCCAAGCATCCCGATTTATGAAACCGCGAACACTGGGGGCGGGTTCTCCAAACTCTTCAAGAAACTCACCTCGATCTTGCCACAGATTTACCTCCACTACCGGCATCCGAGATGCGCTGAGCTGATGCATTATCAGTGGTACTCTCTCCGCTAGTACGGAATCGACTTGTTCTACGATATCGCCTGGGATCTGACCTCTGACATTGATAGTGTAGCTAGCGGGCGCAATTGTTTTTGGAGTGCATGCGCCCAGCACAAATAGCAATGTAGCATTGGTTACCATGGTTCGAAGCAGGTTCATGACCATTTCCCATCGCGCAATATGGATTAGTGGTTTTCTTTATGGGTTATCGTCCCAATTTCAAGCGCCAGATGCAGTTCGACTGTCGAGAGATACTATCGCCGATAGAAAAGTGATATAAAACAACCGCTTCTCCAGGTGTAAAATACTTTGTACTCGACTGCTGCCAAATTTGTATTGCTTGCGTTCGCATCGACATTGAGCGCTGTAGCATGGTCTGCCGACTCCCTTCCGGTTGCGGCGCCCATCCCGGATGGTTTGGAAACCGTGTCTTTTTTCAGCCCCGCTGTGAATCGGGAAATGAAGTTCGACATAGTGTTGCCCGCGGGATATGAGGAATCTGAGCAGCGTTATCCAACCCTCTATTTATTGCATGGCTACATGCAGAACTACACGGTGTGGGGACGAAATCTTGCGGCAGCGTTTTATGCCCGTGAAGTGAACGATGTCATTCTGGTGTTGCCGGACGCTGGCAATAGTTGGTATGTGAATTATGCAAGCAGTGAAGAAGGGCAGACAAATAACTGGGAGGACCACATCATCGAAGATGTGATTTCTTACGTGGATGCCAACTATCGTACCGAGGCACGGCGAGAGGGACGGGCCATTTCTGGCTTGTCCATGGGTGGGTTCGGCGCACTGGCACTGGGCTTGCGCCACCCTCAGATGTTTATCTCACTCGGTAGCACCAGCGGAGCTTTGAGTTTTGCCCGTACCCAGGCATCGGCACTGGAAGCGGGAATCCCAGCGCAGGATGCGACGTCGCCGAATCGTAGCCCGGAACAGCAGGAGCGGTTCGCAGCGGCTGACGAATTTATTTCAGGCATCATCGATATTATTGGATTCAGTACCCAGGAAGAACGGACGCCAAACGGTGTGCTCTTCGAAACCATCGAGCAGGCACAAGCTTATGACCCTTTCACCATCATCTACGAAGTGCCAAAGAGTCAGATGCCTCATATTTATGTTGATTCCGGTACCGAAGATGGTCTGGCTAGCGAGGCGCGAGAGCTTGCTCAAATACTCATGCTAAATAATGTGCCTTTCGATTACATGCAATCCCGTGGTCGACACAATTCTGAATATTGGCGACGCTCAGTGGGTCATATGATGGCGATCCAGACTGAAGTGATGCAGCGAGCTTTGGGTCAAAGGCCTTGACTGGGAACGTTATGCCGGAATCGGTGTTGAGTGCAGCAGAGATCGCAGAGTTTCACGACAGAGGTGTGCTGAAATTCGATTTCGGCTTCGAATCGGCGCAGCTTGAGCGCATCATCGAGGGTGTGGAATCCCTCTATGACAACCCTTATCGCGATAAACCAGAGATTCCAACCCGCGTACAAGATGCCTGGAAGCAGGTTGATGATGCGCGCCAGCTCGCCGTCAATCAGCGAGTGCTGCACGCTCTCGAACAACTGTTAGAACGCAAAGCTTTGCCATTCCAGACTTTGAATTTCCCAATCGGTACTTCTCAATGCGCACACTCCGACACCATACATTTCAGCACCATACCGGCAGGGTATATGGCAGGAGTGTGGGTTGCGTTTGAAGATATCGACATGGACAACGGACCACTGATCTATTACCCCGGTAGCCACAAACTTCCCTATTACAGTATGCAGGATCTGGGTTTGAATCAGGGTTATGAATACTATGCTGACTATGAGCAGCGGGTTCAGGAACTGATTGCCGAACATGATTTGCAGGCAGAGTACGGAACGATAAAGAAAGGTGGAGCAATTATTTGGCATGCCAACCTGCTGCACGGTGGTGCGCCGAGAAATGATATGCGTCGAACCCGTCATTCCCAAGTCACTCATTACTACTTCGAAGGTTGTAAATACTACACGCCAATGGAAAGCCAGCCTGGCAAACTACGATACCGTAAACCCTTGTGGATTCCGCAAACAGACAACTTCACTCTTCCTCCAGAGCCAGGCGCTTCTTTCACACAACGGATAATCGCGAGAATCAAAAGAATCCTGGGGCTGAGTTGAGCCAGGTGAGTTTCGTACCCCTGATCGCAGTTGAGAATGCCTTGTGTCGCATTGGTCGTCGGGCAGTGATGAGAATTTCCGAGTTTTCTGTCAACCAGGGAGAGCATTGGTGTCTGTTTGGGCCAAATGGAGCCGGTAAATCGGTGCTGGCGGGTTTATTGGCGGGCAAGCGCACCGAAACAGGCTCTTATGTTCAGTATACCGAGGGTTTCGATCCGGCACGGGATTGCCAGTTTGTTTCCTTCGAAGAGCAACAAAGACTCTGGCAGCAGGACAATCGGCTGGATATGAGTGAGTACAGCGAGCGTGCCGAAGACAAAGGAACTTTAGTTGAGGTCTTGATCCGTTCTGGCAGGGAAGCTGCGAATGACGATGAAACTGTATTCTTACAGTTAGTGGCTCAACTCAATCTGCAAGAGATTTTACAGAAAGGAATTCGATTTCTCTCCTCCGGGCAGATCCGTCGAGCACTGATAGCCAGGGCTTTATACGCAGCGTCAGGTGACAAGCACAAGCTGGTGATTTTCGACGATCCGCTGGAAGCAATCGACAAAGATTCCCGCCAGCGCATCATTAGCTGTATCACTGAGCATCAGGATTCTGATTTGAGTAGTCTGCTGTTGTGCCGGCGCCATCAAGATGTGTTGCCTGGTGTGACTCATATTGCCCTGATGGAAGAATTGCAAATAATCGAACAGGGTCAACGCAACAAAGTAGAGACCGGACAGCACTTTGTTCGGCTGACTAATCGCTCACCCAAAATCGCCAGCGAATTGCCAAAACCGGCAGCTGATCAGCTACTGCCTCAGGCCGAAGACAAGCTTATTGAGCTTAAAGGCATAGATGTCAGCTATGGTGAATTGCCAGTGTTGAGAAATGTTAACTGGATCATGACCGGCTCCGATCATGTCCTGATAGAGGGTCCGAATGGTTGTGGCAAGTCCACCCTGTTGAGTCTCATTGATGGGGAAAACCACAAAGGGTACGGGCAAGAGGTGTATCTGTTTGATCGACGTAAAGGTAGTGGCGAAACTGTTTGGGATATCAAGTCTCGATTCGGAGTGGTATCTAATGAGCTGCATAACAAGTATGTCAAAGGCTGGAAGGTTTTAGACGTAGTGGTCTCCGGATTTTTTGATTCGGTTGGTCTGTATGATGACAGCGGCAGTGCAGAATGGGATGCAGCCAGAGAGTGGTTGGCTGTCCTTGGCATCGGTGGGCTTGAAAAAGAGTATTACCACGAATTGTCATTCGGCCAACAACGGCTGGTGTTATTGGCTCGAGCGATGGTCAAGCAGCCATGGATTCTTGTGCTCGACGAGCCCTGTGTTGGATTGGACGACTATCATAGGAAACTGATTATTGGCATGCTGGAAATCATTGCCAAACAAACACATACACGCATTTGCTATGTTAGTCATGCCATTGGTGAAAAGCTCAGTTTTATAACTCAACGGCTTCTTTTCATGCCATTAGATGAGGGTGGCTTTACTTTGGAACAAAGTGCAGTCTCAATGGGATAGGCCCTGCGTACTGCCATATGGGTGGCCAGATTAATTGAGAGTCATTACTTTGATTTCTTTTTTTGTTTTATCAGTTTCTCTAGTTCGGACAGTTCTTCTTCAGTCAGCTTGGAAGCTTTCATACTTAAAAGGAAGTTAGCGGCAAGAAAGTGCGAGTTATCGAAAAACGTTTTTACAACATTATTCATGGCGGATCGGGACGCTTTGGAATGGTCGAAAGTTGGGAAGTAGACATACTTAAGACCTCGCTCTTTGTAATATAGATAGCCTTTGTCGACTAGTCGTTTTATGAGGGCTCGAACAGCTGAATAGCTAGGAGGATCCTCTATGTTGTCCCTGACTTCTCTGACGCTGGCACCCTGCAGTCGGTAAATGACATCCATGATCTGCCGCTCTCGGCGGCTTAGTTTCATCGTAGATGTCATGGTGGTTGCAAGCGAATTGAGATTGGCTTTACTGCCAAGATGTTACAGTAGTAGCAGTATGCTAATTCTGCAGCATAGTTGCTGTCAATCTAACTGATGGTCAGCTAATCGTACTGCCAGATTTTAGACCTCCTCATTGCTGATTATTGATTGGTCATCTAGTCAGCTTCAATCTCGTAGCGTAGAACAGTCTGAACGTTTGGTACATCGACTCCAACCCCATCGACTACCCGTGGTTGGTATTTGAATCTCGAGACCGCACGGATTGCTGAGCGATCGAAGATATTAGGTGGCTCAGCATCTATGACCTCGATACTCTCCTCCACAACATTGCCTCTAGCATCCACTGTAAACTCCAGGAGAGCCCATCCTTCGATACCGCGTTGCAGTGCGCGTGTTGGGTATTGAGGAGGAACTCTGACCAGCGGTAAGTAATCTCCATCGGTTGCGCTGATTCCCGCGTTGCCAATATCCATGGCGGTATCCATCTCAATACCAGTCCTCTGAACATTTAAACTAGGCCCCGTTGATAAATCGATTTTTCGTGAAACATCTTCCAACGGTTGAATTTCAAGTTCCTGCAACGGTTCTGGTTTCTCAATATCTTCAATCAGTTCTTGAGCAATTTCTGGCATGGTTGCGTCTACAATTCTGATTACACGCAATACTTGATCAATACCTTCTCCTGTGGCGATTAGTGCCTGCATGAAGTAGAACAAACTAACTGTGGTCACAAAGGCGAATGGAAATACCAAAAATAATCTAAAGATCATTGGAAATTACCTTTTCTCTTGGTTCACGTTTCCTTATTAAGCGTCGAAAGCACTTCCGTAAGCGCCGCGTTTGCCTCTGATGGTCTATCGCTAAAGTAGGTTTCAACTACGCGTGATAGTGCTTCCTTCGCAGCAGTCTCATGAGCGATTCTTGGGAAGTAGATGTACCTCGTGCCGTCCAGCCTTCGCTTCAAGTAACCTTTTGCGAACAGTCGTCCCAGCAGTGTTCTCACTGTTGTCGGGTGTGATCGATCGCCTAGTTCGTGCACTACTGAGCTGACACTTCCATATTCGATGCGATACAACGCGCTCATGATCTGTCTTTCCCGTCGCGACAAACTGTGTTCGAGAGACATCAGACTCGCTAACCTTCAGAGAGTGTTTTCTTATATGCTAAAAATATAGCATAGTGCTAATATATTAGCATTAAGTATTGGCTTGTCAATCGAGGCAGTGCCTGCTGTTAGGGAGATATGGGATGCTCAATGAACTAGAGCGAAGTCGGGGCTTCCGTGAACCCTGGCCCAGGGGATTTTCCGGATTTCAAGATTGTGGAAACCAGCGTTTGGTAATTTGCCGCTCTCTAGCCATTGAGCGACCGGAGAGGATCGAGCGCACTCAAAACCTCCACAAAATACACCTGTAGGAGATCCCTGGTCAGCTTGGATGCGGTTTTTCGTTAAGTGCCGAGTTTATCCTCGGATATAATTTTCTAGTTGCTCGATAGTGGACTGTTGGTCGCTAATTATATCTTTGACCAGATCCCCCATAGAGACCATGCCTACGACATATCCATCATCTACTACTGGCAAGTGGCGAATGCGATTGCCGGTCATGACAGAGAGCGAGGCTTCGACACCATTGGTGGAGGGCACCGTAATGACATTGCTGCTCATGATGTCAGCAACACGGGTTTCTTTTGAGGCCCGGCCTTTTAAAATCACTTCGCGGGCGTAGTCACGCTCTGAAATAATCCCCTTAAGTTCATCACCTTCCATGACGAGCAGAGCGCCGACCCGTTTGTCGGCTAATGCCTGTACTGCTTCATAGACAGTTGCGCTTGGCGCTATGGACCAAATCTCATTAGTTTCTTTGAGATTCAGTATTTGTTGTACTGTGTGCATGATTCACCCCCTTTCGGTGTTAGGTGAGACAGCAATCAGTTTACCCGCGACAGTGTGATATTGGCGTAGCCTTTGTTATTCAAATAAAAACCAGGACTGTCGTTCACGAACAGGCGAAGATTGCCATCACAGGTGGCAACGAATCGGTAAGCACCGGACTCCTCGTCGCTATTCAACTCGGTAACCCCTCGCAGACTTTGACGCCCACAATTGGGTTGGTACAGCATTAATTCAAACCAACGATGATCTCTGGATCGGCGAGTCACACCAAGTGCTTCGATCGGCATTTCGCTGTTTGCGAAACCTCTCTCACTAATTTTATTGCCGGTCTCGTCCAGCTCGATGTCAGCATCGTTCCACTGGCTGAGAATGGCAATATCCAGATCATAGGTATTGCCAGCACCCAGATTGACGCCGGTATCGAAATTTGAAATGGAAGTGAAAAAATGAACAGTGCTGGATTCGCCAGCGGCTAAAACAGTTCCGTCATCATTGCTACCTAATAGAGTAACCACGGGAACTGTGCAACCGGTTGTCAGCAGGCTGAGTGAGAATAAGCTGCCGGATAGTAACTTGGCTGATTTAGAAAACATCGATGATTTCCCTTCTCAATAGAAAATACTGGGACAACTTCAGTCTACTCCTGTTTCTGCCAGGTTAGAAGCGACATCTACGCACATCAACCATGCCAAACGGAAGCTTGTCTTGGGGAGAAGGTGGGCTTACCCTAATGCTTCCGCGGGCCGTCAAGATGGAACAAGCGCATGCTGAGAAAACTATGCCAGGGCTTTTCGCTTTTCGGAGCTGTCCTATCGCTGTCTGTATCAGGGCAGGGACGCATCGAACCGCTCTCCGACCCCATTCCAGAAGCAATTCCAAAGAGCGATCTTGTTGTTGCTGCGCAGCTCTTTGTGAGAATGCCGCAGACCATTGATTCAGTCTCAGTGGGGAATACCAATTCTGCCTATGCACGAATTCAGTACCTCTATCCGCTGCCCGATGATAGCGGCCGTCTTGCTATCAATGATCTGCGCGGGTTGCTCTATTTGACAGATGAAACCGGGCGCCAGCCCCAGGTGTATCTAGATCTGCGCGAACAGAACATTGGATTTGATGATTCCACATTTCCTAACGAAACCGGCTTATTGGGTTTTGCCTTTCATCCTCAATTCGGTGAGCCCGGTACTCCCGGCTATGGTAAGTTCTACACCAGTTACAGCGCCACGGTAGCAAGTGGTATCGCCGACTACCTGGAAGATTCTGAGAATGATCATGAGAGCGTAATCGCCGAGTGGACCAGCGACGACCCTACTGCCAATTACTTCAGTGGCGGTCATAGAGAGATATTCCGCATCGGTCAATTCGACGCCAATCACAACATCGCTACTCTGGCTTTCAATCCAGCGGCCAACGTGGGTGATCCGGATTTCGGCATGCTGTATTTCAGCCTGGGCGATGGCGGTGGTGCTAACGATCCCTATGAAAACGGACAATCTTTAGCCAATCCAATGTCGACCATTTCACGCATCGATCCGAGCGCAGGTGCAAGCTCAGCCTATAGCATTCCTCCTGACAACCCCTTTATTGGGCAAGCAGGTGTTGCGCCGGAAATCTGGGCCTACGGAATACGGCATGCTCAACATTTTTCATTCGATAGTAATGGCACCATGTATATCTCGGATATCGGACAGTCTCAGATTGAGGAGATCAACATCGGAGTTCCTGGTGCCAATTATGGATGGCGTTTGCGTGAAGGTACCTTCGCTACCGGTTTTGGTGTAGCGGGTGGGCGCCCGGGGCCGGTGTACCCACGTCCCGAGGATGAGCAGGCATTTGAGTATCCTGTTGCCCAATACGATCACACGCCATCAAAT
The DNA here is from genome assembly GCA_028281635.1 of Pseudomonadales bacterium. Lineage (GTDB taxonomy): Bacteria > Pseudomonadota > Gammaproteobacteria > Pseudomonadales > Pseudohongiellaceae > UBA9145. The sequence continues at coordinate 2,753 of JANQJM010000227.1, read as the reverse complement.
GCAGTAAGCAGTGGATTTGTCTATCGCGGGCAGGCGATTCCAGAACTCTATGAGAAATTTCTGTTCACCGACATGGTAACCGGTCGCGTGTTTTTCATTGATACTGACAATCTGGTGGCGGGAGATCCGTCACCCATCACCGAGCTAAGAGTTTCTATAGATGGTGATGAGCAAAACCTGGCCGACGCGGTCGGATTTCCCAATACCTATTACTCAGGTAAGCGTGCAGACATAAGGCTGGGGATTGATTCCGCCGGTGAATTGTATCTCTTGAGTAAAGGAGATGGCTGGATTCGCCAACTTCGCGGCGCGAATTGATTCAGCGGCAAACGACTATCTGTGAACATCACTATCCTGGCCAACAAAGACCTGGCAAGTTGTCTGGCTATCAACTATTTGCTGCAAAATCTGGAGACTCATCGGCTATCCGTATTTCTGTCCTCGCGGGTAGGCAGTAAGAAACTGGAGCCGGCCCTGCAGCAACTGAAACTTATCGAGCAAACTTTACCTAACGAGGTCTTGTTTCCATCGTTGCCGGGCACTACCAGTGAAACCTCGACATTGCTTGGTTTTCCACAGATCAGTCAGCGGCTCGAAGGCAGGTTGAGCGAGCTGAATACCATTAACCAGCCGGAGGGTATGGCACGGTTTTCAGCAACAGAGCCGGAACTGGTGCTGTCGATTCGCTATGGTGTCATCCTCAAGGAGCCGGTATTGGCGATACCGCCCCAGGGCGTGTTGAATTTGCACTCCGGTCGATTGCCGGACTACAAAGGCGTGATGGCAACTTTCTGGGCCTTGCTGAACGACGAAGCGGCAATTGGTACGACTCTGCACACAATAGACGATAGCACCATCGATACTGGACGTATCGTTGCGGAAACTTCGATGGCAGTGGAGCCGGATCGGTCCTATCTATGGCATGTCCTGCAATTGTATGAGACAGGATGCGAATCGATGAGTGCCGCCGTCGCTGAGATTGCGGCAGGACAAACTATCGACTCTCAAGCACAGCAGTCAGGAGGTAACTACTTTAGTTTTCCGCAGGCGAAAGATCTGGAGTCTTTTTCTGCCAAGGGCTGGCGCCTGTTCGATAACGAAGACGTTATAGATATCTACAAACGCTTTTTACCAACAGTCTAGTTTCCTATACTCCTTACTATGAAAAGCGTACTTACATTAATCCTGACATGTGCAATAGCGTCAGCAGCTTTTTCGCAGTCTGCAAGTAATGCTGACGACGAACCGGGTATTGGCCATGTCGTCGCCTTGAGTGGAGAAGTTACGGTGCAGCATGCAGACGGTTCGCGTTCCCAACTTAAACGTCGGTCCAGTGTTGATGTTGGCGATCGCATTGTCACTGCAATCAACGCCTGGCTGCAGTTACGCTTTGTCGATAGCGCCATTCTTTCCCTTTCTTGCGAATCGGAATTACTGATAAGGGAGTACCAGTACCTGGATCGCAACAGCGATCGTTCTCAGCTACACCTGGTAAAAGGCAAAGCGCGCACTATCACAGGAGTAATTCAACGTTCGAATTATCTTTTCTCCACTGAAGGTGTACAGATAAAACCTGCAGGCACTGATTTCGAAGTTGCTGTCACGGAAGCTGGCTCGCAATACTTTGGTGTTTACGATGGTGGCATTCGTATCAGTACCCAGGTGGGAGAGCTTGTCATTGGCAACGCTACCCAGGTTCAGTACGCGGCGTTGACAGATGATGCCGGCCTCAATCGTGTTTCTCTGCGCCCGACACAACTTGGGTCAGGCGTGCTGAGCGGCGTCGAATGCCGTTAAATTGACCATAGTTCGACTGTCATGGGTTTGAGTAATCTCCAGCCCGGATCTATAAAATCAACGCAAAAGGAGTTTCAGTCATGAGCGAAATCGTGCTTTACACCAATCCCCAGTCACGGGGGCAAATTGCTCACTGGATGCTGGAGGAGCTGGGCGAGCCATACTCGGTTGAATGGATCGAATATGGTGAGCAAATGAAAGGTCCGGAATACCTGGCTATAAACCCGATGGGCAAAGTGCCTGCGATCACCCATCGAGGCAAAGTGATCACCGAATGCCCGGCTATATGTGCCTATTTGGCGGCCGTCTATCCTGAGAAACAATTAATGCCAGAGACTGAAGATCCTCGGCTGGCGGATTATTACCGCTGGTTGTTTTTCGCTGCCGGTCCTCTGGAACAGGCCATTAGTTATCATTCCTTAGAACTGGAAGCACCTGAAGGCAGTAATAGATCGCTTGGCTTTGGCACATATCAAGAAACCCTGGATACTTTAGAGTTAGCCTTACAGTCAGGGCCTTATATCTGTGGGGAATTGTTTACGGCGGCGGATGTTTACATCGGCTCCCATGTGTACTGGGGGATGCAGTTTGGTACGATGGAAAAGCGTGCCAGTTTCGAAGCCTATGGCGAACGCCTGAAGGAACGCAGAGCTTTGCAGGAAACGCAGCGCATAAACCAACAGCGAATTGAGGAAACTGCACAATGACCAAGTGGCATCTGGCCCAGGTAAATATCGCGAGAGCATTAGCACCTGTTGACTCACCGCTGCTGCAGGACTTCGTTGACAATCTGGAGCGCATTAATGCCCTGGCGGACAATGCGCCGGGGTTTGTTTGGCGGCTGCAGTCTGATAGCGGTGATGCCACAGACTTTCGCCCCTATGGTGACGATACGCTCATCAATATGTCAGTGTGGGAAGATCTGGATTCACTGCATCGTTATGTCTACCGTAGCG
>JANQJM010000225.1 GCA_028281635.1 Pseudomonadales bacterium | reverse complement strand
GCGGGCTAAGACATTTTTCCTTGCTCGCCACCGACCGGCGACGCAACGAAGACGTTTTAGCCCGCTCCAGCTTCAAGGAGTTTCGCATGTTGCTGCCGGGGGTAGATGAAGAAGGTGCCAATATTGTGGTACAGAAAATTCGCAACTCTCTGATTGGCGAAGATTTCATTTATCGTGGCAACGCAATCGAGATTAAACTCAATATTGCCTCCGTTACCCGCCGTGAAGAAGATCTGAATCTGCAACAGATGCTTTCAGAAGGCGAAGTAGAATTGTTTCGCATTAAACAACAAAACGCCGAAGTCAACGCAAGCGATCCAGCCTAATCCGCCGCAACGCCAGATTTGTTTCAATCCCTACAGGAAAGGAGACTCACATGTCTTTCCAGACTATTCGCTATGAAGTCAGCGATCAGATACTCACCATTACTTTAAACAGACCCGAACAGCTAAACGCCTTCACGACCCAAATGGCCGCAGAACTCATTGCCGCTTTCGAGCAAGCAAGTGATGACGATGAGGTGAGTGCCATCGTTGTGACAGGAGCGGGTAAGGCTTTCTGTGCGGGCATGGATCTCTCCAGCGAAGGTAATGTGTTTGGACTCGACGAAAGTCTACAACCAGGCATCGACGACATGCGAAACCGCCTGCATGCTTCAGAAATCGAATCTGGCGTGAGAGATACCGGTGGTCAGCTCACACTGGCTATTTTCGAATGTAAAAAGCCAGTTATCGCCGCCATCAATGGTGCCGCTGTTGGAATCGGCGCCACCATGACCTGCGCCATGGACATCCGACTCCTTGCTGAAAACGCCAAAGTTGGATTTGTCTTTAACAAAATCGGCATCACTCCAGAGGCCTGTTCATCCTGGTTCTTACCACGCATTGTCAATATGGGTACAGCCCTGGAGTGGATCTATAGCGGAGATCTGATTATTGCGGAGGAACTCAAGGAGCGTGGTTTTGCCAACCATATCTTGCCATCTGAGGATTTGCTGGAGAAAGCCTACGACATCGCGAGAGGCATTACCCGGCACAGCCAGGTGGCAATCGCCCTGTCCCGGCAAATGATGTACCGCAATGCGGTGGAGCCCCATCCGAAAACGGCTCATGAGGTTGATTCCCTGGCCATTTTTTATGCCAGTCAACACAGCGGCAAAGAGGGAGTTGCCGCGTTTCTGGAGAAGCGCCAACCCCAATTCGCTGACCGGGCATCCTCCGATATGCCACCTTTTTACCCCTGGTGGTAGCTGATTTTGGCTCCTTTTCGGGCAATTGATACTGACTGAAAGCCACGGAATACGCGGCCTTCAGCGAAATGGCTGAAATTGACCACAGAGTACGTATAATAGATTGCAGATTAGGAGATTCACTGAATGATCGTAGTCCAGAGCACGTTTCATTTGCTTCCGGATTCCAAGGACGAGGCCCTGGAGCTGATGCGCAATATGGTACGTCTATGCCGACAGGAACACGGCTGCCTGACTTACGAGTATTACGAAGGCGTCACCGATCCCTACCGCGTGGTGTTGCTACAGGAATGGGAAGATGCCGATTGTCTGCAAGGGCATTACCAAACCGATCACATGGAGGATTTTCTGGCCAAGCTGGGCAGCTATCTTGAAAGTCCGGTAAGCACTCGCAGCTATATCTCCCAGGAAGAATCGAGCCTGGCAGCACAAGCCGCAGACGAGCCTCCAACCTCAGAACAGACGATTCACTAAAGCCTGATCCTACTGATTCTCAAATGTTTTGATCTGATCCGTGACGTCGCGGGCCAGTGCATTGGGAACTGGAAATGTCAGATGGTACTGCGAAATCTTCCAGCCTTCTCCGGTACGAATTAATACACCGGTACCGCGACTGGTCCCATAACTTGCGGAATCGAGAATCTCATCAAACCAGGCGGTATTGCCATCGGGCGTAAAATTGATATTGCGTTCTCGTGGTGTGTACAACCAGCCACTGCGATTGCCTGCGTATTCCCGGAACACTTCTTTCGGCCAGCGTTCACCGGCATCGGTTCCCAGAAAAACACCGTCTTCACTCATGAGGCCGAAATAGACTGACCAATCACCCGCCGCTGCCGCCTGATGGTATTGATCCAGTACGGCAGCAACAGCAAGCTCATCGCTGCTTTGTGCATTCGCGAGTGGTGATAACACGAGGCTGAAAATAATAAGGTAGTTTCTCATTGCTTACGTCTCCGCTGCTGGCTGGGAATCAGAATCGACCGCCATGCCCGCTTGCTCAAACTCACCTGCATCGAAACGCTGAAAATAGTCCTCTGCCATCTCTCGAACTTTGCCAGCGAGTAGAAAGGTAGAAATCATAGTCGGTATGGCCATGATGGCATAGGCACCATCGAACAGGCTGATTACAGCATCCAGCGAAGCAACCGCTCCCGCAACGACCAGCGCCATGTACCCCCATAAATAGTATTTCTCGGTCTTAGTGCCAAACAGGAAAGCCATGCACTTCCCCCCATAATAGGAGTAAGTCAGAACCGTGGTTGTACTCAGCACGATAACCATAATCAATACGAGATAAGCACCAATGCCTGGAAAAGCTTGCTCATAAGCCATGGATGTCATGGTGACGCCAATAGCATCGCTCTGCCACACACCAGTGACCAACAGCGCCAGCGCGGTGCAGGTACAAACCACCAGCGTGTCGATCATGGGACCAACCATAGCCACCAGACCTTCTCGCACCGGTTCATCGGTCTTCACGGCACCATGGGCCAGGGATTCGGTTCCAAGCCCGGCCTCATTCGAGAAAACGCCGCGTTGTACACCGATCAGAATCACTGCACCCAGCACGCCACCGGCGGCAGCCTCACCAGTAAATGCGTCAGTGAATATCAGCGCAAACATGGCCGGGATTTCAGCGGCGTTACTCAACAGCAGATAAGCGGTTATAACGAAATAGAAAACAACCATGGAGGGAACGAGTTTTCCCGCCACCGCCGATACCCGTTTGACTTTGCCGACTGCTACCGCAAACAGAACCACGGCAAGTATGACACCAAGGATAAAATCGAATCCGAAATGATCATCTGCGGAAGCAATGCCAGCCGGAATAGCAACGACGTCCCGCAGAATTTGTACCAACTGGTTAATCTGAAACACGGGCAAGGTGCCAAACATACCAGCAACAGCAAACAACCAGGCAAGTGGCAGCCACTTCTCTCCCAGCGCCTCGCGGATGACGTACATAGGGCCACCCTGCAACTTGCCACTGTCATCCTTGCCGCGATACATCACCGCCAGGGTTGCAGTGTAAAATTTCGTGGAAATACCAACCAATGCAGTGACCCACATCCAGAACACTGCGCCGGGCCCACCCACCGTGATAGCCACCGCCACACCGGAGATATTACCTAATCCAATAGTGCCTGAAAGGGCCGTTGCCAGGGCAGCATAGTGGGTAATTTCTCCCGCTGCGCCGCTGCTCTGACTAGTGTACTTGCCTCTTAGTAAATCGAGGCTATGACCCAGGTAGCGAAAATGTCTAAGCCGGGAATGGGCCATGAAAAACAGACCCCCACCCACAAGCAGCACAACCAACTGCGGTCCCCACATGAAGTTGGCGAAGGCAGCTAATGCTTGTTCGATCTGTTCCATCATTTGCTTCAGGCCAAAACTTAAGGAATGTTATCTGCGAAACGAAAGGAGGCCGGTGGTTGCACGCCTTTCAGATGTTCGACGAAGTAATCCCAGCGCTTCTTCATAAAATACCTGGAATTGCCGAAGCCATGACGTTCTTCTGGAAACACAAGCAGATCGAAATCTTTTTCTGCTTCGATGAGCGCCTGGACCACCAACAAGGTATTGGTCGGAGGCACGTTGTCATCCAGTAGTCCGTGGGCCAACAATAATTTGCCTTGCAGGTTTTCTACTAACAGCTGATTGGCCTGGTTGTCATAACTGGTTCTGGAAGTCGGCTCT
>JANQJM010000186.1 GCA_028281635.1 Pseudomonadales bacterium | reverse complement strand
ACCGGTGACCTCAACGCTGCCAGCGTTGCGCTCTCCCAGCTGAGCTAAGGCCCCACGGCGCTTGGGAAAAAGAAGGCGCATTCTAAGCACAGGGTCTGAGGCTGTCAATCTGGCGAGATTAGCCCTGCCGGGATTAACCAAAGGCTCTGTATTCGTTTTCGAGTCTCTTCGCCGCCTTTTTCGACACCCCACCTAATACATCGATGCCGTGCCGGATTCTGGCCCTGGATACATCGAGTCCCAGTATCGCAATCGAGTCAATGACCGAGGTTGAAACGGCCTTGCCACTGATAGCGATAAACAATGGAAATAGAAAATCCCGGATCTTGATCTCCATTGTCTGAGCCAAATCCTGCAGACAGGACTCAATGGCATCTCTATCCCACGCAGTCAAAGATTCCAATCGCCATAGAGCAAACTGCAGAATCTTTACGATTTGCTCCTGGCTTAACACCTTATGCTTAAATTTTTCTGGGCTGAGCTCGATCACTCCACTGATAAAAAGCCCTGCTAGCTCTACAACATCGGAAAACTTCTCTACCCTTTGCTGGATTAGTGGAATGACTCGCTGCAATTTTTCGTCCGCAGTTGCCCACGCTATAAAACGTTCCGCAAATTGTTCCTCGCTGAGCGACTCACGTAGATACACACCATTCAACCAATCCAGTTTTTGAATATCAAAAATAGGGCCACCCAGGGAGACACGCTCTATATCGAATGCCTTAGTCATTGCCTCCACGTCGAAAACTTCCCGGCCATCAGGCATCGACCAACCCATCATTCCGAGGTAGTTAACTACCGCCTCTGGTAAATATCCCATATCCTGATAGTAGTTAATGCTAGTTGGATTTTTACGTTTGCTCAGCTTGCTCTTGTCAGGGTTTCTAAGCAGAGGCATGTGACAGAATACCGGCGCTTGCCATCCGAAATACTCATAGAGCAGGACATGTTTTGGAACTGAGTTTATCCACTCTTCACCCCGTATGACATGAGTTATACCCATCAGGTGATCATCCACCACATTGGCAAAATGATAAGTGGGAAGCCCATCCGATTTGATCAGTACCTGCATGTCGATCTGTGACCAGGCAATACTGACTTCGCCACGTAGCAGATCATTGAACTGACATTCCCCGCTCTCGGGTTTTTTCATGCGTATGACGTGGTTTTCACCGGCAGCCAGTTTTTTCTCCACCTCATCTTCAGTCAATGACAAACAATGCCCGTCATATCCGAGTGGCTGTTTTTCCGCCATTTGCTGTTTGCGCAGCCTGTCTAATCTTTCCGGACTACAGAAGCAACGAAAGGCATGTCCCTTTTTCAGTAAATCCTGGATATGCGTCTCATAGATTTCTGATCGCTCACTCTGGCGATAAGGTCCAGCATCACCGCCAGTATCGGGACCTTCGTCCCAGTGCAAGCCAAGCCAGCGCAGCGAATCAAGAATATCCTGCTCAGAACGTTCTGTGCTTCTCAGTTGATCCGTATCTTCAATACGCAGAACAAATTTGCCGCCTTTGCTATGAGCGAAACAGCGATTGAAAAGTGCGATATAGGCAGTACCAACATGAGGATCGCCTGTTGGGGAAGGTGCTATGCGAGTGCGGATTTCTGTCATTGTTTTTGAGCTATTAATCTTGAAGTCGCTTGGCCGATAACGGCCGACGATTATACGCTATTGCTGATCAAATCCCATGACTGGCAATGAACGCCCCAATTGACTTGACTCAGCTCTGCCCTTCCGCAAAATACTCCCCCTGCTTCTTCAACCAGCATGATTGACTAACCAAGGCGATGCCTGACCATACTTTTTGCGTTGCTCCCATGATGGACTGGACCGATCGTCATGATCGGGTGTTTTTACGCCAGTTTTCGCGGCATGCTCTGCTGTATACCGAGATGGTAACCAGTGCGGCCTTGCGACATGGAGATGCCAGTTATTTACTGCAATACGATCCTTGCGAGCACCCGGTCGCTCTTCAACTTGGCGGCAGCGATCCAGAAGAGTTGAGTGAAGCCGCAATAATGGGAGCAAAAGCTGGCTTCGACGAGATCAATCTCAATGTTGGTTGCCCTAGCGACCGGGTTCAATCTGGCGCCTTTGGTGCCTGTTTGATGGCCTCCCCTGATCTGGTAAAGCGCTGCATTGGCGCCATGAAATCCGCTGTAGATCTTGACGTCACCGTAAAGTGTCGAATTGGCATAGATGACCAGGATAGTGAAGAATTTCTGATGGAATTCGTCGGGCAGATAAACTCAGGCGGCTGCAATACGATTATTATTCATGCTCGCAAAGCGATTTTGCAGGGACTAAGCCCCAAGGAGAATCGGGAAATACCGCCACTTAACTACGATCGAGTGCGTCGTGTGAAACAGCTTTTCCCAGAAATGCAAGTGGTCATCAACGGCGGTATTACTTCTCTGGAACAGGCCATCGAATTGCTGGAGGATCTGGACGGCGTCATGCTGGGCCGGGAGGCTTATCAAAACCCCTACATATTGCACGCAGTGGATGAAAAAATTTTTGGAGCAACGGCTAGTGCAAAGAGTAGAATGGACTACTTCAACGATTATCTCCCCTATGTGGCAAGGGAATTGGAGAGAGGCACTCCGTTGAAACACATGTCCAGGCATTTGCTTGGTTTATTCAAAGGTCAAAAAGGTGGAAAACTATTCCGCCGGCACTTAAGTGAAAATAGCCACAGAAAAGATGCCGGGCTCAACGTACTGGAAGATGCACTAGCTCATGTCACGTGAGTCAGGGTCTAAAAGCTTTAGTGGTTATTTAGGAAAAATATGCTCAATTCAATCAAGTCGTTCTTCGAAGACAAACTCAGCAAAAGTGATTCCGATGAGAACAGTTCCAGCGTTTCCAGCACTGACCTGGCAAGCGCGGCACTCCTTATTGAAGTTATAAATTCAGATCATGAACTCGACGAACGGGAAACGGAAGAGTTCCTGGAAGTATTGCAATCCAGTCTGGATATCCCGGAAGAGGACCTAAATGAAATAGTGCGATTAGCAGAAGAGCAAGCGCACCAGGCTACTTCTCTTTATGAGTTTACTCGACTGATTAATGATGAGTACGACTATCAACAGAAGCTGCAATTGATCGGCAACATGTGGCGCATCGCGTTTTCAGACAAGGAATTAGATAAATACGAAGAACATCTAATTCGCAAGGTATCCGAATTGATTTATGTATCTCACAGCGATTTTATCAAAGCGAAATTACAAGTAAGGGATGACTAGAACAGCTTCACTCAAAACGCACCAAATTCATCTTCAACAACGCCATCATTTACCAAATATTCGCGCCGCTGAATATAGGCCTCACGAAAAAACAGATAGCGATCACCCCCCACTAATTCGTCAAGCGCCAGTAGCGAGGCGCGGGTATCGATCTCCTGCATCAAGATCAGGCTCGTTCGCAACGAGACGTCATCCTGATATTGAATCGGGTTAAATACCCAGTCCAGTACAAGACCAAAAGAATCCCGTACATTGCTTGCACCAAAAACCGGTAGCATGACATAGGGTCCGCTAGCCACACCCCAAGAACCCAGGGTCTGACCAAAGTCTTCTTCATTCTTTTGCAGCCCCAAATCACTGGCAACGTCCAGTAGACCACCAAGCCCAACCGTAGAATTAATTAAGAAACGTCCTGAATCAGATAAAGCGTCATCCAGTTTTAATTGCAGGACATCGTTTACAAAAACGTTAATATCATTAATGTTGGAGAAAAAGTTTCCAATGCCCTGTCGAGCGAAGCGAGGCACGATAGTTGTATAAGTTGAAGCTATAGGCCGTACCAGGATTCGATCGAAGAAATCATTGAATCCAAATACTCTTTGATTGGTTTCTATCCAGGGATCATACGTTTGAGCAGACGATGCACTACTGACAAGCAGACCACCAAGCAAAAGTCCGCAGACGCAAAACACCCTCAGTTTCCTGATTGCAAAGGTGAACGCAGACTGTATGTATGTAGTGGCCATTAATTCCAAACCCAGGAAGTCCTCTTCGCGAACTCAAACATATGACAAGTTTTCGACTGATTTGTTACAAACCGCAGCAAATGGTACAGATCTATTACTGAAGAGCAGCAAGTGCTTTTTCGAGGCGCTTGGCTGAAACGGGCACCCGGGTACCCAGTGATTGAGCGAACAAGGATACCCTGTATTCTTCAATCATCCACCGAAAGCTGTCAATTTCTTCTTCCTGCTCAATGTGCTTGCGATCACACAGTTCCTGATAGCGCCGCCAATAGAGGTCCAATTCTTCAGTGAACTGGCGATCCCTGGGACCCAGATGAGGCGCCTTTTCCAGCCTCTTGAGCACTGCATCGAGGTAACGGGGATACTGCTGCAGCCAGATCCAGGGTGTATCCACAAGGAAGCCGGTACCGAACATCTCTTGCAATTGCGCGGAGATATCAGTAATTACGTAATCTAATTTGCTACCCTTTAGTGTCTCCAGGGATTGCCGCACCGCCAGCCTGGAATCGAGCAGCCTGGTCAGAAGAGACTCTAGCTCGCCACTGCGCTGGAACAGCGCTTGTTTTCCAACATTGAGTCGATCATCGAAGGCCTGTTTATCCCTGACTACAGCCGTGTCCACTTCGAATGCTGCTCGATAACAGGCAAGCACAGCTTGTTCTGTCAAAGCAGAGGAATCCCCAGGCAGCTTGAGTGCATGTTTGCCGAAAAACTGGGTAAACTGTTTTTCCAACATCCGCCGCTGCTGACTGCTGCGAAACTTAAAGAGTCGAATCAGTCCCCGGCGATGAGCTGCCTCTGCCTGAAGCTTCTCCGAAAAAAGCTTCACTGAGACTGAGTCAGAGTCATCCACCAAAGCGGGATAGCGCAAGAGCACCAGTTCCTCACCAATTTCAATTTTTGGCGGCAATTCCTGAATAGTCCAATCCTTAAGTCCGGTTGTTTCCAGTTCATGTAACTGACTATTCGTGGTTGATGTCCCTTTAGGATCAACATTCAACTGTGAGGCCAATTCCTTCTTGAGAGATTTGATATCTTCCCCAAATGCCAACTCTTCTCCCTTCTCGCCCACAACCCTGACTTTAATCCTCAGGTGTTCTGGCAATTCGGCACTGGCAAAATCTGACCTGGCGATATCCAGTTTCTTCACTCGTCTTATTTGGGCAAGCAGAGCGCTTATAAAGTCCATTTCCCCTGGAAGCATCTGGGGAATGATTTCACTGACGAAACCACTCACGGGGATGAAGTTTTTGCGTAATGATTTCGGCAGAGCCTTAATCAAGGCAGTGCACTTTTCGGCAATAATCCCTGGTACTGCCCAATCGATATCGGCTTGCGATATTTGTGGGAGTACTTCCAAAGGGATTTCAACGGTTGCTCCATCCCGGGCATGGCCAGGCTCAAACAAATAATCGATAGTGAGACGATTTTGATTGACCGGAGCCTGATCGGGATACTGAACATGGGTTGAATCTGTAAACCGAGAGGCCTGGTCGCCAAACAGACTTTCCATATCCATCTCCAATACAGCCCGCTCAGCAGGCCTGGTCTCGCGCAACCAATGACGTAACGCAGCAGTAGATGAGATATCGTCAGGAATTCTGGCTTCATAGAAATTTGCAATATCGCTTTCACTGACGAAATGTTCTGGCTTACGAATCTTCTCCTCCTGTTTAGCCAGGTCTTGCAGAAACTCATCGTTGGCTCTCAAAAAATGACCCAGCTTGCCATCAAGATAAACCTCACCGTTTGCCAGTGCTTCCTTAACAAAAATGCTATGCGCAGAACCCGAATCTATGGGAGCAAACGGTACTGGTTTTCTCTCCACTATGACCAATCCATACAAACTCACTTTTTCATAGGCGAATACAGCCTGCTGTTTCTTACTCCAATGGGGATCAAAGTATTCACGCTTGACCAGGTGCAGCGCCTTCTCTTCCACCCACTCCGGTTGAATTTTTGCCGCCATACTGGCGAAGGTCTGCGAAGTTTCAATTTGATCCCCGGTAACAATCCATCTGGCCTGCTTGGCGCTTAAGACTGAACTTGAGAGCAGTTTAAATTTCTTGTTGCGGCTTCCTTGATAGGTTTTGCCCTCGTAGCACATCGCAATCTGGTTCAAGGAGCCGCTGATAATTGATTTGTGCACTGCTGCGTAGCTCGCAGGGTCCTTGTTGAGCCTGAACCCTAACTGTTGACATGCCAGCATCAACTGTCGATGCAACTCCCTCCACTCACGCATACGCAGAAAGGCGAGATGATGAAATTTACAGAATTTGCGTAACTGACCCTGAGTTGATTTCTGTCGTTCTTCCTCATACTGATTCCAGAGATTTACTAGGGACAGAAAGTCAGAGTCGACATGATTGAATCGTTGCTGCCGTTCCAGAGCCAGTTGTCTGTTTTCACTGCCCTGCTCTCTTGGGTCCTGAATACTGAGCGCACTTACGATAATTAGTAGCTCAGTCAAACAGCGTTCCTGGTCAGCAGTAACCAGCATCCGTGCGTACTTGGGATCCACCGGCAGTCTGGCCATCTGTTTGCCAGCCGTGGTCAGCTCACGCTTGTTATTCAGCGCACTCAACTCAACCAGGAGCTTGAATCCATCGTTGATAGCCTTGGTTGCTGGTGGCTCAAGGAAAGGGAACGCGGCGACATCGCCCAAGCCTAAGTGCTGCATGCGGAGGATTACAGACGCCAGATTAGTGCGCAAAATTTCTGGATCGGTAAACTGCGGTCGCGACTCGAAGTCAGACTCAGAATACAGGCGGATACAGATACCATCTGCTACTCGTCCGCAGCGACCTTTCCGCTGGTTGGCACTGGCCTGGGATACAGCCTCAATAGGCAAGCGCTGCACCTTGTTTTGCAAGCTATAGCGACTGATCCGTGCCAGCCCCGTATCGATGACATAGTTGATGCCAGGCACCGTGAGGGAGGTTTCAGCAACATTGGTAGAAAGCACAATACGTCTGCCTTTGTGGGCTTGAAATATTCTTACCTGCTCGGAGTGTCGTAATCGTGCATAGAGAGGCAGGACTTCAGTATCTGCGAATCTTTGTTTTCGCAATGCCGTTGCAGTATCGCGGATATCTCTTTCTGTTGGCAGAAAAACCAGAACATCACCGGAAAGCTTTTGCTGAGATTTATCGTGGGCTTCTATTTCCTCAATGGCGCTGATGATTCCCTGGGTTTGCAAATCAGCAGAATCCAAACCATCACGATCAGTAAGCAACGGCGCATAGCGCACTTCTACCGGATAGGTTCTGCCGGACACCAGCACCACAGGGGCGTCATCGAAATGCTCGGAGAATTTCTCAACATCAATCGTTGCTGACGTGATTATGACTTTCAGATCGGAGCGCTTAGCGATTAGCCATCGCAAATAACCGAGCAGGAAATCGATGTTAAG
>JANQJM010000089.1 GCA_028281635.1 Pseudomonadales bacterium | reverse complement strand
GGCGTGGCGGTTCGAGTCCGCCCGCTGGTACCACTACTTTCAGAGTGTTTTAAAGTAGAAGAGCAGTAAAAAAGAATACAAACTATGCGCTACTGGATTCCTCTTTATCATTGGGGAAACCGCAGGGGAACTGGCCGACATCACTGGTCGACTCTGAGATTCTTCTTACGTATTGAAGAGTCTCGGCAAAATGCCGATACTCCTACCTGTCTAGATGCGTTGCATAAATGAGCCACCGAGGACTATTTAATGAGCTTCGATGACGAAAATATAGAAGAAAGCTCCTCTTCTAATAAAGAGTCAGGCGGCGCTAATAAGCCGAAGACTTTTTTTGGAATGGAGCTGAGCGATGGTGTGGTTTATACCGTTGTGATTATTCTGACTCTGATATTTATCCGCCAGGTTGTCGCAGTTCTGCAGCTTCTCAACTAAGCTTCGCGCTCGCCCCTTTTTCCTGTTTCTAATTCACTGCGCAGTCGCCCTGTTAACCACAGAGGCTGCGTGATAAATTACGCGCCTGCTCACGATAGCTCCCCGCATTTAGGAATAGGAACTAGCAATGACAAGCTACAAGATCGCGCTTTTGGATGGTGATGGAATCGGCCCGGAGATTATGGCGGAAGCCATAAAAATTCTGAATCTGGTCGCCGAACGCAACTCAATCAGTTTCGATTTGCAGCACGCCGCATTCGGTGCCAGTGCTTATTTCAGTCATGGCCACTCCTTTCCTGAAGAAACCAAAGCGCTGTGTGATGAAGCAGACGCTATCATGAAAGGCCCTATTGGCCTCAGTCACGAAGAATCAAAGAAGATTCCTGTCGACATGCAGCCTGAACGTGGGGCCTTGCTACCTCTGCGTCGTCGCTATGACACTTTTGCCAACTTTCGGCCCGTCTATTTGCCACAGGGCATCGCTCATTTCTCGCCTTTAAAACCAGAGATCATCGGTGACGGCATCGACTTCATGATCATTCGGGAGCTGGTCGGCGGCTTGTATTTTGGTGAGAAAGAAACCGGTGTTAATGAACAGGGCAAGCGCTTCGTCAATGAAGCACTGGAATATGATGAAGATCAGATCGAGCGCATCGCCAGAGTCGCTTTCGAAACTGCCCAAAAGCGCAAGAAAGTCCTGCACAGCATTCACAAAAGTAATGTTCTGAAATCCAGCGTGCTCTGGAACGAAGTGATGGAAGAGGTAGGCAAAGATTTTCCGGACGTAGAAATCAAATACATTCTGGTTGATGCAGCGGCCACCTATCTCTGTCTCAATCCAGGCCAATTTGATGTGATGGTCATGGAAAACATGTTTGGCGACATCCTCAGTGATCAGGGCGGCGGCATCCTCGGCTCCCTGGGATTAATGCCTTCGGCCTGTGTGGGACCAGAAAAGGCCTACTATGAACCCTCACATGGATCTGCGCCCGATATCGCGGGTCAGAACATAGCCAACCCCTATTCCATGATCGGTTCAGTAGCCATGATGCTGGAAATGAGTTTTGGCATGGAACAGGAATCACGTAATGTATGGCATGCCATGCAGAGTGTGTTTGCCCAGGGCTACACCACTCCCGACCTCTCCTCGCCAGATAGCGAAGCGAAAATCATTAGTACTGATGGTTTTGGAGATCTGGTGGCAAGCGAACTCGCTAAGCTATAGTCACTTTTTGCTCTCTATTAGCTATTGCGGACGACTGGAAGAAGACTCAGGGAGGAATTTTCTTCAATAGAGATCAACTGTCATGGAGCCTCAAGTTGATCATCCGCAAAGTGGCTTTAACTGCGGCCAATACCTGATTAGCATCAACTCCACGAGTTTTGAAGTCACGACCTTCAGATTCCCAGGTGATAATACATTCAGTTAGTGCATTGGTTTGACCACCACGGGGTATATGCACTTCGTAGTCAATCAACTCCGGAATTTTGAAATTTTGTGCTTCCAGTATTTCGGTAATCGCGTCCATGAACGCATCGAATCCACCATTACCTGAGCCAGTGCCCTGGTACTCTGTGCCTTTGAGATCAACTCGAATGCTCGCCGTGCTCTCAACATTAAAGCCGGTATTAATGTAGCAATTGAGCAGGGTTATATGATGATAATCCTTACTCTCCATGACGTCGGCAATAATAAAAGGTAAGTCTTCAGAAGTGATGACCTGTTTAGAGTCGCCTAATTGAACGATACGTTCCAGAACCTTGGCCTGCTCTGCTTCTGACAGCTGGATACCGAGCTCCTCGAGATTGTTGATGAGAGAAGCCTTGCCACTCATTTTACCCAGCGCATAAGTACGTTTGCGGGCAAAACGCTCCGGACTGAGATTAGTGACATACAGATCGCCTTTCAGATCGCCGTCAGCATGAATGCCAGCCGTTTGAGTGAAAACATCGGCGCCGACGATCGGCGTGTTGGCCGCAATCCATTTGCCAGAAAAATTTTCAACCATGCCGCTGACCACGGCAATGTGTGACTCATCAATGGAGAGCTGCATGCCCATTTTGTCTTTCAGCGCTACCGCGACTTCTGCCAGTGACGCGTTACCAGCGCGTTCTCCCAGGCAGTTCATTGTGCAGTGTACGGTGTTGACCCCAGCTTCTACGGCGGCCAGCACATTTGCAGTCGCCAATCCGTAGTCATTGTGTGGATGAAAATCGAACTCGGCGTCAGGGAACGAACTCAGCATATCTTGCAAGGAGTCATAAACTTCGCGCGGAGACATCAAGCCAAGCGTGTCAGGTAACAAATAGTGGCTGATTCCCAGATTACTGGTTCCTGAGATCAATCCAAATACATAGTCTTTACTGTCAACATATCCATTAGACCAGTCTTCCAGATACATGTTCACCCGCAGCCCCTGTTCATGGGCATACTCTACCGTGCGAGCAATGTCTTCCAGATGGGATTCCAGCGTCTTGCCAAGCTGCTCCCTACAGTGCTTCTCGCTACCTTTACACAGCAGATTGATCACCTTGCCGCCGGCACTGACGATCCAATCGACGCTGCGTTTGTAGTCCACGAATCCCAGGACCTCCACACGCTCAAGCAGTCCTTCAGAATCAGCCCAGCTACAGATCTGAGACACGGCTTGTTTCTCACCTTCTGAAACACAGGCCGAAGCGACTTCAATGCGGTCGACATTGAGCGACTGCAGCAAGGCGCGGGCAATGTTCATCTTCTCATTGGCTGAGAAAGAAACACCCTGCGTTTGCTCACCGTCGCGCAAGGTTGTATCCATTAGCTGGATATGCCGAGCTGCGTTCGCGTTCATGACCTGTCCTATATAACTTGTTTAGTGTTACTCCGGGGAACCTGACCCCAGGCAAGACCCTGAAAAAAGGGCCGGGCATTCTAACAAAAAGTGATGCTGACAAGGAAATCAACATCAGCAACTAACGTGGCGGCACATAGGGCGGATTTCTTGAGTTGTGGGGCCTTAGAAGGACCTCCAGACAGGTTTGAGACTATAGCCAGATCAGTACTTTGGCCCCTGCTACACACGTTATATACTGCGCGCTCCACGCAACAGCGAACGAAAGAGATTAGCCATGGCTGTTCATATCTGCGCGCCCAGGGAACTTCGTCCAGACGAACACTGGGTGGCTCCGGTTCCCGGAATTGCAAAGATGTTATTTGGCGATCGACACAAAGCTGCCAATGAGTCGATCCAGACTACGCAAGAACTCGGCTAATCAATTGGATAATTCGCAGAAAGAACCGGGCTTAGCCGACTATCCCCGCGCTGGGCTCTGGCGTCGGCTGGCCGCCCTTCTCTATGACGCTTTCCTGGTAGCAGCGATCTGGATGCTGCTGGGTTACGTCGTGCAGTTGTTGCTTGGAGTCGACAGTAATCAGGTAGTTGATGGGCAGGTGCAGACAGACCCCCTGCGTGATGCCTTGTTATTTAGCCTGATGTTGGGGAGTTGTTTCGGCTTTTACTGTTACTTCTGGATGCGCAGCGGTCAGACCCTTGGCATGATTGCCTGGCGTTTGAAGGTGGTTGGTCAGGACGATGAACTGCTTAGCATCAGCAGCGCGCTGACACGCTTTCTACTGGCATGGCCTGCCATGCTGCTGTTTGGAGCGGGCTATCTTTGGCTCTACTTTGATGAGAACAAGGATGCAATGCACGACCGGCTCAGCAGGACCAAGGTATTGTTGGTACCAAGATCCCACAGACCGTTCTGATTCAGCTGATTGGTAGACCCCAACCCTGGGCTAAGCGACTTTGTCAGAGTCCCTTTCTAGCAAGGCGGTGAAAGCTGCAGGCACTTCGGCGATTTGATGTTTGTCGAAGTCGAAGAACACGATACCCATCTTGGCCTGACACACTATCGTTTCCAGTGCGCTATTGGTGACTTGCATGCAGATATCGAAGCCATAGCGATTGAAGTCATCCATGCCCACGTCGATTATCAACCGGTCATCGGCAAACGATTCTGACCTGTAGTCCACCGCCAAATCCGTAACCATCATGCCTAGTCCAAATATATTGGCTTCAGTAAAGCCCAGACTGGCGAGAAACTGCAAACGCGCCTCGTGGAGAATCTGAACCATGTGTACACTGTCTAAGTGTTTGGCGTAATTCAGGTCGCTGATGCCGACACTGCGTTCCATGCTGAAGAGAAATTGCTCGGGACTACTGACTTTTACTCGTGGCATAAGACACCTTGTGCTGCTTCCATTCCGTTAGCAATGTCTGACAACGATTCCTAACTTTAGTTCTGCCAAGACCAGGATTTTCTGGCATTTGTTGCGCGGAGTTTAGACAGAACTCTACCGGCTTGACAATCAGTTTTGCCCTCCTTGCTTAAGCCTTTGAATATCTTTAGGATTGTCGCTTTCAAAATTCCTGCCCCCGATACTGAAGAAGCCAAGGAGCGAGTTAGCACCCATGAAGTATGCAATTAAAGGTGGTTCCATCGAAAAGCTTAGCTGTGACTGCCTGATCGTCCCAATTTGGAGTAAAGGTGCACTTAGCAACGAAGCAAAGAGTCTGGATATTGCCACCGGCAAAGCCATTAGCAGGTTAATGAAGTCGGGAGACTTCGCGGGCAAGCTCACTCAGACCAGTCTTTTGTACGATCCGGAAGGGGTCGCCGCCAAACGCATTCTGCTGGTTGGTGCGGGCGAGAGGAAAAAGTTCCAGGCCTACAACTGCGCGAAATATCTCAAAGCCGCAGCCAAAGCTGTCACTAAACTGCAAGCGGCCCGGGTCCATTTCGCATTAGCAGACAGCCTGCCCACTGATCGAGACGGAGTATGGCTTGCCGCCCGGGTGGCACAGGAGTTGGAGGACGCCAGCTACAAATACGACACCACCAAGAGTAAGAAAGCCAAAGCCGCAGCGATTCGTGCTGTATCAATAAGTATTCCCGGCAAGACACCACGCAAGCAAGTAGACTCTGCTCTGGCCACTGGTGCTGCTATTGGCAAGGCCATCAACCGCGCTAAACAACTCGGCAACCTGCCGGGCAATGTTTGTACACCCAGCTTTCTGGCAAACGAAGCCCAGACCCTGGCCACGCGCCACAAGAGTCTGAGTACGAAAGTACTTACTGAAAAACAAATGGCGCGCCTTGGTATGGGCTCCCTGCTGTCAGTAGGTGCCGGTTCTGACCAGGAATCCAAACTCATCATCATCGAGCATAAGGGTGCGAAAGCCGACAGCAAACCCTATGTGCTGGTAGGTAAAGGCATCACTTTCGACACCGGTGGTATTAGCTTGAAACCCGGTAGCGCTATGGACGAGATGAAGTTCGATATGTGCGGCGCCGCAAGCGTGGTGGCTACCATGGGCTGTGTGGCAGAACTCAATCTGCCTATCAACGTGATCGGAATGGTGGCCGCGGCAGAAAACATGCCCAGCGGCCGGGCGACCAAGCCTGGCGACATTGTCACCAGCATGTCCGGCAAAACTATCGAGATACTCAACACCGATGCTGAAGGTCGTCTGGTGCTCTGCGATGCCCTTACCTATGCAGAACGCTTCAAACCTCGCACTATTATCGATATCGCCACACTCACAGGTGCTGCAGTTGCCACCTTTGGCGCACACGCCAATGTGCTGCTAAGCAACAACGATCAATTGGCAGAAACCTTATTGGATTGCGGTGAAGAATCTCTGGACAGAGCCTGGCAACTGCCGCTTTGGGATGAATACCAGAGTCTACTTAACAGTAACTTTGCTGATATCGCAAATATCGGTGGGCCCCGAGCGGGAACAATTACCGCTGCCTGTTTTCTGTCAAGATTCACTGAAAAGCAGAAATGGGCTCATCTGGATATTGCGGGCAGCGCCTGGCACTCCGGTGCACAGAAAGGAGCTACCGGACGCCCAGTAGGCATGCTGATGCAATACCTGAATTCCCAGAAACCATGAGCCAGTGACTCAGGTCAATTTCTACACGCTAAGCAGCGAGGAAGAAGCTAGCAAACGGCAATTCGCCTGCCGCTTGTGCGAGAAAGCCATAGCCCTGGGACACCGGGTCTTTATTCAGGTTAGCAACGACGCCGACTGCAGACTTGTCGATGATCTGCTCTGGCAATTCAAAGCCACCAGCTTTCTACCCCACGCCATCCTTGGCTCCGAAGCTGACGATGCTGTCCCCATTCTCATTGGGAGCGGGGACTGCCCTGCCGACGCCAGTGACGTACTCATCAATCTGAGATCCGAAGCCTGCCAGCAACACCACCAGTTTGAGCGCATTAACGAAATCATCACCGCGGACGCAGCGAGTCTGGCAGCAGGCCGTGAGTGCTATCGCTTTTACCAGTCTCAGGGCTATCAACCAGAAACCCATAAGCTGTAACCAGACCCGCCCTATTACCATCTGCCACCAAGGATTCATGTATACTTGCGCCTTTTTGAGCGCTCGAGTGCAATAAGTTCGAATGGACAAGACCTACCAACCACAGCAACTGGAAGATCACTGGTATCAAACCTGGGAAGAGCGCGGCTATTTCAAACCCCAGGGCGAAGGTGATCCCTACTGCATAGTTATACCTCCCCCTAATGTCACCGGCCGCCTGCATATGGGGCATGGTTTTCAGCACGCCATCATGGACGCCTTGATCCGCTACCACCGTATGCGAGGCAGAGCCTCTCTATGGCAGGTAGGAACTGACCATGCTGGTATTGCAACGCAAATGGTTGTAGAACGCCAGTTAAATGCGGCTGGCAGCAGTCGGCAAGAAGTGGGCCGCGAAGAGTTTGTACGCAAGGTTTGGGACTGGAAAGAAGAATCCGGTGGCATCATTACTCAACAACTGCGTCGCATGGGCTCATCCCTCGATTGGTCCCGTGAACGCTTCACCATGGACGAGCAACTCTCCTCTGTGGTGGAAAAAGCATTCATCGATCTCTATGACGAAGGATTGATCTACCGTGGCAACCGCCTGGTGAATTGGGATCCGCAGCTACACACGGCTATTTCTGATCTGGAAGTGATTTCCGAAGAGGAAGAAGGGTCACTCTGGCATTTTAACTATCCGCTGGCAGACGAGGACACTGTTCTCACCGTCGCTACTACTCGACCCGAAACGATGCTGGGCGATACCGCGGTGGCCGTTCATCCAGATGACGAACGTTATAAGCATCTAATTGGCAAGCAGATACGACTGCCACTATCAGACAGATTAATCCCAATTATCGCCGACGATTACGTGGACCAGGAATTCGGAACGGGTTGCGTAAAGATTACTCCTGCCCATGACTTCAATGACTACGACATGGGCAAACGCCATGATCTGGACATCATTAACGTGTTCACTGCGGACGCCAGGATAAACGAAGACGCTCCCACCGCCTACCAGGGGATGGATCGCTTTGATGCCCGCAAGCAGATCGTTGCCGACATGGAGCAACTAGGACTGCTCAACAAAATCGAACCACACAAACTGAAAATACCGCGCGGAGATCGCAGTGGTGTCGTCATCGAGCCTTATCTCACTCACCAATGGTACGTGGCGATTCAGTCTCTGGCGGATCCTGCCATTGCCGCCGTTGAAAATGGCGATATCGAATTCGTCCCTAAAAACTGGGAAAACACCTATTTCGCCTGGATGCGCAATATTCATGACTGGTGCATAAGTCGACAGTTGTGGTGGGGCCATCGTATCCCCGCCTGGTATGACCAGGACGACAATGTCTATGTTGGCCACAGCGAAGCCGACGTCAGAGAGAAGTATCAACTAGCTGCAGATCTGGAATTACGGCAAGATGACGACGTGCTCGACACCTGGTTCTCGTCCGGACTCTGGACTTTCTCCACCCTGGGCTGGCCAGACGATCGGGAGTACTTCGATAGATTTCACCCAACCGATGTGCTGGTGACCGGCTTCGACATTATCCCCTTTTGGGTCGCGCGCATGATTATGCTGACCCTGAAATTCACTGGCGAGATCCCGTTCAAGAAAGTCTACATCACTGGCCTGGTGCGTGATGAGCACGGACAGAAGATGTCCAAGTCCAAGGGCAATATTCTCGACCCTATAGATCTGATCGATGGCATCGGTCTGGACGATCTGGTGGAAAAGCGAACCGCCGACATGATGCAGACCCACATCAAACAGAAAATTGAAAAATACACTCGCGATTCCTTTCCGGATGGAATCGTTGGTTACGGCACCGATGCCCTGCGTTACACGTTTTACTCCCTGGCCACCACTGGCAGAGACATCAAGTTTGATATCGGACGCATGGAAGGCTTTCGAAACTTCTGCAACAAAATCTGGAACGCCGCACGCTATGTATTGATGAACACAGAAGAGAAAGCGGTAGCGGAAGTACTTGACCAGACTCAGCTCTCAATTGCCGATCGTTGGATCATGAGCAGAGTTCAGAGCACCGCTCAAACAATGGCAGACGCCATGAGCAACTACCGATTCGATATCGCAGCGCAAACTCTGCATGAATTCATCTGGAACGAGTACTGTGATTGGTATGTGGAACTCTCCAAACCCATACTCTGGAATGAAGAAGAAAACCCAGAGCAAGCCGCTGCGACCCGCCGTGTCTTGCTTTCGGTACTGGAGCAGAGCCTGCGCTTATTGCATCCCTTCATGCCATTCATTACCGAAGAGATTTGGCAGAAGGTGGCGCCGCAACTAGGCATTGAAGGTGAGAGCATTATGCTGCAGCCCTATCCGCAGTTCGCAGCGGACGTCGTTGACACGGAAGCAGAGGCACATATCGACTGGTTGAAGGGCATTATTGTGGCGATCCGCACCATCCGCAGCGAAATGGACGTGTCTCCAGCCAAGTCAATCAAGGTTCTGCTGCGAGGATCAGGCAACAACGATCAGGACAAACTCGAAGCTTACCGCCCTTACCTGCAAAAGCTCGCTAAACTAGAAAGCATCGATTGGTTACAAGCGAATTCCGAAGCGCCAGCAGCAGCCACTGGTCTGGTAGGGTCGATCGAGGTCCTGGTGCCAATGGCAGGGTTAATCGATGTAGAAGCAGAACGTGCTCGATTGTCGAAGGAGATAGGCAAATTGGAAGGCGGACTAAAAGGCGTGACTGCGAAACTCGGCAATGAAAAATTCGTAAATAATGCACCGGCTGAAGTGGTGGCAAAAGAAAAGCAGAAACAAGAGGAACTCAGTGCCTCGCTGCAAGCTCTGCAAGCAAAGCTCGAACAGCTTAGCGCCCTGTAGCGAGCAACTGCAGCATTGGCTCGATAACTTCTTGCTGACAGCGGTTCAACAGTAAATCGCCCTTGGCATTTAATCGAAAGCGCCGTTCAATACCGCTGCCGCCTACGCAATCGAGTAAGCCAAAGGTTTTATCCATGCGTCCGATGACCTGCTTGTCTGATGCTTCGCTATGCACGTACTTGCCGGACGCCAGCTTTGCCACTTCTCGGCGAACTTCAGCGATCGATGGCTGCCCCAGCTTTTCGATTATCTTAACCAAGAGAATTTCATAGAACAGTTTGTCGACTTCATTGTCAAATCGATCAAACAAGTCTTCTACGGTGGGTTGCTTGCCTGCCACTATGCACGCAATTCTTTAGGCATGGAGAATACGATGTTTTCTTTAACGCCATCGAGTTCCCGAGGAGGGACATTAGTTAATTCCTGGAGACGAGCAACCACTTGCTGCACCAACACTTCCGGCGCTGATGCGCCTGCGGTAATGCCGTAGCGCGACTTACCCAGAAACCAGGCAGGCTCGATATCGTCCACGCTATCGATAAGATAGGAATCGCAACCCAGACGTTCCGCCAACTCTTTCAAGCGATTGGAGTTGGAACTATTAGGTGAACCCACCACTAACAAAAGGTCGCATTCCAGGGCTAATTGCTTCACCGCGTCCTGGCGATTTTGAGTGGCGTAGCAGATATCCTTTTTTCGAGGACCCTGAATGGCTGGAAACTTTTCACGCAGAGCATCGATGATTCGTGAGGTATCATCCATGGAAAGGGTTGTTTGGGTGACATAAGAGAGTCGGTCTGGCTTCTGCACTTCCAGGTGCTCGACATCTTCCACCGATTCAACCAGATAGATCTTACCGCCGGCACTTTCATCATACTGCCCCATGGTGCCTTCAACCTCGGGGTGGAACTCATGTCCAATAAGTACACATTCCCTTCCAGCCTGGGAAAACTTGACCACTTCCAGATGCACTTTGGTCACCAGGGGGCAAGTGGCATCGAAAACCTGAAAACCTTTGGCAGCGGCTTCATCACGCACTTGTTGGGAAACACCGTGAGCGCTAAAGATTACGATTGAAGACCGCCCCTTGCTGTCCTTGACAGGAATATCCTCCAACTCGTCGACGAATTCCGCGCCTCGTTTTCGCAGTGCTTCCACCACGAACTTATTGTGAACCACTTCATGCCTCACATAAATAGGCGCACCGTAGATGTCCAAGGCACGATTTACGATATCGATAGCGCGATCAACCCCGGCACAAAATCCTCGGGGATTGGCCAATCGGATTGTTGCCTGTTTTGTGTCTGTTGTACTAAGCACGGTTCTCTTCCACTATAGCTTGATTTCGACAGCTTGTTGTTCTGGCTCCAACACTGAAAGAATACGCGCCTTGAACACGATGTCTTTTCCCGCCAGCGGGTGATTGAAGTCGACAGAAACAAACTGGTCGTCAATCGCCGAAATCACGCCAGGCAAGTCAAACCCTCCCGGATCTTTGAATGCCACCACACTGCCAACTTTGGTGGGAATCAGATCATCTTCTATCAAATGTTTGAACTTGGCAATTGCGAAGCGCTGCTTGTTTTTCGGGTTCGGCTCCCCGAAGGCATCTGCGGCAGGCAGTAATTGCTCGAACTCATCCCCAGCTGAGCGCCCAAGCAGCGTGCGCTCAAAGCCAGGAAGCATATTGCCATCACCAATGCGAAACACTGCCGGCCTGGCCTCGAAATTGGAATCCACAATATCGCCAGTGGTTAATGCCAGAGAGAAATGTAATTCCACCTGGGATCCCTGTTGAATCTGCTCGGCAGAAGGCGCAGTCATCAGACAATTCTCATTAATGAACAGTCTAAGCGTAAAGGCGAATTTCGCCCTTAGTCTCAATATTTGCTACACAGCGTGTGCAGAGTGTCGGATGTGCTGGAACTGACCCCACGTCGGCGCGATGGTGCCAGCAGCGTTCGCATTTTTTATGAGCCGAGGCAGTCACCTGTAATGCCAAGCCATCCACCTCGGTCTTGGTGGCAGACTCTGGCGCGCTGTCTTGATCACTTGCGCTGGCTCTGGAAACAATGAGTACGAAGCGTAATTCTTCACCCAATCTATCCAACAGCGATTTCAACGAATCTGAGCAATATAAATCTACTTCTGCACTAAGACCTGAGCCTATCGACTTGT
The DNA here is from genome assembly GCA_028281635.1 of Pseudomonadales bacterium. Lineage (GTDB taxonomy): Bacteria > Pseudomonadota > Gammaproteobacteria > Pseudomonadales > Pseudohongiellaceae > UBA9145. The sequence goes on along the minus strand of JANQJM010000089.1, from coordinate 3,571 downwards.
CAGCCCGTTTCACTTCCAACTCTTTATTGACCGCCGTCTTTACTGCCATGACCTGCGCCCAAAACTCATCCGGGAACTCAGCAGACTCCGGCAGCAGATCCAGGCTGTCTGCGAAGTCTGTCAGAAACACGGAGTCCGCACGCTCGCCTGGAATGTTTTGCCAGATTTCATCAGCGGTGAAGCTGAGGATTGGTGCTGTCAGACGACTCAGCATTTCAACCACATGATACATCGCGGTCTGGGTCGAACGACGAGCCAAACTATTTGTCGGTGTTGTGTATTGTCGGTCTTTAATCACATCAAGATAGAATCCACCCAGCTCAATCACACAAAAATTGTGAATGCGCTGATACACATTCAGAAAGTTGTAGTCGTGATAGTGATCGATTACATCTGCCTGCAAGAGCTGACACTGACGCACAATCCAATAATCGAGTGCCAACAGCTCATCACTCGCTACCGCATCGGTTTGCGGATCGAAGCCGTTAAGATTCGACAACATAAAACGCGCAGTATTACGAATGCGGCGATACGCATCGGCAACTCGCTTAAAGATTTCTTCTGATACCGTCATCTCGCCACGATAGTCAGTAGCCGCCACCCATAGTCGCAGGATATCGGCACCGTATTGCTGGTAGATCTTCGCCGGCGCTACCGTGTTGCCCAGCGACTTGGACATCTTTCGCCCTTCAGCATCCACAAAGAATCCGTGAGTCAGCACTTCTTTGTAGGGCGATGTGTCATTCATCGCGATAGCTGTCTTCAAAGAGGAGTTAAACCAACCGCGATGCTGATCCGAGCCTTCAAGATAAAGATCTGCGGGATATTGCAATTCCTCGCGCTTCTGCATTACTGAGTAGTGAGTCACACCGGAATCGAACCAGACATCCAGGGTGTCCGATACTTTTTCATAGTCGTCCGCTTCATCGCCAAGAATGTCTTTTGTCTCGAGATCGAACCAGGCATCGATGCCTCCTTGCTCAATCTTCTGCGCGACCTCTTCGAACAGTTCCGCCGTACGCGGATGCAACTCCTGAGTTTCCTTATTCACAAACAAAGTAATCGGTGTACCCCAGGTTCGCTGTCGGGAAACACACCAGTCCGGACTGCCATTCAGCATTAATTCGATCCGGGCCTGACCCCAATCGGGTATCCACTTCACGTCCTTCACGGCTGTTAGCGCCGAACCCAGGAGATCGCGCTCGGTCATACTGATAAACCACTGCGGTGTGGCACGGTAGATCAATGGGGTCTTGGTACGCCAGCAGTGAGCGTAGCTGTGGGTTATTATTTCTTCTGCCACCAATGCCCCACGCTGTTTTAGCTCCTCGATGATCTTCTCATCAACCTTGTAAACATGTTCACCCGCAAATTGCCCTGCCTGCGAAGAGAACACTCCGTTTTCATCAACCAGATTCAGGGTGCCAATACCGTATTTCTGACCGACGTAGAAATCGTCCAGGCCATGGTCGGGGGCAGTGTGTACTGCACCAGTACCAGCTTCTGTTGTAACGTGGTCGCCGAGAATCAATGGCACCTGCTTATCGACAAACGGGTGTTGTAGCAACTGTCGCTCAAAGGCAGAGCCTGGCGCGGTCGCAATGATTTCATAGCTGTCTGCGTCGTAGCGGGACATGATGTCTTCCACCATATCTTCCGCCAGCAGTAACGCTTCGTTGCCATGCCCGAGGTTGCAAGCAACCAGGGCATAAGAAAGATCGGCGTGTAAGGAAACAGCCTGATTGGAAGGCAGGGTCCAGGGAGTAGTTGTCCAGATGACCACCGACAACTTAGAAGTGACCTGCGTTGCCGCTTCACTTCCGAACGCAGCCAGGAACTGAACCTTATCAACCACCGGAAACCGGACATCGATAGCAAACGATTGTTTATCTTTATATTCGACTTCTGCTTCCGCCAGAGCGGAGGCACCAACCACACTCCAATAGACCGGCTTGTACCCTTTCACCAAATGCCCGTTGGCAACAATTTTGCCCACGGCTCGCACGATATCGGCTTCAGTTTCAAAATTCATGGTGAGATAAGGGTTTTCCCAATCACCAAATACACCCAGCCGAATGAATCCTTGCTTCTGAATTTCTACTTGCCCAGCAGCGTAGTCTCTGCATGCCTGTCGAAACTCAGCAAAGGAAATTTTTTGGCCGGCCTTACCTTTTTTCTTCTCAACATTGTGTTCGATTGGTAAGCCGTGACAATCCCAACCGGGGATATAGGGTGCATCGAAACCAGACATCTGACGTGACTTCACGACAAAGTCTTTAAGCGCTTTATTGATAGCATGGCCCAGATGCAATTCACCGTTCGCATAAGGCGGCCCATCATGCAGGATAAACTTGGGTCTACCTTTGTTCTTCTCACAGATTCGCTCATACAGTGAAAGCGCCTGCCATTTTTCCAGCATGGCAGGTTCCCGCTGCGCCAAATTGGCTTTCATCGGGAAATCCGTGTGAGGTAGATTCAGTGTGCTCTTATAGTCCGTCATAGTTCTAAAGTGCGTCTTCTTGGTAGTAATTCAATGTCAAACATCAGGCTGCCCATTAAGCATTTGCACTCAAGACCTCCCTGGCGAGTTCCACATCTTTGCTGATTTGATCCTTCAAGGCATCTAGTCCATCAAACTTCACTTCATCACGAAGTTTCTCTTTAAAAATTACTTCTATGGATTTGCCGTAGAGCACTTCATCAAAATCCAATATATGTGCTTCCAATAAGGCTTCGCCGTCTTCGGTAACCGTGGGCCGATAGCCAATATTCACTGCCGCCTGATGGTAGCGGTCGCCCAGTCTAACCTCACAGGCATATACCCCATGCAAGGGAATCTTGCGACGATGGGGATTGATATTGCAGGTGGGATAGCCCAAATCAGTACCCAGCTGCTGCCCCTTTTGAACTTCGCCTTTCATGGAATAGGGTCGACCCAATAACTGCTCAACTAACTCGAAGTTTGCTTCTTTCAGCGTCTCCCGAATAAATGTGGAGCTAATGCGCTGACCATTACGCTCGTAGGCAGCAGTCTCGATTACTTCGAAATCATGCACAGTGCCCTGCTCCTGGAGCAAAGCGAAATCACCCTGTCGCTGATGCCCGAACCGAAAGTCATTACCGACAATCAGGCTTACGATCCCCAGTCCGTCAACCAATATGTCTTCGATGTAGCGGTGAGCTGAAAGCTCGCTTAAAGCCTGATCGAAGCGCAATTGGAAGACAAAATCGATACCGAAGCTTTCCAGCAGTTCCAACTTCTCCCTCACCACCGTAAGTCGAGCAGGGCATTTCTCATCGTCTCCGGTGAAAAACTCCTCCGGATGGGGCTCCAGTAAGATCACGACCGCCGGCAGATTGTGCTGCTCGGCCTTCTGCTTCAGCTGATCCAGAATAAGCTGATGCCCTAGATGCACACCATCGAATTTGCCGATGGTGGCCACGCAGTTCTGCTGAAACTGAGAGAAGCGATTGGGATCGTCAAAGATAATCATGTTGGAGGCCAGCAGCCACAAAAGCGCGAGATTATACTCCCGGGCGGGACCTCATCTCCAGCACTGGAATCAGCTAT
>JANQJM010000083.1 GCA_028281635.1 Pseudomonadales bacterium | reverse complement strand
CTCCTCGCAGCGCATGCTGGTGATCTCGATAACCAGTTGGGACATGCGGCTATCCAGCGCAAACCAGCCAAAGTCATCGATGTTGTATGCATTTCCGTCGTCTCTGCGAACTGCATTGTCCACTGCGGCTGCGCCGTTTCTGATATCGTCCAATACCGTAGCACCTAGTGCAGCCCGCACCGTATGTGATGCAATCGTTTCACATTCCAGATGGGTGAGAGTCGATTCTCTATCTGGTGCGCCATAGAACTGTGTAACTGTCTGCGGAGCAATGTAGTTGTAAAAATCCTCGTTGGATAGTTGCGAGGGTAACAATGGTGGTGGCTCAGAGCTGCAAAAAACAAGGGCACTCAAGAGAGCTGCAGTTACCGATACTCTGGCCGGGAGAAATTGATATGTCATTTCGGATTGGTTGTTAGTGAATTGCCTTCTGGGTCCGGGTCACACTGCACAGATGTTCAAATATCCCTTTTCGAACCAGGACTTATAGGGTATTTCAGCTCTGCCGTCAAACCAGGTCATGTTCACTACAGTACTTTTGGATAATGGTGGGCCGGTAGTAACGAATCGGCAGGTGTGTAATTTCTGCAGACGGGCAATGTGCCTATCGGTACCAGTGACGATGACGACATAGCTGAGCCTGCTTTTCCATCACTGGTCGCAGCCGCCGGTAATGCAGTGTTTACTACCACCGACCATTGTATTGGTTCATTGTCAGTGAGCCGTGAAGGATTTTCAGTTGTGTAGGAAGTTTCGTTAGCTTCCTACAGGACAGGCGCGAAACGGCCTGCAGATCAGGTTTGAATTCAAAAAGATTCCAATTATCTGTTCCAAAATCACAAATTCTGTTGCCCTTTAGAAAATTCCCCAGTAAGATGAGCCACGATATTCGTGGGGATTTTCTATGGAGTGTTTTCGCTGTTTTGCACCACTGTTGTTAATTGTTGCTTTGTTGGCAAACACAGGGTGCACATTAAGAACATATGACGAAAGTGATAAAAGTACCCGCTACTTCATCATTGGGTTCGGTACAGTAAAACTATCTCACGAAGAATCCATGCAGGCATCCAGGTTGTTGTCAGTGGGTGCTGTAGTTAAACAGGACGCCAATCCGATGGCTGCTGTGGGTTTGGTTTCCGAAAATCTGGTCACTATGGCCAATCACACAGTGGGTGAGATTTCCTTACGCAGCTTGGGGGGACGTTCCTTCATCAAGCTGTCATCTGTTTCCGACACAGCCTGTGTCAATCCGTCGATCGATATTGAACTTTAGGGAGAGCAACATGCGAAAACTACTAATACTGAGCCTATTACCCCTGTTGGTTACAGCCTGTGCCGGAGTACGGGAATCCAGTGGAATTATTGCTTCTACCGGAACAATTCTCGGCATCGAAGGCAGCCAATCACCCTCCACCGACACGCCTCAAGCAACCATCGGTTACAAGCGTGCAGAGTTTACCTTTGTGCCTGCTACACAGATTGGTGAGGTATCAGAAGCAGAATCCTGTGGAAGAGACGCCAACAACAATGAGGTATGCGTCAAAGACGATGTGCCTATCTTTGCCACTCCGAATGTGTTGACCGAAGTGTATTTCAAAACCCTTCTCCAGAGCACGCTCTACCAGCGCATGGCGGTGGGTGAAACGGCAGTGCAGCAGGGAGGAGCCGCCATTATCTTCGCCAAAGGACCGGATGGTGAACTGGATGACGACGGGGCAGCCGCCATTCGTGCCACTCAAAGCGGTGGCGCAAACACCTACGGTTGTGAAGAGAGCTGTGAAGACCTGCAGGAACTTCTCAATGATGATTCCAACGCTGCAGCTAACCTGCAAGCGCTTCAACAGTGCATGCAGGACAACGGCCTGGGTGGTATTCAGGTTACCAACTTCGTGTTTGGGGGGTTATTAGCTGATGCGCGACGAGTGTGCATCGAAGTGATCGAAGCTAACTAAGAACTCATTGCCTCCTCATTGCCTCCCCAAATGGGTACGGCGTCAACTTAAAGGATTGAATAATGACTGAAAGAATATGTGAACTCGATGGTATACCAACCCTGGCTGAAGCCGAGAAGATCAAAGAAAAATTCGAAAACTGGGATGGCTGTGAAGATGCGCAAATCAGCGGAGACGGGCCGTACACAGTCACGGCCGAATGTAACAATCAATCAACGCGTCACAGTTGTGTTCTGTCTGGTATCCCAACCATGACAGAAGCAGAAGGGATCAAGCGTGGCTATGAAGACTGGGATGGCTGCCAGAATGTAGAGATTTCAGGTGATGGCCCGTATACAGTGAGTGGAGAGTGCGAGTGAATAGAAATTCAAATATCCAAAACTATGTCTGAAGCAGCAAAATGTTGAGTCACGGATAAAGTACCTGGGACTTTCACTACTGCTTCTGAATCCAGTTCTTTTGTGAATTCGTATACCAGCGCTGTCAATGTGTGGTCATTATTTAGAGCGGATTCAGCTATTGCACCAGGTAGACTAGCATGGCCATTTGTGGCCCACTGGATAAGAGTCGCCCTTACCGCTTCGGTTTCACTATCAGGAGCGACGCCTTCTGTATTCACAACGAAAACGAATATCCTGAAGTTTCCTGATGTGGCGGTGAGTAATGACTTGAGATAGTTAAATACGGAAAAGCTGGTAAATGCGACCGGCTCGGTATACCAGCGCAGGCGGTCTGGTAGCGGAGAGCCTGAGGGTTCGATTTGTTCCAGTTGGGTTACTAAGGCAAACCCGCCGGGTACTCCGTAGTAGCCGACATTGGGATAGTTGGCTGATTGTAATGCTGATCTCAGTAACTGATCTATTTCTCCAAGGGTAGAAAAGCCGGCCTGTGTTCTGAGTTGATTGCTGTTCCAGACTACTCTGGAGGATGGAGGTGGTGGAGGCCAGGGGAACAGTCCGGGGAGCCAATCTTCGAACTCTATTTGTTCATTGGCTATATCAGCCGCTAAACTCTGATTTATATTCAATGGTCTTGGTTGATTGCTGCCATCATCTGCGCCGCCATCATCTGCGCCGCCATCATCTGCGCCGCCATCATCTGCGCCGCCATCACCTGCGCCGCCATCATTTGCAATGCCTCCTCCTCTGCCTGGACTGCTTCTGGCACTGGCCGGAATACCAAAATCGCCGCCAATACGCCGGAAGCCCGAATCTCTTGATGGGGCGGAAGCCACAATAACATCCGCGGATGCCCTTATCACGGATGGTATAAACATCTCATATGCTTCTTCTAGATTGGCTGATGCGCTCAACCGATCTAGCAGCTCTACGGACTGCTCGTCTACTAATTCCTGGAGTTGAAGGATTCGCGAATTAATGGATCGCCTTTCCTCTTCAGATGAGGCATTGTCATGATCGATCTAAAGCTGCTCGATGCGTTTGTAGTATCCGGCCAGCACTTCGAGTTGTTCGAAGATTGTCTGGAGTGATCGTTGGCGTAAAAGTATGGCGTCGGCGTTCTCTTGTTCTTGCTCCAGAGTCCTTATTAACTCGTCTCTCTCTGATTCAAGAATCTGTATGACTGGGTTACTATCAGGTCGACTCAAGGTTTCAATTGCTGACTCAAATTCGACCAACTCGTTCTCGATTTCCGTTATACGTTGAATCCTGCTGTCATAATCTAATTCATTTTCTCTGACACGAGTAAGCTCTGTGGTAAGTGAGGCTCTGAAATCCGTGTTTGAAAGCCTAGAACGGGCCAGAATTATTCTGGATTCCGGGGTTGAGTAGTCGCGGGCAATAAAAGCTTCTGCAAGCGTAACAGAGTCCGGCTCATTAACAATCTGTGACGCCTCTGAGCTGGCACCGGTCGCCAGCAGTTGATATTCACCTTCTACGCTCCCACTGTAACTAGTTACTACCACGGTGTGAGTTCCCATAGCGGCATTTTCTATTTGAATGGATGCGTTTAGCTCTGCACCACTATCATCATCCACTAACACATTGCCGTTTGGTAATACGATCATCATGAAGGAATCAAA
>JANQJM010000062.1 GCA_028281635.1 Pseudomonadales bacterium | reverse complement strand
CAATCGCCTCCAGAATTGGCATCGGATATCGCCGAGAGCGGTCTGGTGCTGACCGGTGGCGGGGCACTATTAAAGGACCTCGACAAGCTCTTGTCTGAGGAAACCGGCCTGCCGGTGATCGTGGCTGAAGATCCGCTATCCTGCGTGGCCCGTGGTGGTGGTAAAGCCATGGAACTGATGGATGCCCACGATATCGATTTGGTGACCCTGGACTAATCCAGCCGCGAGCAGTTCCGTCCTTTGGGCCGGAGGGCTATAATTTTTCCCAATACTGCGAGGTAGCCGGCCATCGACAAGACCCTGTTCATAAAAGGCGTTGCCCTGGAATACAGGGCACTCGCCTTTCTGTTGCTCTCTGTGTGCCTGATGTTTGCAGATAGCCGCTTCAACTATCTGGATCGGGTGCGCTACGGTCTTGGCTATTTGACAACCCCCGTCTATTGGGTGGCTGACATCCCTACCCGTGTTTCTTTCTGGATCGACGATGTCTTCGTCTCGCGCACTGACTTGCTGGAAGAGAATGAACAGCTGCGTGAAGATCTGTTGGTAGCGCAACGGGAACTGCAGTTACTGGAATCGCTGGCCAGCGAAAACAGCCGCTTGCTGGACCTGCGTGAAGCAACCCAGGTAGTCGAAGGGGAAGTGCTGCCGGCAGAAATCATCAATGTATCACCGGATCCTTTTTCGAAACGTGTGTTGATAAACAAGGGGGCAGAGGACGGTGTGTTTATTGGGCAGGCTTTGCTGGATGCCAACGGCCTGATGGGCCAGGTAGTTGAGGTATTGCCTTATACCAGTTGGGTATTGTTGATTACCGATTCCCATCATGTCACACCAGTGGAAGTAAATCGCAATGGCGAACGTGCACTCGCTCGTGGCACACGTACCTCCGCTTCCGAGTTGGAACTACAGTTCGTTACCCAAACTCAGGATATGCTGGCCGGTGATCTGCTGGTCAGTTCCGGTATGGGGCAGGTGTATCCGAAAAATTATCCAGTCGCCGAGATTGTGAGTGTGTATTCAGATCCGGGGCAGGATTTTGCAACCGTTAAAGCCAGGCCCTTGGCACAGATGGCGAGTACCCGGCATGTGATGCTGGTATTTGCTAACGAAGAAACAGTGTTTCCTGAGCTTGAGCTTACAGATGACGAATTACCCGCAGAAGAGGTAAGCACACTGGAGGGCCAGGTGTCACAGGTAGATCCGGGTACACCTAACCAGTAGGCCGATTATGCAGCAACGAGCCCATGCCATTTGGGTAATTTTTCTTAGCTTCTTTATTGCCTACCTATTGGCCATTGTGCCGTTCCCGGAATGGGCCATGAACTACCGGCCAGAGTGGGTTCCCATGGTTTTGATCTATTGGGTTATGGCCCTGCCGTATCGTGTCGGCATTGGGTCGGCCTGGGTGGTGGGAATTATTTTGGACGTTCTGGAAGGATCCACACTCGGGTTGAATGCCCTGGGTCTGGTAATCATTGCCTACGTTACTCTCAACCTTCATCTGCGTCTGCGTATGTTCTCTGCCTTGCAACAAGCCGGCCTGGTATTGGCATTGGTTGGCATCAATCTGGTGCTGGGACATTGGTTGCAGATTGTTTCCGGGCAGACGGTTTCATCTTCCCTGATGTTTCTGATGGCTGCGCTTACCAGTGCAGTAATCTGGCCCTCCTTGTTTCAGCTCCTGCGCCACATTCGCCGAAGTTTTGACGTACACTAATTTCCACCCGTCATACAGTTAAGGAAATCGGGGTGTCGGTGGCCAAACTCGTACTCGCATCTGCCTCCCCCAGGCGCAGTGAATTATTGCGCCAGATTGGTGTGGAGTTTGAAGTAGTGCCACAGAATATCGATGAGTCAGCCCTGGCAGAGGAAACGCCTGAACACTTGGTCGTCAGACTTGCCCAGCAAAAAGCACAGGCCGCGCTGAACGACTGCAGTGACGAAACTGTGGTGCTTGGGTCTGATACGGTGGTCGTGCTGGGGGAGGATATGCTTGGCAAGCCACAGTCAGCACAAGAGGCAGTATCGATGTTGCTGGCCTTGTCTGGAAAAGAACATCAGGTGCTCACTGCCATTAGCGTGGCTAATCGAGATCGGCAGGGCACGGCGCTGTCGAAATCGTCGGTGCGCTTTCGCGACATCGATGGGCGAGAAGCGCGAGCCTATTGGCAGAGTGGCGAACCAGAAGGCAAGGCTGGGGGTTATGCAATCCAGGGTCTGGGTGCTGTATTTGTGCAATCGATCAGTGGCAGCTACAGTGGTGTCATGGGTCTTCCTTTGTTTGAAACTGCCAGGCTATTAATGGAGTTTGACGTGCCTTGCTGGTTGCCGGCGGTGTAGTGCTTTAGTTATGAGTGAAGAAATCCTCATCAATGTCACGCTCATGGAAACCCGTGTTGCGCTTATCGAGAACGGTCTGCTGCAGGAAATCTTTATTGAGCGACACAACAAGCGCGGTCATGTCGGAGATGTGTTCCGCGGTAAAGTGGTGCGCGTTATGCCCGGCATGGAGGCGGCCTTTGTCGACATTGGATTAGAGAGAGCAGCGTTTATTCACAATTCTGATATTTCGGCGATTGATGCCGAAGGATTCGAAGTGCGTGATGAGCTTCCCAAACCGATTCAGGAAACTTTGCGGGAAGGACAGGACATCGTCGTACAAGTAGCGAAAGATGCGATCAGCAGCAAGGGGGCAAGGCTCACAACACATCTGACACTGCCGTCCCGCAATCTGGTCTACATGCCACGCAGTAAACATCTGGGAATCTCCCAGCGCCTGGAGGATGAGGAGGAAAGGGAGCGACTGATGGCCCTGCTGCAGGAAGTGCTGGAATCAGAAACCTGGGGAGAGCGCGGTGGCTTTATCATTCGAACAGCAGCGGAAGGAGCGAGCGCAGAAGAGCTGCAGGAAGACGTGCGCTTCCTGAATCGCTTGTGGAATAAAGTAGAAGAACGTATTGAGCGCAAAGATGGCATCAAACCGGTCTATCAAGAGGTGCCGCTTTATATGCGTACGGTGCGCGATTTGATTAAGCAGGACGTGGAAAAAATTCGTGTCGACAATCAAGAAACTTTTGCCGAAATACAGGGTTTTTTGGATGACTATGTGCCTGAGTTGGATACTCGCGTAGAACTCTACTCTGGCGACCGACCGATCTTTGATCTTTATGGCATCGAAGATGAGATCAACAAGGCCCTTGGTAGAAGGGTCAAACTCAAGTCCGGTGGTGACTTGATCATCGACCAGACTGAAGCAATGACTACCATCGATGTGAACACCGGTGGATATCTAGGCAGTCGCAATCATGCCGAAACAATTCTTAAGACTAATCTGGAAGCAGCAACGACTATCGCCAGGCAGCTCCGAGTGCGAAATCTGGGTGGCATCATTATTATCGACTTCATTGATATGTTAGATCCCGAGCACCAGCGGCAGGTGCATCGCATCTTTGCCAAAGCGCTGGAAAAAGATCATGCACGTACCAGCATTACCGGGATTTCGCAGCTCGGATTAATCGAAATGACACGTAAAAGGACCCGTGAGAGTCTGGGCCAGACCCTGAACAGCGATTGCCCTGTTTGTGACGGCCGCGGCACTCTGAAGTCTGCAGAATCGGTATGTTTTGAAATATTCCGTGAAATACTGGCAACTGCCAGAGCCTATGAGAATGATGTGTTGTTGGTTACAGCTTCGCAGATTGTCGTAGACCGCTTACTCGATGAAGAGTCGGATACCCTGGCAGGCCTGGAAGAATTGGTCGGTAAGACAGTCAAATTCGAAGTTGAACCTATGTATACTCAGGAACAGTTTGATGTCGTTCTCTACTAGGCTGCATTAATTAGAGGGTCCTTAAGTTCAAGTTCAGCAAGGCTGGGCTAAAACAGCAGATACATTGAGGGAAAACCCTAATCGTATTCTGCTGGTGAGGCGATGCAGCAAGACGAAACAACTATGTTAGCCACTCTTTTCCAGAAAATTTACCAGCAGCTGGTGCTGTTGGTAGTTGTGGCAGTTGTGCTTTTAGCAGCCTATGTCAGTGCCGGGCGTCAGTTCATGCCTGTCATTTCCCGCTATTCCGAATTTCTGGAAAACCAGATATTTATCAACACCGGCATTCCCGTCGCGGTAGATGCATTAACCGGAAGCTTCAGTGGATTCAATCCGGTCATTAATGTCGACGGCATGCGCCTGGCAGTCTCTGATGACATGCACCCCGACGAGATCGCTTCCAACGCTTTGTATTTTGAGCAAGCCACTATTGAAGTAGATATGCGCAGCAGTGTCTGGCAAAGGCGTTGGGTGCTAGAACAGTTTGTTATCGATAGCCTCGAACTCAATTTGGAACAGAATGCTGAGGGAGGTTGGCAACTTAGTGGTTTGGATGTAGCTGGGGATGAGCCAGTAGACCTCAATGCTTTGTATCAGACCTTTTTGAGTTTTTCCCAGCTCGACTTCAATAATGTTGCGATCAACGTGCAAACTCGCTCCGGCGATTCACTGACTTTTACTAATGGTCTGGTGACTATTCAGAATCAGGGTGATACGCACTTCGTTCATATTGATGCGAATCTTGAGCGTAATCCCGAACAGCTAAGCCTCTCTATGGAAGTTCAGGGTAGTGAGCTTTCGGAATTAGAAGGCCGCCTCTATATCAACATTCCACAGGCTGATTATTCGGCGCTGTTTGCAGAACAGGAACTCGGCGCGCTGAATATTGAGGCATTGCATGGGCGCGGTGAATTCTGGATCGATCTGGCAGATGGCAATGTTGTGAGTGCCAATAGCTCGATGAACATTGACGACCTCATTCTTACCATTGACGACAGTGAACCACTGCAGCTTACCGACATCAATGGCACCGCTGCGATTTCGCGCGGTTTGGCACTCGATCATTGGGAAGTGGCACTTGCAGATATGGCAGTCAATTTTGGCGACGAGTTCTGGCGTGGTTTCAATGGCTATCTCTACTGGGTTCCTGAACAGTTGCTCACGGCCCGAGCGGACCAGATAGACATCGCTTTGTTGAGTGATCTCGCCTTGGCCAGCGGTTTGCTTGATGAAGCATCACAACAACAACTTACCAGTTATTCCCCCGACGGCAGTCTGCAAAATTTCAGCCTGGCTCTGCCACTTGCAGCAGGAAACCAGGAGCCCATTGTTGCACGCACCAATCTGCTGGATATCGAGCTGGGTTCTGTTCGCGGTTCGCCTAATATGTGGGGCATTACCGGTTTTCTTGAGATTGAGTTCGACCCGGTTAGTGAGCGAGTTACTGGTCTGGCCGAAGTAGAGTCAACCGACTTCAGCATTAATATACCCAATACCTTCACCCGGGTATGGGACTACGACTACGTCAATGGCCGCTTGCTCATCGATGTTGATTTGAGTAATGGCGAACGAACCAAGTTAGTCAGTAATACGGTAGTGGCTGAGTCCGAGGCTGTTGATGCCCGCTTGCGATTTACCTCCCTGGTGCACCGCTTCCCGGATGGGAATAGAGAAGCAAGTCTGGAACTTATGGTTGGTGCCAGTCGCGTCGATGCGGAAGAGAAATCCTTGTACCTGCCTGACGGTCCGCAGGTGCAAGCCAATTTACGCAATAGTATGGAGTTTCTGGAACGGGCTATCGTTGACGGGGATATTCGAGACAGCGCGGTATTGTTTCGTGGAAATACTATTGGCGGTTCTGCGCCTGTTACCAAAACTTTTCAAAGTTTCTTTCAGCTAGATAATGGCGTGCTTAACTTCAGCGATGAGTGGCCGATTCTGGAGCAGATTTCTGGGCTGGTTGTCACGGATGACAACAATATCGACATTGCAGTGAACGAGGGCTCCAGTCTCGGAGTGAATCTGGAAAATGCCATTGGTCGAATTCGACGTGATGGGGAAGATCGCAGTTGGCTGAACATAACAGGACAGGCTGCCGCAGCTACTTCAGCTGGGCTCGGTTACCTTCAGCAAACACCAGTGGACGAATCGCTGCGGGAGACATTCAGTACCTGGGAGGCAGAGGGTGCTTTCACTGCAGATGTGGAAGTCGTCATCCCACTAAATCAGGATGACAATGAGCCTGATGTCAGACTGGACATCCTGCTGAGTGAAAACTCGCTAAACATTCCTGAGTTTGATCTGGCAGTGTCAGCACTTACCGGACCTGTGGTTTTTGACACCCGGACTGGTTTGGAAGACAGTTCTTTGACAGCTCAAATGTTTGGTGGAGCGGCGGATATTAATCTGTCATCCGAGTTCGTAAATGACGAGCTGGAAACCATCATTGTCGAGGGCAGTGGCAGGACGACACCTGCCGATTTGAGTGCCTGGCCACGACAGAGTGAGTTTGTAAGAGATTTACTGGTCTACATGGAAGGTGGCTTTGACTATGACGCACGCATGCTGATAGATCAGACTGGCCTGGAATCCATCAACAACTCTCTAAGCCTTCGATCTGAGTTGCAGGGTGCAGGGCTCAGCTTACCGGCTCCCCTTAGTAAAGAAGCAAATGAGTCCTTGTCCTTGAACCTGCATTTGGAATTCGATGAGGAGCGCTTGGGAGTCAGTGGCAGTCTGGGCCCGGAACTCGACATGGACCTGCTGATCGATGACGGCGTCGTGCAGGACGGGCTATTGACTCTTGGCATGGATTCAGAAGAAGCCATGGCGCTGAGTGTCGAATCGGATCAGGGCCTGATTATCGGCGCCAATGTAGATTATTTTGAATTACAGGATTGGACGGACTTTGTGAGTTCCCTTGGTTCAGCAGGTGAGAGCACATCGGACTATGGCAACAGCATCGCCTTCATTGAGGTAAGTGCCGATGTGTTTTCACTCTACGATCAGGAACTGGCGGCAGTCGATATGCATATGGTGCCCGATTCCGGTGTTTCAGGATGGTTAGCCACCGTTGCCAGTGAATCTGTCGCGGGCTCGGTCGTCATCCCCTTCGATAGCCAGGACTATCTGCTGGTGGACCTCGATTATCTGTATCTGCCTGGGGATGACGAGGAAGAGCAACAACTGCTGGTAGAGAATGCGGAAGCCGGGGCTGCAGCTAGATTGGAAGTTGAAGAAGAACAGATTGATCCATTGCTAAATCTCGATCCCAGGGAATTGCCGCTGATGGAGTTTTCCACCGATGAGTTTGCTATTGGTTCTCGTGATTACGGCAGTTGGGAATTTAACCTGATACCGACAGACGAGGGGGCAGAATTCAATAACCTCAATTTCGACTTTCGAGGCTTGCGGCTGGGTCGGGACGAACTGGATGACCGATTCGAAACCCTGGAGCCATTTTTCCGCTGGCAATTCGACGGAGAGGCACACGTCAGTGAGTTAACGGGTGTGCTGGTTGCGAATGATATTGGATCAGTACTTCAGGCAAATGGCTATGCACCAAGCCTGGAAAGTGATTCCGCGGTCTTCGTAACGGAGGTGAGTTGGCCAGGTTCCCCTGCGTTTTTCTCTGGCGACAATCTAAGCGGGCGTATCGATATGCTGGTGGAAGATGGACGTTTTTTAAGAAACTCTGGTGGTCAGGGAGCCTTGCGACTGGTTAGTTTTATAAACCTTACAGCGATCTTTCAGCGCTTGAGGTTTAGTGATGATTTGCTACGGAGAGGTCTTGCCTTCGATGAAATCAGTGGCAACCTGTCACTCGACGAGGGACTTATGCATATTGAAGATCGCCTGGTGATTTCAGGGCCGAGCAGTCTGTACCAGATTACCGGTGATGTGGATTTGGCCACTGAGAACATAGAAGGGGAAATGTTTGTTACCTTACCTGTCAGTGACAACCTGCCCTGGATTGGTTTGTTAACGGCAAATATTCCTCTAGCTGTGGGTGCCTATTTGTTCGATCAGATCTTTGGTGATCAGGTGGATAGCTTGTCCAGTGCTGTTTATACACTGAGCGGGCCTTTTGAAGGTCTGGAACCGGAGTTCAAACAGGCATTCGGTTCCCCAGACTCTGAGGGCGATGAGGCTGTCCCCCAGCTTCAGTAGATCACTCTGTTAGTCCCACGCCAAACACTATAAGCTCAATTTCAAAGTAGTTCGGAATGCAATCATGAAGCGCAAAGTTGCTGCTGTGCAGATGGTGAGCTCTGGCAATGTAGATGCCAACCTCAAGACTGCGCAAGGCCTGATCGAACGGGCTGCCGCCGGGGGTGCCGAATTGATCCTGCTGCCAGAAGTATTTGCTGTCCTGGAAGGAGGGCCAATGCGTCCCTTCGCTGAAGAGTTTGGCAATGGACCCATTCAGTCTTTCCTGGCAGAACAAGCGCAACAAAATGAGTTAATCCTGGTTGGTGGCACCATCCCGCTGTCCTCGCGGCCAAATAAAGACCCTGACGATCCAGACTATCTGGTTGATGAAGACCGGGTCCGGCCAGCTTGTTTGGTTTTCGGCAGGGACGGCAACTGCCTGGCACGTTACGACAAGATGCATCTATTCGATGTTTCAGTAAACGATTCCCAGGCCAACTATTCCGAATCTCGCAGTTATGAGGCAGGGGACGAAATTGTCTGTGTTGATACCGAGTTGGGAAGGCTGGGATTGAGTGTATGCTACGACCTGCGTTTTCCAGAGTTGTATCGGGAGTTGTTTCGCCACAGGGCAGAGTTGGTCACCGTGCCGTCTGCCTTTACCAAGGTTACCGGCGAGGCCCATTGGGAAACCCTGTTACGAGCGCGGGCTATCGAAAACCAATGCTATGTGATCGCTGCGGGACAGGGCGGCAAGCATAGTGAAAGGAGGGAAACCTGGGGGCATTCGATGATAATTGATCCATGGGGATCGGTGCTCGACCAGATTGCTACGGGAGAAGGCATAGCGATTGCGGAGATTAACACAGACTATCTCCGCGACGTTCGTTCCCGCATGCCTGTCAGCGAGCAACAGAAACTCACTGGCGACAAAGACATCAGGATTGGCCTGTATTAGCTCAGCTTGCTCCCACTGATCACGATCATTTATGATGCCGCCTCAAATTTCCAGACAGAGTAGGAATCACCATCAATAAGAGTCTGATTAGCAATGGATTGGCCGGCGCGCTGGTGCTGGCAGGACTGCTCATGACTGGACCGTATCAGGTCTATGTGTTGAATACTGGTCTGTTCGCCTTATCCGGCGGTATCACTAACTGGCTAGCGGTGCACATGCTATTCGAGCGAGTGCCTGGTCTGTACGGTTCTGGTGTGATTCAAATTCGATTCGAAGATTTCAAAGTGGGTATTCGGAATCTAATTCTCGATCAGTTCTTCAAACATGGGGACCTGGAAGCATTCTTCCATGGAGCCGGCGATACCTCGGCCAGGCTGGGAGAGCAGCTCAAATCGAGTATTGACAACCTAGACCTGGAACAAGCTTTCGATTCACTGATCGATGTAATCATGGGGTCATCGTTTGCTGGCATGTTGGGTATGCTCGGTGGGCGCGATGCACTGAATCCTTTGAAGAATCCATTCGTGGAGAAGATGCGGGACTATTTCCGCGATCAGTTTGCTGATTCGGGATTCCAGGAGAAAGTGCAGGAGGCGCTGCAGGGTGCGTTAGATGAAGAGGCGATCCTGGAAAAACTTCAGGAACTTATTGACCAGCGACTGGATCAGATGACCCCTGCCATGGTGAAAGATATCGTGCAGCAGATGATTCACAAACACCTGGGGTGGTTAGTTGTTTGGGGAGCGGTGTTTGGAGGAACCATTGGGCTTACCATAACCGTTGTGCAAAACCTATAGATATGTTTGGTTTGGCGTTCGGAGGATTGATAGGCCTAACGGTTACCATCGCACAGAACTTATAGCCACGTTGGGGGTGTGCGTTCGGTGGACTGATGGACCTTTAGGTTATTGTCAGGCATAACTTAAAGCCACGTTGGGGTTTCTTAGCAGGATTATTGAAAAACCCAGACTCCAATTCTCTCTTTACCCTTTGTTCTAAAACTCAAATCTCAGCTGTTCAATTTTTGACCAGTACACAATGATTGATTTGCTGCCTATCACCTGAAAGAAGATTCAGCTCCCATCAGGCTGTCAGGAATTGGTGAAGTAGCATTCAAAAATGACTGAAATTGTCACATTCAGTTTTTATTCAACGAATTTTCGAACAATTGGTGTAAATCTCCGGACGCTGTAATACAATAGCGCGCTTTCGATTTCCGGGGTCTGGGTTCTCGAACTACGCACCAAAATTGAACTCGACCACAGGCGCGAAAAACCAGACGCAGTTTTAACTCAGATTTAAGGAATCAAGAAACAACGATGGCACGACCAGTCGAATTCGAAGAGGCAAAGGTATTGACCAATGCCATGGAACAGTTTTGGAAAGAAGGATACGAGGCGAGTTCGGTCCAGAAACTATTAGATTGCACAGGAATCAATCGTGGAACCTTATACAATTCCTTTGGCGATAAAGAAACTTTCTTTAAATCTTGTGTAGACCAATACAACGCAATCGTTGAAGAGCAGATCACGAATTCCTTAAAGAATGAAAAGCTCGGTCCCTGGGAATCTATCGATACGTATTTCGATTTGTCTATTTTAAGTATCAGTAACAAGCATCGTGCTATGGGTTGCCTGCTGGTTAATTCGCTTTGCGAAAGTATCAATTACGATAGAGACATGAAGCGAGTGATTCGCTCCTCTCTGGCGAATATTCGAAAGCCTCTGGTGCTGCGGCTGAAACAGGCGCAGAAGAAAGGTAAACTGAAGAAAGGGGTGAGCGTTGAATCGGCGGCTGACATTCTGGTCAATATGCTACATGGAATCAGGGTAAATTCCCGTGATGGCAAGAATGCTCGACAGCTCAAAGATCTCATTAAGTTCACTGTCAATTCTCTGAAGAAGTAGCCACCCTGTCCGGAAAAGCCGGGAATCTCAAGAGTCTACTCACCAAGTGCTACGAAATACCACACTTTGAAGGAGGCCAAGGGCCTCCTTCCTGGTTTCTGGGGTTCCATTGCCGACCCAGGCTTTTGTTTCCGGCCAGAGCGCTGATATACTCTGAGGCTAGCGTAGTAACCAGTTCCAGGGCCGAATAATGAAAAAAATCTCCGGTAAGAAGTCTGAGGATGATGCCAAGATCGATCTGACTCCTATGTTGGACGTGGTATTTATCCTGTTGATCTTTTTCGTTGTGACCGCGACTTTTCTGTCGGAAACAGCAATCAACGCAGCCAGCAGCGACAATAACAATAACGAAACGCCACCTGATGATACGGATAAGAAGAACATCCTTTTCGAAATCGGTCCCAATAACGAGATTATTCTGAATGGTAATCCACGACCGATTATCGAAACCCAGGTCCGTTCGAATATCGACCAGCTAAAGGCTGAGAATCCTGCGGCATCAGTCATTATTCAGCCCGACCACTCATCGGATGTGAGCACTCTGGTAATGATTATGGATGCGGCTCGGCAGGCGGGGATGGCGAATATTTCGATTGTCGAACCCAACTAGAATTTACCAGGCTTGAAAAAAACGCAGCATCTTTGATGCTGCGTTTTTTGTTTGGGTTAAATAAATTGAACGCTGCAATCGGGTAAAACTGCAGGTCATGAAGAATCGCTGGAACAGAGAACAAGTAGCCCAGTTCGCTGGTGAAGATCCCGTCGCTGTCAGAGTCTACTCTTCACAGCTATTGGGTGCCGAAAGCGATCTGGTGCTGCATGGTGGCGGTAACACCTCTGTGAAAGGAGAGGTTGCCGATGTGTTTGGTGAGAAGACCGACGTTCTTTATGTAAAAGGTTCAGGGTGGGATCTACGCACTATTGAGTCGCCTGGCTTCCCCCCGACCAGATTGTCTTATCTGCAGAAGTTGGGGCAACTTTCTCAACTCTCAGATAGTGAAATGATGCGGCAACTGCGGTTGGCCTTGCTTGATCCCACCGGTCCGACCCCTTCGGTTGAAGCTATTTTACACGCGCTGATTCCCCATACCTTTGTCGATCACAGCCACGCCGATGCGGTGGTAACTATCAGCAATACGCCAAAGGGTGAAGAAATTCTGGCGGATCTGTATGGCGCAGAGGTGCTTATCCTGCCCTACATCATGCCGGGCTTTGTATTAGCAAAACAGGTGGCCGAGGCAACTGCCGCTGTGGATTGGTCTCAGCTCAAGGGTATCGTTCTGTTGCATCATGGAATATTTACTTTCCACGATGACGCGCAAACCAGTTACGAAACCATGATTGAATTGGTAAGTAAGGCTGAAGACTATCTTGCCGAGCATGGCGCTGCTCAACTTGCGCAATCTGACGTCACTCTTGGTGCCACAGATTTGGATTATCTATGTCGCTTGCGTAAATTCGCCGGTGAAATATTCGGTGGTCCAGTTTTGGTGCGCTGTGACACATCGGCAGAAGCTGCGGGCTTTGCTAAATTGGAAAATGCGGTGGAGCTGGCTCAGCGAGGACCATTGACGCCCGACCACACCATACATGCGAAAGCTTTTGCCGCTGGGTTTGATGCGGACCCACGACGAGATTTGGAAGCATTCAGCCAGTTGTATCAGGAGTATTTTCAACAGCACAGCAGTGGCGATCATCAGATGCTCGACACCATGCCACGCTACGGGGTGTTTAAAGATCGAGGAATGATCTATATGGCCGCGAACCGGAAAAGGCTCGGTATCGTGGCAGACATCTCGACCCACACCCTGAAAGCGATTCAACATGGAGAAGCGCTGGGTGGCTGGACAGCTCTACCACAGCAGGATTTATTTGCCGTTGAGTATTGGGAACTGGAGCAAGCCAAGTTGCAGTCGGGAAATCAACGGGCAGAGTTCGAGGGTAAGGTGGCTCTGGTTTCCGGGGCAGCCTCAGGAATTGGCAGGGCCTGCGTTGAATCCTTGCTGGCTGCGGGTGCAGTTGTCGTTGCTTTGGATATTCAGGAGATGTCTTTCGAGGAGAGTTCCGTGCTGCCGATAAGCTGCGATGTTACTGAAGCGGGTCAAATTCAGGCCGCCCTGGCTGAGGCAGTGCAGGAATTTGGGGGAATCGATCTGGTGGTGAGCAATGCCGGCCGCTTCCCGTCGAGCAGCCCTATCGAATCACTAGAGGACGAATCCTGGGAGCAATCAGTAGAACTCAATATGAGTTCTCATATGAGATTACTTCGGGCCTGTATTCCGTTTCTCAAAAACGGATTTGATCCGTCGGTGGTAATCATAGGATCGAAGAATGTGCCGGCACCGGGGCCGGGAGCGGCAGCTTACTCTGTGGCCAAGGCGGGTCTGAATCAGCTGGCAAGAGTTGCTGCCCTGGAACTGGGAAGCTTTGGTATCAGAGTTAACTCGTTACACCCCAACGCCATTTACGACACGGCTATCTGGACCGATGAAGTGTTGGCGCAACGAGCAGCGCATTACGGTATGAGCGTGGAAGAGTATCGCACTGCCAATGTGCTCGGCACTGAACTGAATTCCGCGGATGTGGCGGCAGTTGCAACGAGTTTGCTGAGTCAGACTTTTAGCAAAACTACTGGAGCGCAAATTGCCATCGATGGTGGCAACGAGCGCGTGATCTAAGCTGCATGACCAGCGCCGGGGGTGGTCATCAGAGTCTGTGGTATGACACAGAATCGGATACGGTCAGGATAATTGATCAGACCAGGTTACCTCACGAGTTGGCCATAGCCTCGTTAAATTCATTACAAGATGTCTGTGTTGCTATCGAATCGATGCAGGTGCGGGGCGCACCGCTAATTGGAGTGACTGCGGCTTACGGCATCTATCTGGCGCTGCGGGAAGACAGCTCGGTACTGGAGTCGGCCATTCAATCTTTGGCCGCCACCCGGCCGACGGCGATTAATCTGCACTGGGCCTTGCAGCGCTGCCACAATGGATTGGCGTCTGTTGCCCCCGAAGAGCTTGCAGGTAGAGCACTGGAACTGGCCCAGATTCTGGAAAAGGAAGATATTGCGGTTTGTGAAGCTATTGGTGAACAGGGCGCAGCAGTGCTGCAGGAGATCTGGCAGCGCAAGTCAGCGACACAATCGCAGCTTAATATTCTCACCCACTGCAATGCTGGTGCGCTGGCCACTGTGGACTGGGGTACGGCGCTCGCAGTCGTATACAAGGCGGCTGCCGCGGGCATACCGCTACATGTCTGGGTGGACGAGACCAGGCCGCGCAACCAGGGCGCCTCTCTCACCTGTTGGGAACTGGGACAGCGCGGAATTCCCCATACCCTTGTGGTAGACAATGCAGGGGGTCATCTCATGCAACAGGGCAAAGTAGATTTGTGTTTGGTTGGCAGTGATCGCACCACACGCCGCGGTGATGTTTGCAATAAAGTTGGGACTTATCTCAAAGCATTGGCAGCAAATGATAACGGCATTCCTTTTTATGTGGCGCTGCCAATCTCAACTATCGATTTTGCGATCGAAGACGGTCATGAGGAAATTCCTATCGAAGAGCGCGACGCGGAGGAAGTATTAACACTCATGGGTAAAGATGAATCCGGTGTTCCGCAACGGGTCGCCATTGCGCCGGAGAACACCGCAGTGAGCAACATAGGTTTCGATGTCACACCGGCCCGGCTGGTAACCGCGCTGATCACCGAACGGTCTGTGGTGCCTGCCACCGCGGAAGCGATCGCAGGCTTGTTGGATTAACCCGGAGGCCAAGCCAGTTGGCGTCCGCCCAGAATATGGAGATGAACATGAAAAACTGTTTGTCCGCCATGGCCACCGGTATTGATCACATAACGAAAACCGTCTTCAGCAAGTCCTTCCTGTTCGGCGATCTGGTTGGCCACAAGCAGCAGCTTGCCCAGCAATGCCTGGTGTTCCGGGCTGGCTTCGTTTATCGCAGCTATGTGCTCGTTGGGAATGACCAGAATATGGGTAGGGGCGGCCGGATTAATATCTCTAAATGCAGTGATATCAGAATCTTGGTAAACGATATCTGCCGGGATATCACCGGCAACAATCTTGCAGAATAAACAGTCTTCCATCTAGAAGGCTCCTTCTCGAATTACTTCCCCGGCACTCTGGCGACCAGCACACCCAGGCTGTCGTTTTGGTGAGGAAATCAGGCATTTATCCCATTCTATAATAGACCTCTGAGCTGGTAACATTGTGAATATGAGAATTTGGGCTATCGCCATATTGCTATTCGCTCTTCCCGTCACCGCACAGGAGGAGTTGACCCGCTATGGCTATCGGATCGTCAACACCTATCCCCACAACATTCAGGCGTTTACCCAGGGCTTGTTTTTTCATGATGGTTACTTATATGAGGGAACAGGAAAAGAAGGGCGATCCAGTCTGAGCAAACTGAATCTTGATGATGCCAGTGTGCTCATGTCCAAGTCCTTGTCCAATCGCTATTTCGGTGAAGGCATAGAGTTAGTAGACGACAAGATTTATCAACTCACTTGGAAGTCCCATATGGTTTTTGTTTACGACAAAAACTCATTCGAACAGCTGGGCACTCATTACAATGCCACTGAGGGCTGGGGTTTGGCCTATGACGGTGAACAACTCATACTCAGCGATGGTACTTCGCAACTGCAATTCATTGATCCGGAAAATTTTGTGCCTACACGTCGGGTCAACGTGACACTAAATGATAGTCCGATAAACAACCTGAATGAGCTGGAGTACATCGACGGAGAAGTGTGGGCGAATGTGTGGCAGACCGATTTTATCGTCCGTATCAACCCTGAAAGTGGTAATGTTAATTCGCTGATCGATCTGACCGGTTTATCAGAACAAACAGAGCTGGGTAGCTTTGAGGCAGTGTTGAATGGTATCGCCTGGGACCCTGATCAGCAACGGCTGTTCGTCACAGGGAAGCACTGGGCCAACTTGTTTGAAATAGAACTTATCGATCCCTGATGTGGCTGCAGAAGCAGGTTTCACTCTCACCTAAACCCAGAGGCTTTCATCTCGTCACCGATGAAGTGCTGGCTCAATGTCCTGAGCTTAAAGAAATTGACATCGGCCTCGCCCATTTTTTGCTAAAGCACACTTCGGCATCACTCAGCGTGAACGAAAACGCTGATAGTTCTGTGCGGCGAGACATGGAATCCCACTTCAACGTGCTGGCGCCAGAACATGCGCCATACTATGAGCACACCTATGAAGGTGCGGATGATATGCCCGCACATATCAAGTCGGGTTTGCTGGGCTGCGAACTAACATTGCCCATTCGTCAGGGACGACTGGACCTGGGCACCTGGCAGGGCCTCTACCTGGGCGAACATCGGGATAGTGGAGGTGCTCGCTCTATCCTGGTGACCATTCAAGGTTCACAGCGGGGAGTTGATTAGAAATCGTGAATCGAATACCCCAGCTAATAAAGCTCCTTGTCCTTGGTGCACTTTCAATCTTCTTACTCTCTTGCGAAACCGTCGGGTATTACACCCAGGCTGCCCGTGGTCAGTTGTCTATTATGACCGGGCGTGAAGACATCGAACGCTTGTTGGCGGATGACACCGTCTCTGCCCAGTTGAAGGAAAAGCTTGAGTTGGTCCTCGAATTGAGGCAATTCGCTGAGACTGAAATGCAGTTACCGGTTGCAAACAATTATTCCACTTTCGTCGATGTAGGAAGAGAGCATGTGGTGTGGAACGTCTTTGCTGCGCCTGAGTTTTCTACTGAAGCCATCAATTGGTGTTATCCCATCGCGGGCTGTGTTTCTTATCGCGGTTACTTCTCGGAAAATGCGGCCTCCAACTATGCGCAACGACTCAGTGCAGAAGGTTATGACGTTTACACCGGCGGTGTTGATGCCTACTCGACACTGGGGTGGTTTGATGATTCTTTGCTGAGTACGGTGATTAACCGGCAGGACTATCAATTGGCGGGATTGATCTTCCATGAGTTGGCTCATCAGGTCCTGTATGTCCAAGGCGATACGACCTTTAACGAGAGTTACGCTACGGCAGTGGAGAGAGAAGGTGTGCGGCGTTGGCTGAAAAGCAAAAACCAGGAAGAGTCTGTCACCACCGCAGATGCTGTTCTGTCCCGCCAGCAGGAATTCGTCGATCTGGTGATTGCCTGGCGCGAGAAGTTCGCTGAACTCTATGACAGGGATATGGATACTGAGGACATGCGCGATCAGAAACAGGATTTACAACAACAGATGCGAGTCGACTACGAACGGATTAAACGGGGCTGGGGAGGATACGCCGGGTATGATAGCTGGTTTGCACGCTCCTTGAACAATGCGCAGCTCTCAACCGTGGCGTCCTACAATAGCCTGGTTCCTCATTTCAATGCGCTGATGGCGGCAGTTGATGGAGATATGTCAGCTTTTTATCAGAGAGTGAAAGAGATAGCCG
Source organism: Pseudomonadales bacterium (assembly GCA_028281635.1). GTDB lineage: Bacteria > Pseudomonadota > Gammaproteobacteria > Pseudomonadales > Pseudohongiellaceae > UBA9145. Next base: position 33,782 of record JANQJM010000062.1, on the reverse strand, counting down.
CATTACCGCCAGAGCAACGAGAGCAAAGCCTCAGTGAGCTTTGCCTGGATTGTTAACTCAGAAAATCAGCGGGCTAGCGTCGTAGCCGACGCTCTGTGTTTTCCACCAGATCGGCATAGAAATCTGACTCGGGATCTTTACTGGCAGCGCTCTGGTAAGCGATCAATGCCTCTTCCAGTCTTCCTTCCTGCTCTAAGATGCGACCGAGGCTACGATCAAAAAACGCGTTGCCTGGCATGGCCGCAATGCCGGCCTGATAAATACGAATCGCTTCCGCAGCATAACCGGCATTATTGTAGGTGTTCGCCATGATATGTACTTGCGAGTCATTGTCAGGGTCCAGTTCAATAGCGCGCACATCATAGTCAATTGCAATTGCGTAGTTGCGGTCATCTCTTTCCAGTTTTCCGAGAGTCTGCACGGCGGCGATCAGGCTGGCGGAAGTGGATGTTTGAAGTTCGATAAAGCGAGCCAGCAATGGCTTGGCTTCAGCGTAACGCTCCAGGAAGTAGTAGGTATTGGCCAGGTTACGAATGGCATCTGAATAGTTTGGGTCGGCACTTATGGCTTTTCGATACTCTTCGATAGCTTCATCGAATCGCTCGAGGTTGCTGTAGGTGTTCCCGCGACGGAACATTTTGCGCGCTAAATCCGCATCTATGGTAGGGCCTTCCCTGGTGATATCCAGTCCGCCATAGCGGTCCAGGACACTGCTGGCGCCGTCTTGAGCCATTGCAAGAAAAGAAAAACTGCTGCTAGCCAAGATTGCAATTAAGGCGGTTGTACGGATAAATATTTTCATCAATTTCAGGCTTCGGTGGCCGATGCGACTTCATCTGTGAATCCCGTCGGACTATACAGTAGCTGCTATGCAACATCCAACAAGCTTATACAAGGCTAATTGTGCTAATTCCGTTTTCCGCTGGCTGGATTTCACCGATTATGGCAGCAGCCTCATAGCCGGCTTCGTGCAGTGCGCTCAAGCAGGCCTGAGCGTTAGTCTCAGGGAGGGTAAACATCAGACCGCCTGCAGTCTGGGGATCGAACAGCAGTTCATAGTTAGGCTTCGTTGCGTGGGCTTCAAAGTTTCTGAGATGTTGTTGAACCAGTTGATTGTCCTTATGCAGAGAGCTGAAAATCTCAGCCTCAAGACAGTCAGTTGCGCCTGGAATCGCTCTGATCTTGTCCAGTTCGATCTGAGCGTTGCATCGACTGGCTTCGATGACTTCCAGTAGATGGCCAGCGAGTCCGAAGCCGGTAACGTCGGTGCAGGCATTAGCGCCATGTGCCACAATTAATTGCGAAGCGTCGGCGCTGGACTGTAGCATGCAGGCAAACGCCTGTTGCATCCAGTTATGTTTAGCCTGGTGGCGCATGTCGGCAGCCAGCAGGGTGCCGGTGCCCAATGGTTTGGTAAGGATAATCACATCCTTGATTTGCGCCTTGTCTTTACCAAGTGTTGCCTGGTCTTCTGCAAAACCATTAACACACAGACCGAATTGTAATTCTTCGGATTCGGCAGAATGCCCGCCAACCAGAGAACAACCCACTGCGTTCAATTCCTGGGCGCAGCCCTGCATCACTTCTCGCAGTTGCTGGCGGCTATAGCGTTTACTGGCAAAGGGCAGACCGACAACAGCAAGGGCAGAATGAGGTTGAACCCCCATGGCATGTATATCACTCATGCAGTGAATGCTGGCAATGCGGGCAAAAAGCCACGGATCATTAACAAATGACTTCAGATAGTCCACGCTCTGCAACAAGAGCCGGCCATCGGGGAGTTTAATTTGGGACGCGTCTTCGATGCCGCCTGTGGTGTGCAGGATATCGGTTTGCTGCGGAAACTCGAGTTCGGTCAGCACTTCAGTCAATACGTCCGACGAAAGTTTCGCACCGCAGCCGGCACAGCGCATAGCGTGTTGCCTAAGTTGAGCCTCGGTTGCCGCGTCCACAAGGCCCTTTTCTAATTGCAATTCCGCAGGCATCTCGGGGAGGCTGGAAAACTTCTTTACGAAGCGTGAGTCAATCTGATGTTTCAAACTGCCCATGGCACGCCCCTGCAGGAAAAGATCCCCTCTTGAGGCGATGGCTTTGCCGTCTCCCATACTCATCAGTGCCAGAGCTTTACGCTGCGGAAAGTAGGTCTTTAAGGATTTGCCGGTGGCGAAGCGACGAAGATTATTGGCCAGTACCTTGCCCTGGCGAACCGCATACACACCAGACTTGGGGCGGGGTTCGTTGATAACCGTGGCAGCGTCCCCTGCCGCGAATACGAAGTCATGACTACTGGTCTGCAGGGTGGGCTCAATGCTGATGAAGCCATCGTCACTGCGTGCTATACCGCAATCAAAGGGCCATTCCGGCAGACTGGCACCTGTCGCATAGATTATGGAGTCCGCTGCGATGCTGTCACCGCTACTGAACAGAACTTCGCCTGCCTTGAATTCGACTACCAGCTTTCCAAGCTGGACTTCGATGTTTCTTCTGCGCAACTCATCGCGGGCAAACTGACGTACCTTGGTATTGTGTAATGAGAGAATGTCCTCATCGGCACTGATAATCAGGATCTTGAATCTTTCATCGCTGATAATGTCCAAATCCAGTTCTCTGGCGATTCGATGCTGTGTGGCGAACGCTATTTCGACGCTGGCAGGACCTCCTCCTACGATAGCCATGGTGTGCTTGTTGCCAGCGGCCAATTGCTTGCGGATTCGTTCGCGCCAGCTTTCCCATTGATCAAGGAAAACATCAATTGGTTTCACCGCAGTGGCATGTTGTGCTGCGCCGCTAATGCGCTCGGCGTTAGGCTTCGAGCCAGTATTCAGTGACAGGATATCGAAGGGTATGTCTGGCCTATCGGCGAGGACGATGCGCTTTGCGCCCAGATCTAACTCGCTTACCTCGCTCTGGATCAGCCGGGCATTGGCGAATTGTGCCAACGGGCGCAGATCGATATGCATATCGGCGAAGCTGATATTGCCGGCGAGATAAGCAGGAAGCGAACCGGAATAGGGAGTCACTACATCTCTGCTGATCAGAGTCAGTGCCAGGCCCGGTACGGGCCGCATGCCAAACTGGCGGAATACGGAGAGATGACTGTGACCGCCGCCAATCAAGACTAAATGTTTAACTGTAGGGCTAATCGCTTTCATGGCTTGGCAAGCAGATCAGTCTACTGGCTATTCCGATGTTTGCAGCTCAGCAGCTGCACTCAGTTTAGTCTCTTGGCCCATTGTTGGACGGTCAGGAATGAGTTGGGATAACAATAAGGAACCGCCTGCGATCGCAGCGCCGATCAAAAATACGGCGCTGTGGTTGACCACCCACACCAGACCCAGTAGTGCTGGCAGCACGACAGCTGCAATATGATTGATGGTAAAGCTGATAGAGGAAGTGGCAGCGATGTCTGCAGGATCAGCAATCTTCTGAAAATAAGTCTTGATTGCAATAGCCATGGCGAAAAACAGATGATCCAGCAAATAAAGCGCAATAGCGACAGCAATACTGTCGACAAATGCGTAGCTTACGAACACGATTATCAGGCCAACGTATTCGAGCGTCAGAGCTCGTCGTTCGCCAATGATGCTGATCAATGCTCCGATTTTTGGTGCCAGCCAGAACGTCAATATTGCATTGACCAGGGTTAACAGCACCACGTTTTCGATTGGAAATCCAAATTTCTCAACCAGCAGAAATCCTGCGAACACGACGAATATCTGACGTCGGGCACCAGCGAGGAAAGTAAGCAGGTAGTACAGCCAGTACTGTTTGCGCAGAAACAGTTGTTTCTTTTGTGCTACCTGGTCTTCAAAGTGAGGGAAGGCAGTCCAGCAAAAAATACCTATGCCAATTGTTATGCATCCAGCGAGCATATAGAGCAGAAAATAATTGGCTGCAAATAAATAAAGATAGAGATAGATACAACTCAACACAGCGAAGTTGCTGATTGCCCGAGTACTAAGGAGTTGGCCCAACACCTTGGGGGCTTCATCTTTGCTTAGCCATTGCAAGCTTAGAGAGTTATGCAGAGTTTCCAGATAGTGGAAGCCAATGGACATGATCACTGTAGTGAAATACAACCATAATGCTGATGGGTAAATCGCAGTGATCGCGGTGCCAGCGCCTAGCGTTATCAGCGACAAGATCGCGAAGTTCTGCTGGCGAATCAGCAGCATTACCAGAATCGCTGTAAACGCCAGGAAGCCGGGCACTTCCCGCAGACTCTGCAGTACTCCGATTTCTTCGCCAGTAAACGCGGCCTGTTCAACGGCAAAATTGTTCAGCAGTACCTGCCAGGTTGCGAACGCAATGGTATTACCAATTGCTAGCAGAAATAGCAGATTTTTGCGCTCATTCAACGATGAGGTGGGCATACTTCGTGGTCTCTGGAATCTAACAGAGTTAAATCGGCCGACGTAGCGCAGTGCTGGCCAGGTGACGTGCGACGCCGCGCGATTATATCATTCCCATCCATGTCTGCGCTTTCTATTTATGCCGGTCCTGTAGCCTACGAGCGGCTACAACAAGAAGGGATACATCCTGATCAATTCAAAGTTCTGTTAGGTGCCTCCGGCGGCCCGAAGTGGTTTGTATTGTACGGGTTGGATCGTTTTCTGTTCGGTGAATTTTTGCCACGCAGATCGGGCCCGTTGTATACCCTGGGATCTTCGGCGGGAGCCTGGAGACTCTGTTGTCTGGCAACAGCGGACCCCCTTCGAGCCATCGATGAACTGGCTCTGCGATACAGTGGGCAGACCTACACAGCCACACCCAGTGTGGAAGAGATCACAGGCAAGATGCGCGACATGCTGCTTGACGTGCTGGGTCCTGATGGCTGTGAAGAAGTGGTAAATAATCCCCGCATCAGGACTCATATTGTTGCCGATCGATGCAAAGGTTTCGGCGCCTCCCGAGCCAAAGTCTTGCAGACTGCGTTCCTTGGTATTAGCGCCTTAGCTAATGTAGTCAGCAGGAGTACTTTATCCTGGTTTTTCCAGCGCACTTTATTTACCAATGCAGTGCAGGATAGCCCGTGGCGTAATCTTAAAGATATTGACACGAGCCTGGTTGCGCTGACTGAGTCCAACCTATTGGATGCACTGATTGCAAGCGGATCGATTCCATTTGTGCTGGAAGGAGTGCGTGATATCCATGGTGCAAATGCTGGACTGTATTGGGATGGTGGCATTACGGACTATCATTTCGATTTGCCATTTTGTGAATCCACCGAGCTGGTACTCTATCCTCACTTTAGCCCTAAAGTCATTCCAGGCTGGTTTGACAAGCAACTGGCTTGGCGTAAACCTCAAATCAATCACTTTGAAAATGTGGTGATGCTGGTGCCTTCCAATGAGTTTGTGTCGACACTACCGAATCAGAAAATTCCAGACCGGACAGATTTTGAAAAGTACTCGGAAGCGGAACGCCTCGAGATCTGGCAGTCTGTTTTGCAAGCAAGTGAGCGTCTGGGTGAGGAGTTTCAGCAACTTGTGGATTCCGGCACAGGTCTCGATAATATGCGGTTAATAAGCAAGTTCTAGATTCATTTTCCTTAAGCTAAGACATGCCAGATATAAGACCAGCAACCCTTGAAGACAGCGTCTCTATCGCTCAGATATACAACTGGTATATCGAAAATTCCGTCATTACCTTTGAGGAAGCCGAGGTATCTGCGGGGGATATGGCGCAAAGAATTGCGGTGACCGACAGCACCAGACCTTGGTTTGTGCTTGAGGCTGACGATGGCGATGGTTTACTTGGCTACGCCTATGCTATGCGCTGGAAAGAGCGCTCAGCCTATCGATTCTCCAGAGAGGTCAGTATCTACCTGCGTCAGGATGTGCATGGGGAAGGCTATGGACGTCGACTCTATGAGCACCTGATTGCGGCATTGCGCGATACTGATATACACACATTAATTGCAGGTATTACTCTGCCAAATGACGCCAGCATTGCCTTACATGAAAAACTTGGTTTCAAGCGGATTGGAGAATTTGAAGAAGTTGGCCGAAAGTTCGATAACTATCTCAATGTTGGTTATTGGCAGTTATTGATATGAATCGTCAAATTTTAGTGAGATTACCGCGCAGGATAGTGATCATTGTGTTGCTGAGCACGATGTTACAGGGTTGTGTGGTAGGGAATGTGGTTGGCACTGCGATAGGTGCAACAGTCGAAGTCATAAAAGTACCATTTCGCATCGTTGGAGCCGCTGTAGATGTAATCATCCCAGGTGGAGACTAGGATTGTCCTACGAGAACAACTTATGAGTACTGACGCAAAAGATTATGGTATTCCAGAGCATTATCGCCATTGGGAAGGTGATAAGGCTGAAGATTATATTGGTCCATTCTTCTTTTATATGGAGGGGGAACACCCACGCACTGCGTTCAAGGTGCAAGAACACAATTGCAATGCTCATGATTCTGTTCATGGTGGCGTGCTTATGGCTTTTGCAGACTACACGCTTTGTCTTGGTGCGAACGGTGGTAGCAGTGAAAGTGTCGCCACTGTCAGCTGCAACAATGAATTTATCGCACCAGCCTATAAAGACGAAATCATTGTCGGCGAAGCAGAGACAATTCGACGTGGTAGGTCAATCGTGTTCGTGCGCTGTACCTTAAGTGTGGACGATAGAGTTGTTTTGATCAGCAGTGCGGTAATCAAGCGTATTCAGAACAAAGGGTAGCGTCCAGCTGTTAACTTGTGAGCTGTTGGGCTAGCTGCTCAGGTCGTTCGAACAAATGGGCCGGCTGCTCTGCATTGAGTTCAGTGAGATCACCATATCCCCACAGCACCCCGGCGCTTTGCAGGCCATTGCTGTGAGCGGCTTGCAAGTCCACGTTTCTATCTCCAATCATGATCGATCTGGAGTCTATCGTGTCATTTTCCAGCAACTCCCGCAGTTGTTGTGACTTGGCCATTTTTCCGGGAGTACCACACACAAAATCAAAGAAGTCGATCAGCTCGAACGTTTCCAGCACTTTGATGGCATAGGGCTGCAATTTGGAGGTGCAGACACCAAGCCTTGTGTCTTGATTGCGCAACGCCTCAAGCATTGTGGTCACACCAGCATAGACAGTGTTTTCTCTATAGCCAAACTCGGCATAACGTTCGCGGTAGGCGGCCGCCAGTTCATCGATATGGGATTCGTCGCTGCTGCCACTAAGCTTTTCCAGTGTCAGCTCCAAAGGTGGGCCAATATGGACTGTGATATCCTGCTCAGGCCTCGGGCTGTAATCAAACTTGGTCAGCGCGTAGTTCATGCAGCGCACTACTCCCAAAGCAGGATCGGTCAGTGTCCCATCAAGATCAAAGATAAGTGTGGAGTAGGCCGGCATAGCTGGGTCTGATTACAGTGAGTAAACTTTTTCTGCTGTGCCATAGAACATAGCGTGTTTTTCTTCCTCTGAGAAATCTGCCGTCATCTTTTTAAAGGCATTCCACAGCACGTGATAGTTTACGGAGAGGCGGTCAACCGGAAAGTTACTTTCAAACATGCAGCGCTCAGGCCCGAAACAGTCGATCATATGCAAGTAGTATTTCTTTTGCTTGGCAAGGAATTCATCTGAGCTAGGTGGCGAATCGGCTTTATCCCATCCGAATCCATTGTCAGGCATCGCCAGCCCGCCTAACTTGGCATAGACGTTTTTACATTTAGCAATTTCGGCGACTTCCTGTTTCCACTCCTGGTAGATTTCATCTTTGCAGTAGCGATAAGCACCGACTCCGAGAGGTGTTCCAAAATGATCGAGTATCATTGTGCATTCCGGAACATCTCGCGCCAGATCCAGAAAATCCAAATTCTGGTGGTGATAGTGCCAGGTGTCATAAGTCAGGTTTCTGCTAGCTAGCAGTCGCAAGCCCTTGCGAAAGGATTCTTTGCCATAGAGATAGGGAGGAGCAGCGCCTGGGATCAGCAGGTCTTCCGGACGTTTGTCTCTGGCGCCGGCATGGCGAATGCCCCTGAATTTACCCTTACAAATTTCTTCATGTTTTTCCAATAGTTCAATAAGTTGGTCTTCAGCGTCAGCAGCCAGTGTCAAATCGGCGTGGGCAATGATGCCTGCTATTGTGGCCTTAGCTTTTTCCGTTTCACTTTCTGTAGCCAGCTCAGAGATAAGCGTGGTCTCTCCCAGCGGCCGCAAATAGTCTGGGCCCTCCCGCAGGTAGAAGGCTCGGCATTCCATGAACATTGTCTTCTGAACATTGTGTCCACTGCTGGTATCAGCCCAGAGTTCCGGCAGTAAGTAATCGCGCCCGAAGCGTTTCTTCCATAAATGATGATGAGGATCGATGATTGGACGTTCGGGATCGACTATTTCTTCGTTAACTTGCAGCAACCAGGCATCGCTTCCGGGTTCAGGTGTGGGCATAGATACTTCCTCTGTCGTTAGTGTAGTATGCCGAGTCTGGTAGCGAGAGTCTTGATGCAGGTCAGGGCATAGCCAGCTGAACAATCAGCTAAGCACCACAGTAATAATATAAGAGTAGCGGGAGCTGTGCATGAGCATTACTGCCTTTGTCATCATTGCCTACCTGGCATTTTTTGCAGCCTTCGGGATCTATCTAAATCGCAGCAACAGCAACGCTAACGACTGGGCCATCGGAGGTGGCAGTCTCGGTATTTTCATGCTGGCGGCCGGAGTTGCGGGCACACGGATTGGTGGTGCTGGTACTTACGGCGTGGCTGGTGATGTCATCAACGAAGGCCTGGGACATCTTTGGTATGCAGTGAATTCCTTTGCCGCGTTGTTCCTGGTTGGATTGTTCTTTGCCATTCCCTACCGTCGCTTGAAAGTAGTGAGTGTTGGTCAGGTCTTCGATCATCGCTTCGGCTCCTATCGTTGTCAGTGGCTCACCAGTCTCTGTGTGCAGGCAGAATACCTTGTCGTTAACATCATTGAGCCTTATGTCATCGGTTCAATAGTGAGTGGTGTAACCGGACTCCCATTTGTTGTTGGCGTCGCAATTGGTGGTTTTCTGATAGTGACCTTCACTGTCACGGGAGGATTAAAAGGAACCGCAGTTGCGAACATTGTTCACTGCAGTGTGATCATATTTGGATTATTATTAGTAAGTCTGGTGGCCATGAATAGTCTTGGTGGCTGGCAGGAAGTGGTTAACATCAGCTATGAACGACTGGCAGAGTCGGGCAGAGATGAAACCCGCTGGTGGAGTTTTGCAGGTATCGGATGGGCGACCATCATCGCGCTGTTTATCTCAGCGACGATTCACACACCTGCAGCTTCTGTCTATGCCAACTACGCCAGTTCTGCAGGCAAGCAGGACTACATCATTCCCGGCTTCTTCCTGGCCGGAATTATCGCGGCTCTGATGCCGATAGTAGCGGGCTTTATTGGTATCCTGACTTTAGCTTCCTATGGCGCCGAGAGTGGCTTGACCAGCTATCTCAATATTGCTCAGCTCGCGATTGACAGTGGACCGATTCTTGGTGGTATTGCGCTGGCCGCCGTATTAGCTGCGGTGATTTCTTCTGGTGCGCCAATCTTGTTAGCCAGTGCAACGATGTTCGTGAATGACTGGGTGCCGGGAGTGAAATCATTCGATAGCGATAAGAAATTGCGTGCCTACAAAATCGTAACCGTGCTCTATGGTACCGCAGCGGCAGTAATCGCCTGGCTGGGCAATATAACTTCTGTATTACAGTTACTCTTATTGGGTTTTGCCATGGTAGTGCCTCCTGCGATAGCGGTGGGCTATGTGTTTTACTGGCGACGTACCACAGAGCAGGGCGTATTCTGGGGAATGGCAACGGGTTTCGCCGGTGGCCTCATCATGTGGTTGTTTAATACCTTGTTCGATGGTGCCGAGAACGCGACGGCAGGAGGCTTCGCGCAATGGTGGTATGAATTGATCACCTATCTGGGTGAGTGGCGTGACCCATCGTTTCTCACCTTGTTATTACCTCTGATAGTTATTCCAGTTGTGAGCTTGTTAGGGCCTCGACCGGAACGGGATGGGGAAATGTCAGACGAGTTTTACGCCAGACTGGGCCATATCCAGAAGAACTTCGATTGGGCTTAGAGAAGTTTCAGGAGTCACTATGAAAATAATAAAGACCTTCTGTCTGATTGCTCTGCTTGCGGCATCTTTTGATGTGGCAGCGCAGAGGCCAAACCGTCTGTTGTTTCCATTGCAGGCATATACCTTAACCGAGTATGTGCCAATCGAATTCAGTGAAGCGTTTGATATGCCAGCTGAGTTTCAGGGTGAGTCTTACGCCGCTATTCAGGTGACCAACGAAGGAAACCTGCTTGTGTTCAGTCGTGGTGAAACACCATTTATAGAATTCGACAACAACGGCCGATTCATTCGGTCCTTCGGTCAGGCAGGCTTGATACGACGCGCGCATGGCCTGTACCTGGATGAGGAAGGTAACATCTGGGTTACTGACGTAGCGGATCATGTGGCTTTGAAGCTGGATGCTAATGGTAATGAGCTAATGACCATCGGCACCCGCGGGCAAAGAGGTGAGTGGGATCAAGCGGCGGGCGCACAGCTATTGGATCAACCCAACGATCTTGCCTTGGATTCACAGGGCAATATCTATATCGCGCAAGGACATGGTTCTGGTGAACCGCGGGTATTGAAGTTCGATCCCGATGGTAACTTCATACGCCAGTGGGGAAGCCGGGGTTATGGAGCAGGCCAGTTCTGGGTGGCACATGCCATTGAGATCGATGCACAAGACACGATCTATGTAGCCGATCGGGAAAACATGCGTATCCATCGCTTTGACACAGACGGAGGATTGCTTGGTGAATGGCTGTTCGATGCCATGGTCTGTGCTTTGCATCTTCATAACGATGGTTATATGTACATCACCACTGGCTTCGACGGTCAACTGGCAAAAGTCGATATGACGGGTCGAGTGCTGGGGGCCATCGGTCGACCGGGCAGGGAGAATGGTCAGTTCGGTGAGGCGCATGCGCTCACGCTGGACTTTGATAACAATGCTTATATTGCTGACGTTATCAATTTACGCATTCAGAAATACCAAAGGATCGACTAGTCTTAAATGACAATAGTGGCATTGCGCGCCACACCTCTAGCGCTGCATTTCGCCACTGGCCTGAATCAGGAACGGGCCTGGTGTCTGATAACTGTTTTCCAGAAGTTTGCAGAGTTCCTCGGCAGAGTCGGCACGTGCGCCTGGAACGCCAAAGCCCTTGGCCATCGCCACCCAGTCTATTTCCGGGTTGCCGATATCAAACAAACTCGCCGCGATCTCGCCAACGTCTTTCACGCCTAGACGGGCATACTCTACATTAAGGATATTGTAAGAGTTGTTGGCGAAGATAACCGTGGTGACATTGAGTTGTTCCCTTGCCTGTGTCCAAAGTGCTTGATTTGTATAGGCGGCACCACCATCGCCTAACAGTGCTAATACGGGGCGATCCGGACAGGCGAGGGCTGCTCCTGTGGCACAAGGGCCGCCCTGGCCAATAGCGCCACCAGTCAGGCTCAACCAACTGTTTGGTGCACTGTTCTGACAGAATGGATAGGCTGCATTGCCACCTCCGGAATCGGTACACACGATGACTTCTTCTGGCATAGTGGCTGCGATCGCCTGAATGATGCTCTTGGTATCGAGTTCACCATCGGGTTTGGGGATTGCTTGTTTTTCAAAACGACTGACAGCCTCATTTTCTGCGCCCAAGCGTTCTGCCAGATGCTGCAAGGCATCTATAGAGTCTTCTTCTATCGTTGTCAGCCGTGTTACTTCGCAGGCTTCAGGAAGTAACTGACCCGGTATGCCTCTGTAGGCAAAAAAGCTGGCGGGCACTTCGCCTCCTACCAACACCAATTGTTCCACTCCTTCCAGGGTGGCAAGGATCTGTTCTGGAAAATAGGGGAGGCGCTCGACGGAAACCCTGCCTGGTCCACCATCAACTCGTGCCGGGAAGGTGCCATTCAGCAAACGGCAACCAGTTTTTGATGCAATTTTGCTCGCCGCTTCCATGGCGGCCTGTTCGGTAGCATGGTGCTCCAGCAGCAGGGCGGTTTTCGCTCCTTTTTCAATCACGCTGGCTACGGCATCAACGGTAGCTTCGGAGACCTTAGCGCGCTGGGGAACCGGATTCGGTGCCGCCGGGCCTGGTGACTCTCCCCAGGCTGCATCAGCTCCCATAATCAAGGTGGCTATCTGACCTGTCGAACCTGAAGATTGACGCAGACTTGCGGTATAGGCATCGGCACCATCCTGCCCCAGAGTTTCTGCTGTCGAACAGGATTTAATCCAGCAAGAGAAGTTTTTTGCCAGCGTATCTATATCCGATGTGAGCGGTGCATCAAAACCAATGTGATAATTCGGGTGATTGCCAATGATGTTTATCATTGGTGCATTACCCCGCCGTGCATTGTGAAGATTGGCAATACCGTTCGCCATACCTGGTCCCAGATGCAAAAGCGTGGCCGCAGGCTTGCCAGTCATGCGGCCAATGCCATCGGCAGCGCCGGTGCAGACCCCTTCAAACAATGCCAGCACTGAGCGCATTCGCGGCACCGCGTCCAGCGCTTGCACCAGGTGCATTTCAGAAGTGCCTGGATTGGCAATGCAGAACTCAACTCCACAATCAGCCAGTGTATTGATCAGAGCTGTAGCGCCGTTCATACTTTCTGCCATGTGCTCAACATCCATCAGTTTTAAGGCTCGCTATCATAGCATTTGCTCCCACAAACACTAATGGCGATCAATAAAGAACAAGAAGAATTTGCTTCCCACGTCGTCGACCTGTTGCAGAGTGTAGGGCCTTGCTATTGCAAACGCATGTTCGGCGGTTTCGGCATTTTTCTGGACGGACTTATGTTTGGTCTCATCGCCAACAATGATCTTTATCTAAAAGTGGATGACGATAACCGGGAAGATTTTACAGCACTGGGATTACAAGCATTTACCTACAACAAAAACGGTAAGTTGATGCAGATGAGCTATAGCCAGGCTCCAGAAGAAGCGATGGAAGACCTGGATGTCATGCGGGACTGGGGTGCAAAAGCATTTGCGGCAGCTCTGCGCGCAGCATCCAAGAAGAAGCCCAAAAACAAGTCTAAATCCAAGGCAAAGAAGTAGCCTGGCCGCGACCTATCAAATCACTGTAAAAATTTACATGAGGAAGCTGGCCCATAGTGACTTGCATTGAGCCGGTATAGAGTCACGCCCATGCAAAATTCAAGCAATAAGGCAGCACGTAAAAGTGTGGGTAACACGTCTAACTCACTGATCTTATTGGTAGTTCTTGGCATCTATCTGGTGTTGTTTTAGGCCGATAACTGGCTCAATTGGATACCCATGGTCTGGTAGTTTTGCCGCTAAGCAGAACCTGGGTTGGCTGCTGCTTGTTGCTATTCAGCGCACAAATTCTGTGAAATCGGGTACACTGCCGCATCGATGCTTTGTTTTTGGGGAACACTATGAAAAAGGTCTTTCTGGCCCTGCCTGCTTTACTGGCGGGTTTTGTGGGCACAGTATTCGCGCAAGACGATTACACAGTTCCACTCACTGATTGGGGACAACCTGATCTGGAAGGTGTGTGGAATTTCTCGACCAATATTCCAATGCAGCGTCCCGGGTTTTTTGGTGACAAAGAATTTCTTACGGATGAGGAAATCGAAGCGCTGGCGGCGCAAACTGAGTTGGGCTTGCAGGCTCTTAATAACTCCGGATCTGGTGGTTACAACACTTTCTGGTTAGAAATGGGAAGTGGTAAGGACAATCGCACTTCATTAATTACTTACCCCGAGAATGGTCGACTGCCGGAAATAGTTGAGGGTACCTTGAGTGTTAACGGTGGTCTTGGTCCAGATGTAGAAGGCGATAGGCCAGTTAGATTCATTGTTGGTGGTATCGCAAAAGATGGCCCGGAGGATCGGGGTCTTTCAGAAAGATGTCTGGTTGGCTTTAATGCTGGGCCCCCATTTACTCCGAATCTCTACAACAACAATATTCAGATTGTTCAGAGCAAAGACACCGTTGCTCTGGTTACGGAAATGGTCCATACCACACGCATCATTCCCATCGATGGTCGACCACATTTAACGGACGATGTGCGACTCTGGTCCGGCAATTCTCGTGGATATTGGGATGGTGACACATTGGTGGTGGAAACCAGGAATTTCAATGACTACACGCAGAGTTTCAGCGGTCTGGGGACGGCAAAAGATAAAATGCTGACGGAACGCTTCACCAGAACTGACCCCTATACCATGGAGTATGAGTTCACCGTGGAGGATTCAAGCACATTTAAGGACAAAATCGTTGCCATGGTAACTATGGCTAAAGTGGACGGGCAGATTTATGAATACGCCTGCCATGAAGGCAACTATGGCATGGTGAACTTGTTGCGCGGCGAGAGGATGACGGAACAGCGGGAAAATGAAGATTCTCGTTAAGTCTGATTAGTCAGAATGGAAAAAGGCCAGCAATTGCTGGCCTTTTTTTGCGCCAACGTCCGGGCCGGTGTTGTTCTCATAGCTGCACACTCAGCACATCCTTGTCGATTTTCCAACTAAACCACCTGTTCAGGTTTATTCAGATTCCGTTCAGAAATGCTTTGCTACCTTCTTCATCAAGCGGAAAGGTGTGCGAACAGTCATTCCTCGCAGAACCCACACTTTAGATCTGTTCGCACTCACGCCTTTTCCGTGAATCCCCACTCATCTATATGGCGGATAGGGAGTGGGGATTTTTTATGCCTGAGAATTCCTGCTGAACCCGCCCCATCCCGATCCCAAGGGCATTGATCCTCAACCTTGAATGAAACTAAATCTTTGATAAGATTCAGTTTTTCGACTCTGGCTATCACTGCGTTGGCCGGAAAAGCGAGCCCAAGGGGCGAAAGGGTAGTGTAGGGACAAATGACTGCAGGCCAAGTCGGTAACAATTTCGGGGCCTTAGGTCCTGGTGGCAAATCAAGAATATTTCTGTTGCTGTATCTGCTCCTGGTGACTTCCCTCTCTGCTCCTTTTATTCGAGCCCAGTACCCGGAACTGTCTGCCGCTGACTACCCTGTGCCCACCGATCTGAGCGGAGTTCATTTCTATCTCATTACGGTGGATGTTGGCGACAGTGTGTGGGACAACTTCGGTCACACCGCCCTGCGAGTTTATGACGAGAACACCAACACTGACCTGGTATTCAACTGGGGTGTGTTCGACATCAATGGCGGGGTGATTGGCTTTTCCTTCAACTTCTTCAAAGGAATCATGAATTACCGGCTCGCGACCACGGCACCAGCCCTGGAATTCGACCTGTATCGCGCGCAGCAACGGACAGTCTGGCAAGACCGGATTAATCTCACCAATCCTCAAAAAGAAATTCTCTATCGCCGCTTGATGTGGAACGCTGACGATGAGAACCGGGTATATGCCTATCAGTACTATTTCGATAACTGTACGACACGGGTTCGCGATTACCTGGATGAGGCGCTGGGTGGCAGCCTGTACGCCGCCTATAGCGGAGTGACTGAGGAAACCTTTCGCGACCAGGTACAGACCCACTATGCGTCTACTTCACTCATCGCTTTTTCCCTGGACGTGCTGATGAACAGCAATATCGACCGTAACGTCACCGAATGGGAAAGCATGTACTTGCCCCTGCAATTGCGCGAGAGGCTCGCAGTACTCGAATCGGATGTTGCTGAAAACGGCGAGCGGTTGCCATTGCTTTCGGATCAGCAAATTATTGCAGAGTTTAACGCGCCTGCTGTCGAATCCGATCCCTATCGTATTGCTTCCGTCGGTCTGCTGGCGCCAGCTTTTTTCCTGTTGCTAATGCTAAAGCGAATCCCCATGTCTTATTTCGCGACCCATTCGAGGATCGGGTTCAAGTTTGAAGGGCTGAATTTCAGATTGCTGGGATTGTTGGGGCTAGTTACTGCGCTTTTCAGCGGTATCTACGGAACCTTGATGCTCGGAAGCTGGTTTATTTCAGACCATCTTGATACGCACCATAATGTAAACCTCTTATTGTTCTGGCCTACAGATCTGCTGGGGATCGTGGTCGCTTCACGTTGGTTATTCTTGTGCAAGCCCTGGCCAACCACAAACAATAGTGCGCCATTTATTAACAACTACCTGCTGGCTCATATTGTCGGCATGCTGATTTATGCCGCGGTGGCGCTGTTGGGATTAAGCGGTCAGGAACTGGATAGGATTTTAATCTCTGTGGTTCCTGGGTTTTTCCTTTTCACCGTGCTGATTTGGGTAGTTGGGTTTCAACCAGCGAAACCTAAAAATATGTTTTTCTGAGTGATTCTATGACTGTAATGAACATAAGCGATACCGCCAGTAGAACTGAAGAACTGGAGGAGATGGCTGCGAAAGTAGCCTATTCCGCCGCTCGTTTGCCACAAATTGAAGACGGTACTCCAGAGCAGGCGAGAGCGATGCGCGCCGAGCGGGGTAATCCTTTTGCGCCGCAGGCCTGCGATTTGCATAGCGTTCAAGATCTGGAAATTCCAATCGGTCGTGGCAGCGTGAGCGCGCGCATCTATGTACCGACCCCTGAGAGCGTTGGTAAAGGCTGCCTGGTTTTTTATCACGGGGGTGGCTATGTCCTTTCATCGGTCGACGATTACGATACTGTGACCCAGCGAATCGCCGCTCATAGCGGTTGCAATGTCATCTCCATAGACTATGAGTTAGCTCCTGATAACAAAATCAAGTCAATTCATCAGGATGGTTTCGATGCATATCGTTGGATAATCGAAAATGCCAATGAGTTGGGAATTGATGCGCAAAAAGTCGCGATTGGTGGCGACAGTGCCGGCGGCAATCTTACGGTTGCAGTCACACTTGCCTGCAAGCGACAGGGAACCCCAATGCCTGTTTTGCAGATCCTTATTTATCCATCGGTAGATCCATCAATGAGTTTCAACTCGATTGATGAATTTGCGGAGGGCTATTTTCTCACCAAGCGTGGTATGAACTGGTTTCGCAGTCATTATCTGGAAACTCCGGAGCAAGCCAATGATCCCGACTTGCAGTTCCTGCGACAGGATTTAAGCGGCTTGCCGCCAGCGTTTCTGATCACAGCCGGATTCGATCCGTTGCGGGACGAAGGTCAG
Organism: Pseudomonadales bacterium; assembly: GCA_028281635.1. Taxonomy (GTDB): domain Bacteria; phylum Pseudomonadota; class Gammaproteobacteria; order Pseudomonadales; family Pseudohongiellaceae; genus UBA9145. The sequence goes on along the minus strand of JANQJM010000062.1, from coordinate 16,695 downwards.
GCCTATGCTGATAAGTTATCCAGCTTTGGTGTACCTGTAACCCATCTCTGCTATCAAGACATGATCCATGCCTTTGTTTCCTTTGCAGGTGGAATTGTGGCAGGTGAAGATGCAATTCAGAAAATCGCCGCTGAGCTAAAGCAAACCTTGGCGTAGCCAGGTCAGATAAGCAGTTGCCTTTTACTTTTATTCTGGCAAAAAAAAGCCGAACCCGAAGGTCCGGCTAGTTCTTCCAAAACTATTGATCAGGGATCGACGATTTCTACTCGACGATTGCGCTGATAGGCGGCTTCGCTGGTGCCACGGTCAGCGGGGCGTTCTTCGCCATAGCTAACAGTTTCAATTTGATTGCGTGAAGCGCCATTAACGATCAGGTAATTAAGAATTCCATTGGCCCGGCGTTCACCCAGGGCAAGGTTGTACTCGCGGGTGCCGCGTTCGTCAGCATGACCTTCGAGTCGAATTCGACGACTTGGGTTGGACGCTAAGTCACGTGCATGATAAGTCAGGACATCGCGGTCAGCCTGACGGAATTCAGCAACGTCAAAGTCAAAATAGAAAACACGAGTAGCCAAAGCGGAACGGCGCATGCGTTCTTCCGCAGCCGCAGCACGAGCGGCTGCCGCTTCGGCATCACTCTGCGCCTGGCGATTTGTGGCATCAGCACTGGACTCCTGAGTCGAGCCGGTATCAGCTGCTTCCTCACTAGTGGAGCTACAGGCGACAAATCCGCTCAATGCGAATATCACTAGGGCCAATTTTGTTAGTTGAGTTATTTTCATGGCAACTCCTGGAAAAGTGATGCGATCTGTAAAAATTGCTCGAAAATACAGTACCTTAAAAAGAGTGCGAAGCATACCCCATTTGATGGCTCAAATCCATTCGCTCAGATCAATTTTCCACGCCCATTTTCGGCTTGTTTGATGTCCCGCAAGGCGCGTAATTGCTGGATTTTTCAAATTTCGAACGATTGCTCGATTTTTGTTTATCAGCCGCCCTCTTAAATGATACGCTTCGCTCTCTTTCCGGGTCGCAGACCACGCAATTTTCTGAGCGAATTCAGCGAATTCGGTGGCGTGACAGTAACTTGAATCCGTCTCAACGCAAGGAGTTTTTACGTGAACGCCTATTTCACAGCCGAAGAGTTAGCCTTTCAAGAAGAAGTCCGACACTTTCTGCAGACAGAATTTCCTGCCGATCTTAAAGCCAAAGTCGATGCCAGTATTCGCCTCAGCAAAGAAGATATGGTGCGCTGGCAAAAAATCTTGTTCGAAAAAGGTTGGGCTGCTCCAAGCTGGCCGGCAGAACACGGAGGCACCGGATGGACGCTTACCCAGCGTCATATCTTCGCTACCGAAATGGGTCTGATAGGCGCCCCTGAACCGATTCCGTTTGGTATGAAGATGGTGGCCCCGGTCATCATGACCTATGGCTCTGAAGAGCAGAAGCAGCGCTTCTTGCCGGACATATTGGAAAGCAATGTGTGGTGGTGCCAGGGTTATTCGGAACCTAACGCGGGCTCCGACCTGGCCTCGCTCAAGACTTCAGCGGTCAGGGAAGGGGATCACTATGTGGTTAACGGGTCCAAAACCTGGAATACCCTCGGCCAATATGCCGATTGGATCTTCTGTCTGGTACGCACAGACAACACAGTGAAAAAGCAGGAAGGCATCAGCTTCCTCCTGATAGACATGAAGACTCCCGGCATCAGTGTTAAGCCCATCGTGTTGATTGACGGATTCCCAGAAGTCAATGAAGTGTTTTTCGATGATGTCAAAGTGCCGGCAGAAAACCTGATTGGCGAAGAAAACAAAGGCTGGACTTATGCCAAGGTCCTGTTGACCCATGAGCGCACTAATATCTCTGGAGTTCCGCGTGGTAAGCGCAAGCTGAAAGCGCTGCGGAAGTTGGCTGCGAACACACAAGATGGTTTTGGTAAGCCGATGAGTGAAAATGCCTCCTTCAAAAAGCGCATCGCTGAAGCTGAGATCGAATTGAAAGCACTGGAGTATTCAGAATTAAGAACCCTCGCCTCATTGAGTGTGGGCAAGGCACCAGGTCCGGAATCTTCAATTCTCAAGATTGTAGGGACAGAACTGGCACAAAAAATCGATGAGCTGTTTCTGGAATTGGCAGGCTATAACGCTTTGCCTTACGTACCTGACCAGTTCGAAGACGATTTCGATGGGGAGCCGGTAGGGCCAGGGACTACAGCGGCTTCAGCATTAACCTATTTTAACAATCGCAAACTAAGTATCTTTGGTGGGTCCAACGAAATTCAGCGCAACATCATTTGTAAAGCTGTATTGGGCCTATAAGTCCTTAGCCAGGCGTTCAAAAAGTATTCAGAGTATACCGAGGTAGATCGTGGATTTTTCTTATACCGAAGTGCAACAGATGTTGCAGGATCAGGTGCAAAAATTTGTTCAGAAGAGTTATGACTTCGATACCCGCAACAGCATCGTTGCCAGTGAAGAGGGGTATAGCAAAGAGTTCTGGCAATTGTTTGCAGAGTTGGGCTGGTTAGCCGTGCCGTTTACAGAGGACGACGGTGGCTTAGGTGGTTCCGCTGTAGATCTCATTGTGATGATGGAAGAGTTTGGTAAGGCTAATCTGGTGGAGCCTTATACCTCCACCGCTGTGCTTTGTGGCACTCTGATTGCAGAGCTGGCGAATGGAGAGCAAAAGGAAGCACTGGTCAACAGCATTATTGCAGGTGAAGTGCAGTTGGCGCTGGCTTACATTGAGCCGCAGTCGCGATTTAATCCGTTTAACGTTGAGACCACGGCGGTTGTCGAGGGCGATGCCATCACGCTCACCGGCAAGAAAATTGGGGTATTGAATGGCGAGGCTGCCGATAAATTTATTGTGATTGCGCGTGAGTCAGGGGAAAGCCTGGATCGGGATGGGCTTTCGGCCTTTCTGGTGGAAGCTGATGCTGCTGGCGTATCCCGGCGCAGTTTCCCGACTGTCGATGGTAAACGAGCTTCGCTGGTTGAATTCGATCAGGTCAAAGTAGATACCAGCACTCGTCTGGGTGGTACCGGGCAAGCTGCTGATGCGCTGCAAGCTGCAACCGATAAAGCTACAGTTGGTGTGTGTGCAGAAACCGTTGGGGCTTTGGAATCGCTGCTGCAAAAGACGGTGGAGTACACAAAAACGCGAAAGCAATTTGGTACGCCAATTGCGACGTTCCAGGCCTTGCAACATCGTATGGCAGATATGTTTATCGAGTGTCAGTTAGCCAAATCCATTGTCATGATGGCGGCCATGAGCCTGGACAGCCAGGACGAAGGAATAGAAAAGACCAGAGCCGTCTCGGCTGCGAAGAGTCGAGTCGGAAAAGCTATCAAAGCTGTCGGTCAGGAAGCGATTCAGATTCATGGTGGTATCGGCATGACCGAGGAGCTGGATGTTGGCCATCTCTTTAAGCGAGTCACTGCGCTCGATATTCAGTTCGGGGATGGTGAGTTCCATACCGAGCGATACGCTTCCCTCTGAACGAAGATTTAATCCTATTATCCTATGAGCGAACTTGTCTTCGTGCGCCATGGTCAGGCTTCGTTTGGCTCCGCGTCCTATGACAAACTCAGTGAGCTCGGTATCGAGCAAGTGCGCCTGCTTGCCAAACACTGGTCGGCTATGGGCGCGGAATTCGATCATATCGTCAGCGGCTCTTTACTGCGGCAGCAGGAAACCGCCAGGGAACTTTTGTCATTGGCAAAAACACCACTGACGTCTCCAGAGCAGGTTCCAGCACTAAACGAATACAACGGCGATCCACTCATCAAAATTTATCTGCGGGATCATGCTGTGACGGAAGACTTTGGGGCTGATGTAATATGGCCAATCAAAGATCCTCGTCTATTCCAACAAGTGTTTGAGGCAGCTACGGCAAAATGGATCACTGATGAATTGCAGCCCAATGCCGATGATCAGGGATTCGAGCGTTTTGAAGATTTCCGGATTCGCGTACATGAGGCACTCGATGCCCTTATGTCACAACACAAGGGTGGTAGTCGTGTCCTGATATCCACCTCTGGAGGTGTTATCGCTATGGCCCTGCAACGTGTGCTAGATTTCCCTGATCCACAAGTCATTGCGACCAACTGGATGGTTCACAACAGCTCAGTGACGAAAATTCGCTATGGTGGTGGCAGAGTATCGCTGACTCAGTTCAATAGTTTGCCGCATCTGGAGCAGAGTGAATTTCAACACCTCATTACCTATCGTTAGTATGGACAGTCGTGGAAAAAGAAGAATTAGTCGATAGAGCCGGTGACATCAGGGCAGGGGAAGAACTGGATGTCGACCGATTGAAAAGTTATCTCGAACCTATCCTTGGCAGCAAAGCCGCCGACCTCCGCTTGAAACAGTTCCCTGGAGGTCATTCCAATCTGACTTATTTATTGGAAGGTGGGGATGAGTCCTGGGTGTTGAGACGTCCGCCGTTTGGCAGCAAGGTGAAATCTGCTCACGATATGTCACGGGAGTATCGCGTGCTATCGGCACTTAAGGATGTGTACTCCTATGGTCCCGTGCCAATTCATTTCTGTGAAGATCACGATGTTATCGGATGTGATTTCTATCTGATGAATTACATCGAGGGGTTGGTGATACGCAGAGAATATCCAACGGAATTAGGCTTATCGACGGAGCAGATCAGGCAGCAGCTGTTTAACTTCTTTGATGTATTAGGTGAGTTACATTCGGTCGATTTGGTCGAGGCAGGTCTGGATAACTTTGGCAAGCCTGTTGGTTATGTGCAACGGCAGGTCGATGGTTGGAGTCGGCGTTGGAAGGATGCTCATACGCCCGATACGGTAAATGTGGATGCAACCATGCAGTGGCTGCATGATCATATGCCTGAAGAAAGTGGTAAGGCCAGCGTCATTCACAATGATTATAAACTCGATAACGTGATTTTCAGTGTCGAAAATCCGTTGCAAGTCATCGGCGTATTGGATTGGGAGATGGCCACGGTGGGAGATCCATTGATGGATTTGGGATGCACGCTAGGGTATTGGGTACAAACAACCGATCCAGATTTTTTCCGTGAGTCTCGAACCATGCCCTCGGACATTGAAGGTGCTCCTACCCGTGGTGAGATTATTCAACGGTTTCAGGAGAGAACAGGACTGTCGGTAGATCACTTCCCTTTCTATTTCTGTTTTGGTTTGTTTCGGCTCTGTGTAATCGGTCAACAGATTTATTATCGGTATTACCATGGACACACCAAAGATGAGCGCTTTGCTGGATTTTTAAAGAAGGCTTTCGTGTTGCAACAGATGTGCGAAATGATTATCCGCGGCGAGATCACGGAATAGGACAAAGAGTAGGAGATGAGTGTGTCATTGAGTATCGCTGAACTTTTCGACGTATCTGGCAAAGTCGCAATCGTGACCGGCGGTTCTCGCGGCATTGGTCGCATGATTGCAGAAGGCTTTGTGGAAAATGGTGTTAAAACCTATATCACGGCGCGTAAGGCGGAGGCTTGCCAGGAAACGGCAGCCGAGTTAGGGCAAAAAGGTGAATGTATTGCCTTTCCAGCAGACCTCTCTACGGCTGAAGGTCGCTCAGCGTTCATTGAGAAGGTTAAGGAGCAGGAATCGAAATTGGATATTCTGGTCAATAACGCTGGTGCCGCCTGGGGTGCACCTTTTGAGGAATATCCTGATGAAGGCTATGACAAGGTCATGGACATCAATGTAAAAGCCATATTCACCCTAACCAGGGATTTACTGCCGCTGCTCACTAAAGACGCAAGCCCTGACGAACCGTCCAGGGTTATCAATATTGGTTCTATCGACGGCTTGCGTGTTTCAACTACCGATAATTTTGCCTACGGTGCCAGCAAAGCAGCGGTGCACTTCCTGACCAAAAATCTCGCCGTGCGCTTAGCCCCTAAAGGGTTGACGGTAAATGCAATCGCGCCCGGTCCCTTTGAGAGCAAGATGATGGATTTTATGCTGACCCAGTATCGCGACAAGATCGAAGCCGAAAACCCAATGGGACGAATTGGCAACCCACAGGACATGGCTGGACTTGCGCTATATCTTGCTTCTCCCGCAACGAGATATATGACCGGTCAGGTCATTGCCCTGGATGGAGGGCGTCACCTCGGCGCGCGCCAGGACTGATTCGTCTGGTTTCCACGCGGGTTCCCCTGAACCGGCCCAAAAGTCCATTCAAATCTGTGAGTGCAGGTGTTAATTTAGCGCACTGTCCCTTAATACCTGATTTACTGGAGCGGGTTTGAGTAAGGTCAAAACAAAAGCTATCCCTCGCACGGTAATCGCCAGTATGGCGTTTATCAGTGGCTTCTGCATCATGACAATTGAAATGCTTGGTGCTCGTATTCTGTCGCCTTATTTTGGCGGCAGCCTATCTGTATGGGGCAGCATCATCACTATCTTTATGTTGGCGCTAGCGCTCGGCTATCTGTTTGGTGGACGTCTATCAACTCGCAATCCCAGCGCTGTCACGTTTGCCATCTTCTTCATCGCGGCAGGTGTGTTTTCCCTGCCAGTTATTCTGTTCGCCGATCCCATAATGCGGCCAATCTTTCTGGCCATTGAAGATCCACGTTACGGTTCATTGTTTGCCGCGATTTTTCTGTTTTTCATTCCCACCAGCATTCTCGGCATGATTTCTCCCTATGCGGTGCGATTGATGGTGGAACGACAGGAGCATAGCGGTCATATGGCTGGTTTGCTGTATTTCATTTCGACCCTGGGCAGTGCTGTTGGAACCCTGGGCACGAGTTTCTATTTCGTATTGTGGTTTGAAGTGAATCAGATTCTGTTGGGAACAGTCGCCGTGCTAATTCTGGCCGGGTGTTTGATACTATTGGCTCACTACGTGGCGAATTCAGCCTCAGTCAAGTCGACACAGAGGCATCCAAAAAGTGCGTAAGCTGGTGAATCATGGGGTTTTAATTTCCGCGCTATTGCTGTTTGGCAGTGTACACGCAGAAACGATCCATGAAGAGCGATCCAAGTATCGGGACATCACTGTTACCCAGGTAGGCGAGCGTCGTTGCTTACTGTTCAATGTGCATCGCGGCGACCGTAATCAGACTTGCGTGATGATTAACGAACGCGACCGATTGGTATTTGACTATACGCGCATGAGCTTTGCTGGTCTGTTACTGAATCCAGATCCCCAGCGTATTCTCGTCATCGGTCTGGGTGGTGGTTCCATTCCGTTGACATTTACCGACCTCTTCCCTGGAGCGACTATCGACATTGTAGAAATCGATGAGGCTGTGGTGAGTGTGGCGAAGGAGTTTTTCTTCTTCGAAGAAACCAGCAATATGCGGGTTTTTGTTGATGATGGCAGGCCGTTTATCAAGCGTGCAGGTCTGAGAGGGGAAACTTATGACTACGTTGTGCTGGATGCGTTTAGTGGCGACTACATTCCAGAGCATATGCTGACTCGCGAGTTTCTCGAGGAAGTGCGTGCAATCATGACAGACGATTCGGTATTAGTGGCCAATACTTTCTCAACCAGTCGACTGTATGATCACGAATCAGTCACTTACCAACGTGCGTTTGGTGAGTTCTTCAATTTCAAACTGCCGTCTTCTGGCAATCGCATCATCATTGCTCAACTACAGCCTCTGCCACCCCGGGGAGAACTGGTGAGTCGAGCGATGGAGCTTAGCGATCAATTACGCAAATATGATGTGCCGCTTAACGACTATCCGCGACGTCTTTCAACCCGAGTAGACTGGGACATGAGCAGACGAGAGCTGACCGACCAGTATTCGCCAGGCAATCTGTTGCGTGGAAACTAGCAGTGAGTTGCAGGATTAGCAGTATCTTTACGTTAACGCAGCAGCTAGTTGCCTAGCATGTTTCGACGCCAACGATGGCCCGCAAGGCTTCCAGATCAGTTAATTCTATCTCTCGATTGTTTACTTCAATCAGCCCTTTCTTCTGCAGTGCAGTAAAAATCCGACTGACGGTTTCCACGGTAAGCCCTAAATACTCTCCGATGTCACTGCGAGTCATTGGCAGCAGAAAGCGTGTGGGTGAGAGCGATACCCGGGCATAGCGGGAAGATAAGCCTAACAAAAAGGAAGCGGTCCGTTCTTCAGCGCTGTAGCTGCTCAGCAAAGTGTGGATTTGTTGATCTTTCGCGATCTCGTTACCCATGATGGCGAAAAAGTGGTGCTGCAGATTGGGTAGTTGATGACTTAACTTTTCCAATTGTGAAAAAGGAATTTCACATATAGAAGAGTGTTCCAGAGACTGTGTTGAATTCGAATAATGTTTGCTGGCAATACCATCCATGCCAATGATTTCGCCTGGAAGATAAAAGCCTGTCACTCTTCCTTGTCCAGTATCGCTTAAGACATAGGATTTGAAGCTCCCTGAGCGCACCGCGAAAACCGAACGAAACTCATCATTCTGTCTATACAGATGGTCGCCCTTCTTTAGGGGACGATTGCGTTCTACTATCTCATCCAGTTGATGGATTTCTGTCTTGTTCAGCGCGATAGGCAGGCACAGCTCGTTCAACCGGCAGCTGGCGCAGGAGATATTGGAATTATGCGGGCAGAGCTTTTGTGTCCCTGAATCATTTCGTATGGTAAGAGACAATTCGTCCAGCATGGAATCCTTGCCCTGGATATTCTGTGTGTTCATGCTATTTACCTCAAACAGGGGCGGTTAGTTTGACATTATTTGGGCCTGCGCACAATTTGGGAAAGCTTGTAAAAGCTACAGAATTTGTCTTAGTCACAAGATGTAACACTGTGCCATAAGAGTCGAAATCAATCTTTAAAACAGCAACTTAGTGATTATTGATCTAGAATAAGGGATCGCCGCTGCTGAAACATACACTGAGCATCGGGAAAAGGTGAGCTCATTGGAGGTGCCGCTTGAATCTACAACACATACTCGTCGTTATAGAGCCTGACAGCGAAGAGCAGCCGGCTCTGGCTCGGGCAACGGATCTGGCCAAGTTGGCCGATTGCCGGCTGGAGTTGATTTTGGCAGACCATTCTCCCTACTTGGATGATGGTTTTTATTTCGATCCAATGCAGGCTAAAGAGTTAAGGCAGCAACATGGCGAGCGCAGATTGACCGAGCTTGAAAATATCGCCGAGCCACTTCGAGACCAGGGCCTGGAAGTCAGTTGCACAACAGCCTGGGGTAATCCGCCACACAATGAAATCATCTCGCGCATCAAAAGTAGCAATCCTTCCCTGGTGATCAAGGCCACACGTCACCACAATAAGGTGGCCCGATTACTGTTGTCGAATTCCGATTGGGAGTTGATCAGGCACTGCGCTGCTCCATTAATGCTTGTGAAGACCGAGCCATGGCAATCTCATCCAAAGATTCTTACTGCTGTAGATCCTTATCACGTCCATGACAAACCGGCCTCCCTGGATAACAAACTTATTGCTGAATCGAAATATTTGGCAACACTGGCTGAGGGTGAGGTACACCTGTTTCACTCTAACTGGGTGCCGCCGCTTTCAGGCGTCTACGCTTTAGTACACGATGTGCAATTAGACGTTGATTTATTGCATAAACTGGCAGAGTCCAATGCTATTGAAGAGAGTCATTGCCATTGGTCTTCGGACGAAATCGTGAAATCTCTACCGGAAGCGGTTGAGCAACTTGGTATCAACCTGGTGGTCATGGGGGCGATGTCACGCTCACGACTGGACGAGTTTTTGCTGGGCAACACTGCAGAACGGGTATTGGATAGTCTGGAATGTGACGTACTGTTGTTCCGGCCTAACTGAGCTTGTTTTAATCGTCCTTGCCAACATGAACAGTCATCACGTCACAGGTGGAGCCGTGCAACACCTTGATAGCCGTTGAGCCTAACAGGATCTTCCAGCCAGAATGCCCATGGCTACCAATTACAATCGCATCGGCGCCGAGTTCGTTGGCTAAATTTCGAATCTCTGGTGCAGGTGCCCCCAACAGGGTATGTACGCGATCAGTTTCGATAGAGAGTTCCTGACCAATTTTTTCCAGTTTCTGTTCGGCAAACTTAATGGCTTCCTGTTGCAATTCACTCACATTTACTGCATAGATATCCATGCTGTAGGCGGCAGCAACAGGCTCTACAACGTGCACTAGATGCAACTTACTGCTCTCACCGGCGAGATCCGCGGCGATCTTGATTACTTTTTTTGAGTCTTCAGATAAATCAACAGCAACTAGAACAGTGTTGTACATGGCTACGCTCCTTTCGTGGGCGACAGTTGAGCGACTCGGTATTAGAGTGCTCTCTTACTATTGAACCGCAATCGTCGTTCAGCCGCTTGACCTATGTCAAGGGACAAGTCGTGTGTTTCATGCCGAAAACCATTTCTTATAGTTCGCTAAAGATAAGGGCTGAACAACCACGCAGCCGCGTTTCGAAGTCTAATGGGGAAGGGCTTGTTAGTTAGCTCTGTCTTTACTAATTGAGTTGACTCTGCCAGTTGTTGTTGGAAGTAGTTTTCCAGTCGATTCGCAAATTCAGTGCTGAACACCTCGACCCCTAGTTCGAAATTGAGGCGCAGCGAGCGTGGATCCAGGTTTGCCGATCCGACCAGACCGTATCTGTCGTCGATCAAAATGGCTTTAGTATGAACGAAGGGGGCTGGTTGCAGATAAACAGGTAGATTTTTCGCAAGAATCTGTTTCAGATTGTGTTGGGCGGCATAGTGTGCGAGATGAATGTTGGTGCGTTCGGGAAGAAATATTTTCACATCTACGCCTCGATGCAACGCGCTCTGCAATGCTCCTACCAGTTCTGGAAATGGCAGGAAATACGGAGTCATTATCCAGACTCGCTTCTGCGCGACGGCTACAATTCCGTTTAATACTTCGTTTAACTGATCGAGATTTTCATTGGGACCATCGAGAATGAGCCGGGTCCATACATCTGACTCAGACCGATTCAGATTACTTGGCGTGAAGTAAACCTGATCGTCTTCCGGTGTGCAGTGATTCCAATCTGTAAGAAAAGCCCGCTCCAAATCGTCCACGATTTTGCCAGTCAATCGGAAGTGGAGGTCGCGAGCGCATTTGGGATTATGTTGCAGGTCAATGCGATGTCGATCACTGATATTCTGACCCCCAGTGTAGGCAATTTTGCCATCTACAATCAGGATTTTTCGATGATTGCGCATATTGATGTGGAGTGACGGGGGAAAGAGGCGCAACGGGTTGAACAGCTCGTATCTCAGACCACTTTTTCTGAGCTTCCTCAGCACTGAGGGTGGGTAGGCAATGCTGGCTAGACCGTCGATGATGATTCGTATGTCAACGCCACGCTCTTTGGCAGCGCTCAGGAACTGGATAAACTTCTCGCCGGTATAGTCACCTTGAAAGATATAGGTCGATAAGAAAACTCTGTTCGCAGCTTTGCTGATGTCCTCCAGCATAGCGTCAAAGCACGCTTCGCCATTTTCCAGCAGTTGTATTTCGTCACAGGAATGTAATTCCTTGCTGGTTACTGACTGGCCTATGAGGCAATAAGGTTGCGAAGCGGAACACTCGGGACGGAAGGTAGGCTGCGAATCGTCGTGCAGTTTGGTTGGATGGTATGTTTCTTTCGCCTTATCCCGGAAGCGATTTATGCCGAACATGAGGTAGGTGATTGGTCCTATTATTGGGAGCATACAGAATACAACCCACGCCAGCGCTGACTTGCTATCTCTTTTACTCATTAGCGCATGGATAGCGAAGTAGATACTGGTTCCTTCGATAAGAATCGCCAGAACTATGTTCAGAACCTGATTCAAACCCAACTCATCTCATTATTTAATCTGACCACGCGTCATCTAGTCTGATATCCGCCATCAGCGCACAATGGTCAGATAGTTGTCGCCAGGGTCCAGTGGTCAATACGTTAACCTCTCCGACGGAAAATCCCCGCACATAGATTCGATCCATTGGCAGGAAAGGAGTCATGGCCGGGAAGGTTACCGCGGGTCGCTTGTTGATCTCTTCATGCACTTCCTTGAGCCCGCACTGCTGTTTTAACTCCTTATGAGCACTCTTGCGCCAATCATTGAAATCGCCAGCAATAATCAGAGCATCTTCAGCGGGAACTTCGGCATTAATGTATTTGACCAGGTCGCGCACTTGCTTGCGCCGTTCATGTTCAAACAAGCCAAAGTGGACACAGAGCAAATGAACCTTGTTCTGTAATTGTCCATGCAGGACGCCACGCTGCGAGAAGGGCATGGTGGAAACGTCAATATTGGTGAAGTTCGAAAACGGCAATTCGCTGAGTATGGCATTGCCGTGATGACCGTGCTGGTAGATGGCATTGCGACCGTAGGCGTAGTGATCCCATACAGAGTCAGCCAAAAATTCAAACTGATTAGTCTCCGGCCAGTCGTTTATGGCGCGCCTGTGCTTTTCATTCTCCCCGATGACTTCCTGAAGGAACACTATGTTGCTGCCGGACTCCCGCAACTTATCCCGGATTCTATCGAGGGTGAAACTTCGATTTCCCATCGAAAAGCCCTTATGAATATTAAGTGTAAGTACCTTGAAAGATCTCATTTTCTGACTGTATCGGTGCCAAGCTTGACGTGGGTCAACAGCCATTATTCCAAGCTGCGATACATTTATCCATGAATACGGAGAGGTGTACTGATGGATATCAAGCAATTTGAAAGCGATCTGATTCAGTTGAAAGCTGAGCTGCAGGCTCGCGTGAGTCGAACTCATAAACACATCTACGAGAAAGACCAACCCGTGAGTGCGAATTTCAACGAGCAAATCAAAGAAACTGAAAATGACGGTCTGGTCATGGCGCTGGAAGCGGAAGGGCTCGAAGAGATCGCACAAATCGATCGCGCCCTGTCGCGTATTGAGGACGGCAGCTTCGGGCAGTGTCAAAACTGTGGAAAGGCGATTGACGAGGCCAGGTTGCAGGCAATTCCTTACACCTCTAGCTGTATTGCCTGCGCTAGCTAGGTTTATTAACAATTCCCCAGCAATATTGAACCCGTTGACGCCGCTTGCAATAATGCGGGTCCCGGCAGCCTTACTGCCGGAACCAATTGCGCACGGAGGAGCTTACGCAAATGAAATCGATTGACAAGATAATGGTCGTCATTGACGCCAACGAAGATTTTTCTGAGGCAGCTGATGGCTTGCCGATTGAGCTTCGCAAGGCTCTGCGATTGGTGTCCGACAAGAACACGGTAGCCATTAAGCTGATCAGCGTTGGCTATGAGCGATACCTCTCAAATGACTTCAGAAGTATCGGTTATGACTATACTAAACTCCGTTCTGAATACCTCGAGCGACTGACGAAAACAATGGAAGGGCTGGTGGCTGATCTCTGTGCCGATGGCTACAACATTACTTGTGAAGTTGGTTGGGCTCACCCTCGCTATGAGCTAATTGTGAAATTGGCACAGGAGTTTGAGGCGGACCTGTTGATTCAGCATTGCCGGGCTTACGGTACGGTAAAGCATCTTCACCTAACACACGATAGTTGGGAGCTGGTGCGCCATTGTCCTGTACCTTTGCTGTTGGTTAAAGATAGTGACTGGGGTGATGATATTGTGCTTATGGCTGCAGTGGATCCGTTACATAGTCACAACAAACCCTTGCAGTTAGATGATGATTTGATCGCTGCTGCTCAGACTATTGCAGGTATCACCGACGGTGATGCTCACATTGTGCATGCCTATGCGGAATCTGCACGCCCTTTTGCGCCAGCTGGCAAAATCAAGGAAGAACATGAATCGGCGTTCAACGAATTAATGGCAAACTATGATTTCGATGATGCGCATACACATCTGATTGATGAATCACCTATTGATGCATTGAAACACTATGGTGAGAAGATTGATTCCGATATGGTGATTATGGGCGCTATCTCCAGATCGCGTATTAGAGAAGCCCTCGTTGGAAGTACTGCTGAGAGTGTGTTGGACTATATAAAGACTGACATTCTCATTATCAAACCTAGTAGCAAGTAAAGCTGAGGTGATTCGCTAGTCATCAGCCTCGAGCTTGCTAAGGCGATATTGCTCAGCTCTGCCGTATCAGGCTCCCACAATACTTGCAGAAGCGAGCATCCATGTCGTGGCCAGTTGCTTTACAGTTGGAACACTTCCTGTCTTCAGCCAGGTTTTTCTGGTTGCGGTTCTGATATTCGTTCATTAACTCTGCACCAATTATACCGGTCGGCACCGCAATGATTGCATAGCCGCAGATCATTGCCAGCCCCGCGACTAGCTGCCCAAGCGGTGTCTGCGGGGAGACGTCTCCATAGCCAACTGTTGTGATGGTAACGATGGCCCAGTAGATCGAGCGGGGGATATTGTTAAAACCGTGTTCTGGTCCTTCAATAATGAACATCAGTGCGCCAAAGATGACGATCAGGGTGAGGACCGAAAAGAGAAAGACGAAGATCTTACGTCTTGCTTGAAGTAAAGCGGTGTAGAGTAAGTTTGCCTCACCCATGTAGCGAAACAGCTTCAGTATCCTGAAGATGCGCAGTACCCGCATTATCCGAATAACGATGAGGAATTGCGCTGAAGGAAACAGAAACGCGATGTAAGTCGGTAGTATCGAAAACAGGTCGATCAGCCCATAAAAACTCAAGGCATAGCGACGTTTATCCGGTGAACTGTAAAGGCGCAGAAAGTACTCGACGGTAAATACAACTGTAAAAAACCATTCGAGTTGAAACAGAAACTCGCCGAAACGCTGGTGGTAACTCTCTACTGAATCGAGAAGAACGGCTGTAACCGAGACAACTATCAAGCAGATCAATATGACATCGAAAGTTCGGCCAGCTTTGGTGTCGTAACCGAAAATGACGTCGTAGATAGTCTTCTGCAGGTCGCTCTGCACAGAATTTTGCATCAGGCCCTTCGTCGTCCCTTGTCCACTTGTCGTTGGGAAAGTAATCCAACTCCTTCAATTGAGGGCTAGGACTTTAACACGAGAATATCGCATGGGCAGTCTTCCAGTATCTTCTCTGCCGTATTACCTACGATAGCGCGCTCCAGGAAGTTACGAGACAGGGCACCCAGTACCAGTAAATTCGCCTGGGTTCGGTTGAGGAACGCCAGCAAACTGCTATTGAGTTCGCCACGGCTGAGTTCAAGCGCAGCTTCTGGGATGTCATGTTCTTTCATGGCGGCCAGGACCTTGCCGCGATGCTGCTCTTCGATTCGCTGAAGGTGCTCATCTGTTTCGCCCCCGAGAGGGAATAAAGCGCTCACAAATGGGTAATAGGAATGAAATACCCGCACCGGCTGCCCAAAGGTTTCACTCATGCTGGCGGCTCCATCCAGTAGTACGTGATCCAGTTTCGATTGTTCAGCCTTGACGTGCATAGGGTCCACGGCAGTGGCTATGCTGCCATCTTCTTTCCAGGGCTGTGGCTTAACCAACATTAATGGGTAGGGGCATTTTCGTATCAAGCGCCAATCTGTATTGCTGATGATGCTGCGTTCAAGCGCGCTGTGATGGTGGGTGCTTTTAATCACCAAATCTGGCGATATTTTTTTCGCGGCGTCAATTATGGATTCTGCCAGATGATGGTTTTCTGTAAATGTGCTGCTGGCACTAATGCCTTCGGCAGTAAATTCTTCAATCAGGTTGTGCAAAATCTTTTCGAAATGTTCAGTGAATAATTTACGCTGCTTCTCGAAAAAATCGCCGTCGATTCCTTCATAGATGTAGGAGTGTTCGCCTAATGTGTTCTCATTGTTGATAAACAGGTGAAGCTCGGCACCTGTTGCCTTTGCCACTGTCTTGGCTCTGTCTACTACGAAGTCACGATCGACGGTAGGGTCGATTACAACGAGCGCTTTATTGATTTGGTCCATTTGCCACACCCTGACTTAATTCAATTAGGTTTAGTAAGGAAGGCAAGGCAGCTTGATGCTGTCTTGCCTTCATGTGCCTAGCTTTTACTGCGTTGATTGCTATTTGACTGGAATGCGCTGACTGCTGGCAGCTTCCGGAATTGATTTTGCTTTGGGCACACTGAGTGTCAACACGCCATCCACAAAATTAGCTGCGATATCATCCTGTGTAGTGCCCGGTGCGACACTGAAACTTCTGCTTATGGCCCCACTCGAGCGTTCCCGGTATATCACTTTACCTTTCTTCTTTTCCTCAGTTTCAGTCTTTTTGCTGGCCGCTACCGTTAATACATCATTCTCGAGTGTTACATCAATATCTTCCTTTTTAACGCCAGGAAGATCTGCATGAATTTCGAATGCGTCTTCGGTTTCGTGCACATCGACCCGCATGCCGGCCAAAGAGTCAGAGTTTTTCTCTCTGAGGCTGGGTCGCCCGTAGCCGTGGAAGAAATCGTTAAACAAAGAGTCCATGTCAAAAATCTGGTTCCTTGGTATCAAGCTCATCGTCGTTACCTCCTGAATAAAGTTTAATCTGCTTAACTTGCGTGGAAGATTAGCTCTCTCTTAAGAGCTACATTGGGTTCGGCGCTTTCATTTCAAGCCTCTACATCCATTGTTGAACAGGCACCCCAGTGGTTTTTGATTTAGGTCAACAGAATTTCCCGTTGACTGCCCTAGAGTGATTCTAGAGGCGCCGCGTCGCGCATATTGGTATCATAAGAACTGGTCTTTACAGTTTGTGTGGTGTGGCAGGATACGGATCGACTATGAGTCAATCAGACTTCAGAAAAGCAAAAATATTGGTGTTAGGCGCGGTGGTTGCTTTGCTG
>JANQJM010000054.1 GCA_028281635.1 Pseudomonadales bacterium | reverse complement strand
CGGATGTGATTGAGCTACACCTGTGAGCAAGCAACTCGTAATTAGAATTATCGATTGTAGTTTCATCGCTGAATCACAAAGTAATCGAGGACTTCTCCGTTGAGATCAACGAAGCGGGAAACTAACTCGGATTCATTCGCGTCCAACACTACCGAGCCCTGTCGCTCTATCCCATGGGGCTGAAAGTCAGCATAAAGGGGTGGGAAATCGCGGTGCGCCGGATGCTCCAACCAATCAGGCATCTTGCAACCCACATAGATGTCGCCTTCGCAGGGGATATCCTGGTCTCCACCGATGCCGCCACTGCTGCCATTTACGGTGTATATCGTGCGGTTATCTTTGCCAGTCGATGGGCTGATTTGTTGGTAGGGTGTCTCTTGTCCATATGCGGGGGCGCCGTTTGCGTCCAGTTCAGCATGTTGTGCGGCATCGAAGGAGTTTGAATTCCCGTAATGACCATTGAGATACCAGGAGCGCTCATAGGAATGAGCGTGTCCACCGTAGACCACATCCACACCATACTCATCGATTACTGGATTAATGGTTTCACGCATCCAGATCTCGCGGTCTTCCAGGTCAGAGTCATGATTGTGGCCTTTGGAATAGGGAGGATGATGGAAGATCACGATAGTCCAGGGGAGTTGATTAGCTTCCAGATCATCGACCAGCCATTCCTTCATCGCGTTTAACTGATCCGGGTCCATTACGCTTAGTTGCGAATCGAGACTCACGATGTGCACGATGCCAAAATTGATCGAGTAATACTGCTCGGTACCGCTAGGCACACCTCCGCCTTCACCCTTGCTGGGTAAGCTAAAAATGTCTATGTAAGGCATGCCGGTGCCGTCAGGCCCGTCACCATCGCTGTCATAGCTCATGTGATCAGATGCCTGGCTTGCACCACCAAGAGGGATAACTACAGGACCGCGATCACAACCGGGAATATCACCAAGCAGGGAGGCAATCGGACAGGCATCGAATAGCCCAGCGCCCATTTCATGATTGCCTATAGTGGGCACTATCGTGGTTGTGCGAATCTGTTCAGGATAAATATTAAAGAAAGACTCCTGCCACTCTTTGTCGGTGCCGGAAGGATAGGCGTTGTCACCCAGTAACAGTATCAGATCGGCAGGCTCATAGGTCTCCTGCCGATGCAGGAATCTTTGGTAGCCTTCCTTGACCATAATTGCTTCACCGGGATGTTCTGACACCCCGTCTTCATCGATCTCGGCAGCAGTGCCGGAATCGCCCAGTATCCACATTCTGACGTTGCCGTCCGCGGGTAAGCTGTTTTCAGTGGGAGCGGTGTGGAAATAGTGATCAGCTCTTGCTGTGGGTGCAGATCCTATAGAGTAATAATACTTCATATCAGGTTCCAAACCCTGAATCTTTGCTACACGATGACTGCCTTCGACTTCTGCCTGCGCCTCGATATGCAATAGCTCCAGGCGCGTACCGATGCACACTGAGTCCGCCTCACCGCGCCATTTGATGATGATCGACTCTGGTGTAGCTTGTTGCAATAGCATTCGTTCTGTAGGGACTTCTCGTCCGTCACAACGATCAGCCAGAGTTTGAGCTGAACCTGAGTGAGTCATGGGCATCGTAACGATCAGGCAGAGTAACTTTGTTATCGCAGCAATAGTGTTGAAAATCGAGTGTCTGCTTACTGGCATTTTTGGAGTCTTCCTGAAACTAGTTCTAATTGATTTGTGCAAGCCTTGCTTAGAGACGAGGGCTACGGCGACTATTGACCAGGCATCACACTGATTGGTGATGCCTGGTCAATTGCTTAGCGCACCGTTTCGAGTAGTCGATTTCTTATTGCGGCGACTTCTTCGTCGGTCACCTTCAACTCAGACTGAATGAAATTCATCACCGAACCATGCTCACTTTCCAGGTGCTCGAAAGCAGCCTCGATGTATTCAGGGTAAGAGGCCATTAGTGGCGCCAGTAATTCTCTGGGAACCTGTGAGAGCACAGCAAAATTTGGGTTAGACTCCGCGTCCTCAGAAGTAAACTCGGCCATATAGTCGACATAATCATCGGATAGGGAATAGTCATGAATGATTTCATCACGATTCACGCCGAGCACTGTGAGAATTAACGCCGTCGCAATACCTGCTCTATCTTTGCCTGCAGAACAGTTGTAGGCAAAGGTGTCACTGGTGCCCGCCAGCTCGTTAAACATCACAGTGTAAGCTGGAGCTTGCTGGTAGGCGATCTCATGATAGAGGTTGGACATTTGTGAGCGCATCATCGTCGCGGTCGCATCACCAGACATCATGCTGGCGAATAAGTCGTTCGCGCCTTCGTCAACATAGTCTCTGGCGATATAGTCGGCTTTGCCGGCACGCCAGTTGGTGGGCTCTACTGAGCGTTCATCGGTGCTGCGAAAGTCGACGATGGTTCCGACTTCCAATTGGTCCAGGAAACGGTAGTCCGCATCGGTAATGCCGTGCATTACTCCAGATCGGAACACCTGACCCCATTTGACGGTGCGGCCGTCAATGGTTGAATAGCCCCCGATGTCACGAAAATTTCTGCCGCCTTGCAATGGTAGTAAACGCGGGGCAACCCGCTTCGCTACACCTGAGTCTGAAACCAGCGTGAAGTACACGCGTTTGCCTGGGAACTCTACAGTCTCGAAATCATAAGCAGTGATTCCTTCTGCAAGCAAAGTAGAATCGGCTACGCTGGCTTCAGGGTCTTCTGAATAGTAGATGGCCACTGCGCCAGGTTTTTCGAGTTTCCAATTGAGCTTGATACTGCTGCGATTGTTCTTCGGATCGGAGCGCTCAGCACCCACCGATTGAATCTGGCCAGAGACCAGGCTACTGGCCGTGATCGACACGGCCAGCGTAAATAGCAGGCTTGGCTTAATCATATGTCC
>JANQJM010000036.1 GCA_028281635.1 Pseudomonadales bacterium | reverse complement strand
TCTCGAACGTGTGCCAGAACAGGAAGAACCGGTCGTCGGCGTGCCGCCGGCACCAGTCGAGCATGGCGGCCATGTTCCGGTCGTCGAGCTTGGGCATCTCCGTGTGGTACTGTTCGACAGATTCGCCATTCGCATCTCGCATCCACTGGGCATTGCCGTAGGCGTCATTAATGATATCGCCATTGCCATCGCGCAATGGCTCAGCAAACAGCAAATCTCCTCCTGATGTCGCCGCACGGAAGGTATTGCCAGGCAATTCTCCACGGACGGTTGGCAAGTCATCAATTCGTGCACCCGGGTTTCCTGGGTTCTGCCTTCCGCGCACTACCTGGCGGTTGTAGAGAACTTGAGCGTTGAAGGTAATGTCCTCGTTGGCATCCCAAGTCATACTTCCGTACAAGTTGGTTGAATCCAACTCTTCCATAAAGTCACGGGTGTCGCCAAAGCTCAACCAGCAACGACCCAGAGCATTGGTACCCCAGGGAGAATTAAATTGAGCGTTTTGGTCAGGCGATTCATTTAGTCCACAGCTTGGGTCAGGACGATTGCTAAAACTACCCGTAAGGTCACCGTTTTCGTCACGTCCCGGCACCTCGAAATTACCGGGATTTGAACCAGAGTTATGGGTCAGACCAGACAACACATAATCGGGTCGATCGTGCCAGGCCAGCGCATCGTTCTTTTGATAGGAACCTGCTACCACGATATCAACATCGCCGAAACTGCGGCCGGCCAGGAATGATGTTTCCCGGCGCCAGTAGTCGCCACGGCTATCCTGTTCTTCGTAGGCTTCAACTTTGATGCCATCGTAACTGCGATAAGGCACCATATTGACCACGCCAGCCACCGCATCTGTACCATAAAGTGCGGCAGCACCATCGGTTACGATATCCATGCGTTGCAACGCCATCGCTGGCAATAGCAGCTGTACGTTCTCAGTTGGGACTCGTTTGCCATCAATCAATGGCAGGGTGGCACGGGTTCCCAATCCGCGAAGATTGAAACTCGCAATCTGGTTGGTCGATCCCTGAATTGAATTGATCACGCCAGTGCCATTATTAAAGGTCAGATTTTGTACCACCTGAGCCATGTTAATGGTGCCTTCGGCCTCGATGTCTTCTGCTGAAAACTGCACAACAGGAGAAGCAGCGGCAATACCTTCAGAGCGACGGATAAAAGAGCCTGTCACGACCACCTCTTCTACACTCGTATCGTTCTGAGCCGATGCCTGGTTAGCAACGGGAATCAAAGCGAGAGAGATAGCAGCAGCAAGAGATCTGACAGGGAACTTCTTGGGCGTACGGAATACTACGTGGGCCATACTTATTTCCTCTTTTTTATTCTCTGTTTTATTTCTTTTGTTTTGCGCTTGGAACGCACGCAGGGTGCGAGCTTTGACTTCATCACAGTTATCCTACAATTGCCACAGAAATTGCAGAAAACAGTAACGGATTCTGAAATTCGTCATGAATAGAGGGCATGGCGTGCTTATTGACATATTGTCAATTTAAAACACTGTCATGAATGGGAGGCAAGGTATACTTATTGACATATTGTCAATTTTGAACGATGGGTTTATCGCGTTATCTTCAATTTCGGGAATTTAAGTCCGTGTGACTAAGTAACAATATAGAACGCTCGTTCGAAAAGTGAAAAAAACAAGTGGGGGTAGGTTTGAGGGAAAAGAAAAAGGGCGCCTGAGCGCCCTTTTTTAGTCTTCATAAGTGTTCAAAAGTTGAACACATACATTTTTCGATTACTCAGTGACGTTCACCGTAATCCAGGCATCGTGATAGAGACCACCATCATCGGCCCTGCCCCAGAGGATGTATTGACCCGGCGCATCGAAAGTCATCTCTACGCCGTAGATGCCATCTTCAGGAATCGGTGGTGGCAGGAACAGAGCGCCCCAGGGTGAGTTGGCACTGGTGCGAGTATCTTCCCATACCTTTACCTGTGGCGGATCGAAAGTGACATTGCCAGGACCACGCCATTTGTTCCAGGAATAGTAGAGGCCATTGACTTTATCCACCGTTACTTTAGTGGGAGGGCTCATAAGACGACGTTGCATAACCGCTTCTGGCGTAACCAAAGCAGCCGCTAAACCACCGCCGGCAAATTCGGCAAAGCGGCGCGCTTCTTCAACTGGATCAGTTGGCTCGGGTAAGCCATCGTCGGTAACCTCGGTATCGATTTCCAAAGTCTGACCTACAACCACTGTCCTGATCTCGTCACCGATCACAGATACTACTGGAGGGATATTGGCGCGGGACTCCGGGCTGCTGGTACCA
>JANQJM010000002.1 GCA_028281635.1 Pseudomonadales bacterium | reverse complement strand
ACCACAGCCATTCCTTCCTCGGTGAGTACGTCCACCATCTGCCACAAGTCCTGACGACTAACCGGATCTACACCAACTCCCGGTTCATCCAGAAGCAGTAGCTTAGGTCGAGACATCAATGCACAGGCCAGGCCCAGCTTTTGTTTCATTCCTCCAGACAGCTTTCCGGCTCGACGTTGCTGGAATGGCGCCAGTTTGGTGAACTCCAGCAGTTGTCCAAATATCTGGTCCCGTTGTGTGGCTTCGATTTGCCGAAGCTGGGCATAGAGGCGCAGGTTCTCGATCACACTCAGGTCTTCGTAGAGACCAAATCGCTGAGGCATGTATCCGATCTGCTCCACCAGCTCGCTACTGTCTGCCACCGGATCCCGCTGCAGTATGCTGATGCTCCCCGATGTGGGACTGAGCAGGCCAGCCAAGCAGCGCAACAGGGTGGTTTTACCGGCGCCATCGGGCCCTACCAATCCGGTTAACCGCCCCGCTTCTATAGTGGCGGTTACACCACGTAATGCTTGCAGGTCCTGGAAAGACTTGTGTAAAGCATTGATTTCCACAATGGAGCTTTTTGAGAGCGATACGTGAGTTTTGTTTTGCACTTTCAAACCTCCGGCTGGATCTGCTTATCCTTAGGATCCGACAGCAACCGTAACCGGCATGCCCTGCAACAACCCCGCTGCATCTCCATCGACCTCAATGCGCAGACGATAGACCAGGTCGCTTCGCAGTGCTTCTGTCTCTACAGAACGCGGCGTAAATTCTGCTCGCGGGGAGACAAAGCCAACGGTACCGGGGTAACTGGTTGAGCTGGAATCGCTGCGAATACTCACGCGTGTACCTGGAGCGACTTGTCCCAGAGCTGTCTCTTCGACATAAGCCCGAACATAGTAGCGATCAGTCAGAGTCAGCACCGCCACTGTATCGCGACTGCTAACCACAGCTCCGGGCTCGAGCACTCTTGCTGTAATAATTCCACCAGCAGGTGCTATTAATGACGCATCTGCCAATGCGATCTCCGCCAGAGTGAGATTAGACTGCGCCTGAGCAAGCTGCGCCTCGGCAGCGTCGATGTCTTCTTGGCGCGGACCCTCTTCTAACAAGTCCAAAGACTGTTGTGCGGCATCCCGCAGCGCTTCGGCTTCGACCAGTGATGACTGGAGCGATTCCACAAGCTTGGCGCTGGCAGCGCCAGGCTCGAGCAATTCGTTCTGCCGCGCCAGGTCTAACTGCAGTCTGTTTATGGTTGCTTCGACCCGATTGATCTCGGCTTCAGCACGAGCAATCTCCTGGGGTCTGGAACCGTTCTCTAACTTGTCCAGTTGTGCTTGCGCCCGTTGCACTTCTGTCTCCGCTCGGGTGCGCTGTTCCGTAAGCAGATCATTGTCCATACCAGCAATGATGTCGCCACTCACTACAGAGTCACCTTCTTCAACTAATACCGATTGCAATCTACCTGACTGTCTGAAGGCAAGATTCACCTCACGCACGTCAATATTTCCGTAAAGAGTGAGACCTGTCTCTTGTGCTTCAGGTGAGTTTCCAAAGTGTAAGACTAGTAGTCCGCCTGCTACGACGAAACTTACCAATGCTATTAAGCGAGTTTTCATAGTTTGTTCCTCAGCCGTTTACCAGCGCAGTGACATTGCGAGCGATCGCCTGTTGCGCTATGACAAGTTCTTTTTCCTCTATCTCTTTCCAGCCCATAATTCGCAACACCCCTTCTCTCGCCATACGCCAGATAATCAGTTGCGACAGTATTCCGATACTGATAGTGCGAACCACAGTTTCGTCCTGCTCATCGCGAATCACAGATACCAGTCGGGTAAGCACCTGAATGATGCGCTTCATGAAACGTTCATAGATAAGATCAAACACCGCAGTCGGTTGATTGTGTTCACGGCCAAAAAGCTGCGCCCAGTATTTGGTTTCAGGTCGCAACATCATCTCGGACATCCCGTTGCAGATACCCAGTAACACTGGCAGGTATGTTTCCTGGCGCGCATTGGCACTTAGTGTTTTGGGTACTGACTCAAGAATTTGCGAAACTTCTTCAATCCGGCTCTGCATTTGAGATTCCATTTGATCAACAATGTTTTCGAACACCGCGTGATACAAACCTTCTTTTCCTCCAAAGTGATAGCCAATCAGGGCCAGGTTCACATTTGCTTCAGCTGCCAGGGTGCGCGTACTAACTCCGTGCAAGCCATACTCAGCAAACACCCTGGTAGCAGATTCCAATAACGCTTCCCGAGTAGTGTCGCCACGTTTGTCCTGTTGTTCCGCCAAGGCTCTCTTCCTCGTTTTTAGTTCAATCAAATAGAGTTTCCGGGATCTCTCGCACACGACTAGGCAGCGGAGAGATCTGTGGTACCGGTTTATGGGGATGAATTATTATTTAATCGTTTGATTAAGTCAAACGATTAAATAAATTATCTTGTATTGAAGCCGTGCTAGACTACTTCGTCTCAAGGGGGATCTCAGAGCCATGCTGCTGCTTGTCATAGGCTTACTGCTTTTTTTTCTGCTTCATCTGCTACGAGAGCTGGGGCTCAGAGACAGGGTGATTGCGGGCTTTCCATCAAAAAGCGCCTACATGGGGGTCTATTCTGTTCTGGCCTTGCTGGGGCTTGCCCTAATCATAATTGGCAAGGCTCAGGCCGAGTTTTCCATGGTCTGGGAGCCACGCTTTGAATGGCGCAATATCAGCCATTTCTTGATGCTGCCGGCTGCTATATTGATTGTTGCCGGAAACGTCCCTCCTTCCTTTATGCGAGCCAATCTCCGCAATCCCATGTTGCTTGGGACATTTCTATGGGGTATTGCCCATCTGTGGGCTAACGGTGATCTTGCCTCGATGCTGCTATTCGGAGGATTCACTATTTGGGCAGGCATTAAATTCATAAGCCTCGGAGTCAATTACCAGCCTCCGGCAAAAGCTCCTTCGATCCTTTGGGATGGAGTTGCCGTAGTTACTGGTCTCGTACTGTATGGACTGGTTGTTATCTATCACGGACAACTCTTCGGCGTGGGGTTGAGTTTTGCGCAATAAATCCACTGCTCGATTGTTAATCAGTCTCCTGCTCGTTTGTTACAGCGGTGTGGCCTGGTCGCAAACTGCCAGCGTCTGGGACGGCAAATGGATCGCCGAGGGGA
The DNA here is from genome assembly GCA_028281635.1 of Pseudomonadales bacterium. Classification (GTDB taxonomy): domain Bacteria; phylum Pseudomonadota; class Gammaproteobacteria; order Pseudomonadales; family Pseudohongiellaceae; genus UBA9145. The sequence goes on along the minus strand of JANQJM010000002.1, from coordinate 8,205 downwards.
CCCTGTTCCAGATCGGCGTGATCGTCGTGAATGGCATCATGAAAGTCGAGCAGATCGAATCCATGGGTCAGATCTGGACCAATGAAGACGGCGAAGTGGATGGTAATGTGGCCACTGTTTCGGTGAATTATGCCGGCGCTACAGGAATTATTCAGGCAGAGCTTATCGATGAAACCACCGCCCGCGCCTTCGCTGCATCCTGTGTTCCTGACTTTATGGTGGTATGCGTGCTTTCTAAAGACCGCCAAGCGATCTTTAGAAAACTCGAAGACTAAGAAGAATCTGTTTTAAGAAATTTCTGCAGCTGAGCGCACAGCTCTGCTGACTATGCCGTATTCGATTGCCTCTTCAACGGTCATCCAGTAATCGCGATCGGTGTCCTTAGCAACTCGCTCCAGGGGCTGGCCAGTCTCTTCTGCAATTAACTGATTAATACGAGCGCGCATCTTCACAATTTGCTCTGCTTGTATGGCAATATCCGTGGCATCACCTCTGGCGCCTCCCAGCGGTTGATGCACCAAAAAACGAGTGTTAGGCAAGCAGAAACGATTCTCTTTTTTGGCTGCAAGGAAAATTGTGGTAGCAGCACTTGCCACCCAACCGGTGCCAACCACTTTAACTTCGGGCGTGATGAACTTGATCATATCGTAGACCACGTCACCGGATTCTACGTGGCCACCAGGGGAGCTAATATAGATAGTAATCGGATCGTTGTTTTCTGCAGCCAGTGCCAACAATTTCTCAGTGACTCCCCTGGCAAGTTTGTCATCTATATTGCCAAAAATCGTGATAGCCCGGGACTTGAACAATTTTTCATCCATAAAGCCAGAACGTCCGTTTTTACCTTCTTTCATCTCTTCCTTCTCTTCATCCTGGTAACTGTACACAGCTGATATTCCTCTCTGTTTCCTACTCTAATCAAACCTAATCACAGACTTGCTGCTCATTGCGCAGGTAGGCAATGAGCATCCACAAATCATTTTGTCCTTTCGGAAAGTTGTTGCCAAATCCCACCATTCGAGTTTCAGGAATGCCGGTGGTCACTATTCGAAAGATATCTTCGTTGCTACCGCCATACTTCCACTGACAATCGAACAGATCCACATCCTCGTCAGCTTGCGGCTCTGCGCCATGACAGTAGCTTGCACAACTGCCTTCAAACAATAATCGGCCACGCTCCAGAGCTACGGGATCTTGTAAAAAAGTATCCAATAAAGTCACAGGCTGTTCTGATTCTTCGACACTGCAAGCCGCCGAGAATCCGAGAACCAACAAGATGCAAAGTTTCTGGCAGTTCCCCATCTGTGTTTGCAGCATCACTTCCTTCTCAAACAGGCTCTGGTCGCAACGACCTGTAGCTCAGTTGTGGATACTTATCGAGTCGGCAGATTAAACACAATCAAGTGCTGATTCAACAGCAGTCAGGCCAATAGCCTAAGCGTTCTCTGGCGCTTCCGGACCCAATGGCTTGAAGGTTATGAGCAACTGCGGCAACAGAGTTAGTGACCCAGTCAGGGCAACCAACATGGCGAGACTGGTAAGCAATCCGAACACAATCGTTGGAATGAAATTCGAGAGTGCGAGGATTGAAAAACCAGCCACAATTGTCATCGAAGTGAAATACATGGCACGACCAATACTGTTGTGACAGAAAAACATGGTTTCCCGATAATTACCAAAGCGTGGAAACTCGCGCTTGAATCGATGCATATAGTGGATGGTGTTATCGACTCCGATTCCCACAGAAATTGCCGCGATAGTGATAGTCATGATGTCGAGTGGAATGTTGAGCCAGCCCATAATACCGAGCACAAAAGCCGCGGCAATCGCATTGGGAATGATGCAGATTACGGCAATGTAGAGTGAGCGGAACAAAGTAAGAAACATCAGCATAATGGCTAACATGACCACACCCAGGGTCAAGATCTGCGATTGAAACAAACTCTGCAACACGTTGTTGTACATCACCAGGATGCCAGTGAGCCTTACTTGCTCGTCTTCGAATCCAAACTCTTCTTCGACACCTGCCTCGATGCGTTGCAACAGTTCGTTGCGATTAAGATCAGGGGCTGACTCAATGACGCGCACGTTAAACCGGGTCTGGTTGTCATCGATAGAAACAAAGGGTGTCAAAACTGTGGACATCAATGTCTGAGGAATTCGATTGTAGAGAATGGCCCACAAAAATCCATCTACTTCCTGGTTTCCATTGAGAATCTCAGCCAACTGTACGATCGCGCCAAAAGAAAGCACCTTGCCAGTTTGTGCGTCGTTATCCAGATACTCATGAATGGATTTGATTTGCTGCATCTTGGGTGCAGTGAACCAATAAGCATCATCATTACCAGAATCACCAAAACCGTCGTCAAAACCATCATCGAAGCCATCATCAAAGCCGTCGTCTAAACTGTCACCCTGCTCCGGCAAATCGACAACCACATCGAATGACAAAGTGCCGCCCAGCTTGTCATCGAACAGCGCCATACCCTGATAAATCTCGGTACTTTCGCGGAAGTAGTCGATGAAACTGTTTTCTACCCGCAACATAGACAAGCCCATCACACTAAAGGCCAGTATCAGGGTGTAGATCACCAGCACATTCATACGTAGTTTGTCAGTGATCCTGGCCAGAGCACCGGTAAGATTCAGCTTCAGACGCGAAGACATTTGAGTGTCGTCTCTCTGCAGCAGACTCATGATAGATGGGAATAAAGTGAAGGCCACGATAAGCGCCGTCGCTACTCCCATCATCATCATCCAGCCGAAGGTGATTATTGGCAGAATGCCACTGACCAACAGCGAGCCAAATGCCACTGCAGTGGTAAGCGCGGTATAGAGACAGGGTCGAAACATACTAAGTACAGCATGGCGCAGCAGTTTGTCATGATTGCTGTAATGACGAGTCGCGCGTAATTCCCGATAGCGTACGGTGAGATGCACGGTCAACGATATGGTGATGATCAATAGCAGGGAAATAAAATTGGAAGAGACCACTGTCACTCGCCAGTCCATGAGCCCAAGCAATCCGACCATGATAGTGCCCGCCGCAGCACAGCAGATTAGTGGCATCGCCACCCAACGCACTCGGCGAAAGATGATGCCGAGGGCGAAGATAATAAGTAGCACCACTGCGATGCTAAAGTTGTTCAGATCTCCCTGAACAAATGTCACCAGATCGTCCGCTATCATCGGCGCACCGCCCAGATAGATCTGTGCGCCGTCACGATAGTTGTCAAGAGTGGCACGGATATCGCCGATTATCTGGTGCTGCCGGTCTGCAGCCTGGACGCTGTATTCTGCATACTCGGCCTCGATATCTGCCAGCTCTTGAAGCTGTTCAGGGTTAATTTCTCCTGATAATTCCAGATTTCGTAGTTCAGTACGGCGGCTGATCAGTCCACGCGCGGTTTGATCGATGGCAAAGCTGACCTGCATACCGGCAGTCTCACCGTCTGGACTTAGCAAGGCATTCTGGAAAACCGGACTGCTCATGATCTCCTGCTGGGCCAATTGCAAGTCAGTCTCCTCATCCATGAGGGTAAGATAGTCTTCGGAGATGCCGGTGAGTGGAGTGTCGCCGAAGATCGGCACATTCAGAATGCTGTCAACAGATTGGACACGATCAATTGCCAACAGATCTTGTCGTAAGCGCTCCATCTTGGCGAGCTCGCTGCGATCGAACAATTCACCTTCCGGGGTGTAGGCCACGATGACAGAGTCCCGAATCCCATAGCGAATATTCACCTCACGTGAGAACTCCAGATCCGGGTCGTTCTCCAATAACAGGGAGTCCGCCGACGCATCCAGTCGAAAGTACTGTGCATACCAGGCGAAAAAAGCCACCAGCAGCAGTAACAAGCTGATGACGAGAAGGGGTTTACCAAAGACGATTTGGCTGTAGAGCCGAGCTACTTGGGAACGTGCCATATCAGGGAAGGAACTTGATCGGGAATGCTTCTGAGGGAGCCAACTATACGCGTTTTCAAGGCAGTTTACGATTCACCAACTTTGGTTAGTCTCTCTCTGGTTGCTACCCGATGAGTGCCACTCATGTTAACGGATTTTGAAGCTTTCAGGATCACTGCGTCACAGTGTCGCATTGGATATCAGTTACTAAATTCTGTAGAGAGCTAACCCCATTCTAAGCTATTGAATTATATGGCTTATTCCTGCATTGATCGAAGCAAAACAAGGGCTGGAATTGAGTGCAACAAACTGTGATTTTGAGACGAATCGACCTGTGCCGACCACTTGAATATTGCTACCATTATTCCCACTTAAAACTAAGCTTTCAGCCTGTGATAAGGTTTTTTTGATTAAGCTAATCGGCATCACGGTCGTGGAAATCAGCAGATTCAGACCGAGTTACCACACGATTTATTGATTTAGCGTAAAGCATCTCAGGAGCAATAGAAGTTAAATCTGGCCGCGGGTGTCGGATTTACAACAAGGAGCCAAATGATGAAATTGCTGAGCAAACTCCTCATTTCACTGACCGTAGTATTTGCGTCGGCGGCGGTGCTAGCTGACGACTGGTTGCGTTCAATTCCAGATTTCGAATTGACCGACCACCTCGGTAACACTCACACGTTAAAAGACTACGAGAAGTATGACTATGCGGTGTTTTATGTGCAGGGCGTAGGCTGTCCGATCGCGCGCATTGCGTTGCCCAATTATCGCGAAGTACGAGACGAGTATGCGGACAAGAACATTGGCTTCACCATGTTCAATTCCAATATCCAGGACGCCATCCCACGGATTGCCAAGGAAGCCGATGAATTCGGTATCGATTTTCCAATCATGAAAGATACCGATCAGGCCCTGGCTAAAGCACTCGGGGTTGAGCGTACGGCCGAAGTTTTCGTAGTCGATCCGCGCACCAAAGAAGTTCTGTATCGCGGCCCAATCAACGATCAGCTTGGCTATGAAACCCAGCGTAACTTTGCCAGTGAGCATTATCTAAAGGATGCTCTGAATACGATTATGGCTGGAGGCGTGGTTGATATGAATGGCATCCCAGATTCCAAAGGTTGCCTGGTCGCCATCTTCTGATCAGATTTCTAACTCAAAAAAGGGAGACTTTGTCTCCCTTTTTTTTGCCTGTATTTGTCTTCCTCGCGAACGTCTTGTTCTTGTCTTACGACTATTGCACAGTACTTGCCAAATCGGGAGACTGGGGTTTTCCCGAGTTCAGGGGTGAAGCACCCCGTGTTAGCTTGTGTCGCAGAAGGGTCGGGGGAAATAATTGACAGTTTTCACCCTAATACAGGAAGCAATGACCGTGGAATCAGGTAGAGAAGAGTACACCATCTATTTAGTTGACGATGATCCAGCAATTCTCGATGCGTTTGCGCTCTATTTGTCGACTCAAGGTTTCAAAACTCAGCTTTATTCTTCGAGTCAGGATTTTCTGAAAGTCGAATCCTTCGATGACAAAGGGTGCATCGTATTAGATAACCATTTGCCGGGAATCTCCGGACTGGATGTGCAACAACAATTGGCTGATCGCCGGGTGCATCTACCGATTGTCTTTATGTCTGGTGACAGTGAGTTCAAGGATGTGGTCAGCGCAGTTCGTGGTGGAGCTATCGGTTTTCTGGAGAAACCTTTTCCCATGGCGGCATTACTGGAAGCCATTGAAGAGGCGTTAAAAGAGCATGCAGAGAATCAAGACAGTACGGCAAATAACCAGGCCCAAAAACGCAAGCTGCACTCCCTCACTGCCCGCGAGCGGGAAGTCTACGACTTAGCCATCAAGGGACTTACCATCAAGCGCATCGCCGAAGATTTGGATATCTCAGCCAGTACTGTGGAATTTCACCGCAGCAATATCCTGAAAAAACTGGAAGTGAACAGCATCGCTGAGCTTATGGCGCAACAATTGGGGACACTCTAGATACTGCAGTTGGATAAATCTATTCCAAGTATCTTCTCAGGCAATGGCTGATTGGTTCACATGTAATTGCTGTTCAAGATACATAGCAAGATGTTCAGAGAGTTCTTCAGCATCTTTGCCAACTCCATCTATAAACTGCGAGTTTCTCCGACGCATAAACGGCAAACCCAAAACATAGAGTCCTGGCGATGAGACAACTCCGCCATCGTGCTCAAGCCGGCCTCTGGCATCCAGTACCGGCACTTTCAGCCAACTGTAATCCGGGCGAAATCCCGTGGCCCACATGACGGTGCCAATGTTCTCCCGTTGCAGATTCAGTTCCAGCCGCGGAGATTCCGGTACTCGCAAATCCTCAGGGACATCGGGTGCAGGCACCTCGTGACGATAGTCCTGCTGTTCAATAAATGCATCGACCAATTTCAACAGGCGGCGCATTTTCAGATCAGCCATCTTGCAAAGGTTGGCAAGGCAGCCGGAGAATTGCAGCGTGTCATTGTGGATAAAAGCCAGGCGTCCCACCACCTCGACACCTTCGTCTTGCAGAGTGTTCAGGTCCAGGTTGTCCCCCTCGCCTGTGCCGACTAATTGAGCTGATGGTAGTCTGCGCAATCGCTCTAGGTCTTCCACCTCATCGTAGCGATCGGCCAGCAAACCAGATTGGTCTAACCACCATTGAATATCCCTGCCTCGATAGGTACGCGGCATACGAACTTGTTCTCCTGTCGCCAAGATAACGCGGCGTCCACTTCTGGCGAGTTCGCTGGCTAGCTGCAAGCCCGATGCGGATGCGCCGACAATCAGAACTCCGCCTGACGAAAGCCGCTGGGGGTTCCGATAGTCTTTAGGGGTTAAACTGCAAATATCGTCGGGCAGAGTCTCCGCCAGCCTCGGGATATAGGGTTTACCGCAAGCACCGGTGGCAATGACTAACGTACGGCACCGCCATTCACCAAGATTGGTGATGACCCGATAACCATTCTGCATAGAGGAAACTTGCTGCACTTCCACGCCGGTATGGATAGGTGATTGCAGACCGTCGGCATAAGACTCCAAATAGGAGATATATTCCGCACAACTCATGAAGCCGTCTGGATCTTCACCGATATAAGAGTAGTCAGCCAGTCGCGTCTGCCAATTCGGTGACAATAAGCGCAGAGAATCCCAGCGTTCGGTTTTCCATGCGTTAGCCACTTCACCGCGCTCAAGTATTACGTGTTCAACACCCTGCTTGGTCAGGCAGTGGCTCATGGATAGCCCTGCCTGACCAGCGCCAATTACCAATGCATTGATAAACCGGTTGGCCTGTTGATTATTGAACGAGGCCGTGGAGTTCATTTTACTTCTACCTGCACATTAGTCGGATTAGTCACTATGTCATAAACTGCCGAACGTTTTTGTGATTGAGCTACCAGGGCTTCAATGTCTTCCTTGCTGGCATCTGCATCGATATCAAATGAAACTTTGATACCGCTATAGCCATTGCGTACTTCCTTGTCGATGCCGAGGATTCCTTGCAGGTCCATATCCCCTTCGACACTGCAGGACACACGATTAAGTTGGATTTCGCGATTCTGAGCCACCGAGGCGATACCGGCTGTTAAACACCCAGCGAGACCCACCAAGATGTATTCCACCGGCGTGATGCCCTTGTCTTCGGCGGCAAAGACTTCGGGATGGTCCAGATCGAAGGCAAATTCTTTGCAGTGCTGCTGATCTTCACCTAAACCGAAGAAGTTCTGAACCTTCGCTCTGGCATGGGTTCCACGTACCCATTCACAATCAGCCTTCCATTGAAACTGGGCGGCCGCTGGCATCTCGGTCAAAGCCTCTCTTGCATCCAACAAAGCACCAACGTTGACGCCGTTATCTACGATTTTTGCTTGCGTATTCATGTGTTCTCTCCAAATTCTCGTTGCAATCTTTCCCGGCTCAGTACCGGATGCTCAGAGAATGAGAGACAAACGTGGAAGCCAGCGTGGAATGGTCCGTGGTTTTTAGACTTTTCGAAGGGCTGGCAACAAAGGATTGGCAATAATTGCCGACAGCTCAGGCAGGCAGCAAGTCGTCCACTAGCGCTGGGGTGAGGTATTGAAAACTCCAAACCTTATCGAACGGCATATCGGCTTTAATCTGAGATTGACGTACGGATTCTGCATCAGGCGCCCGATAGAGACATATCATTCGGCGCCGATCATTGGAAAAGAAACTGCGAACGAACTTCACATTGTATGCTTCAAGACACCAGGCGCCCTCCTCTTCTTTTCTTGCTATAGATTCAAACTCCACCGGATCATCCCAACTTCGCTCAA
>JANQJM010000213.1 GCA_028281635.1 Pseudomonadales bacterium | reverse complement strand
GTTACTGTTGATACTCACCACAGTACACGCCACAAACCACCGTAACAGCAGTGGGACGCAAGTGATCTTCACCATTTTGAAAGTCGCGGTCATCGTGGCATTCATCGTTGGTGCGGTGTTTTTTGCTCAATCACCACAACCCGTGAATTTTTTCCCTGCAAGCGGCGATGGTGCCATCATGACCAGTGGTGTTTTTGCGGTTGCGCTAATTTATGTGAGCTTCGCTTATACTGGGTGGAATGCCGCCACTTATCTGGTGAGTGAGTTGGAAGACCCTCAACGTACCCTGCCCTGGATTCTCATCACGGGTACCAGCGTAGTCACGGCTCTCTATCTCGGATTAAATTTCTCCTTTTTACATGCCGCGCCTATGGATGCCATGGCAGGCCAGGTGGAAGTGGGTGCTATCGCCGCTCAGGCAGCTTTTGGCGAAACTGCCGGCCGCTTCACCGGACTGGTGCTGGCCTTGTTGTTAATTTCTACAGTAAGCGCCATGACAATGGCCGGCCCACGAGTGATCCAGGTCATTGGGGAAGACTATCCGGCACTTGGCGTGCTCGGCCGCAAAAACAACAATGGCATACCCTCTATTGCAATTTGCATTCAGTCGGGAGTAGCTCTGTTGTTCATTCTATCTTCTACTTTCGAATCCGTTCTGGTGTTCTCTGGATTCACTTTGGCGCTCAATAGTTTTGTCACCGTCTTTGGCATCTTTGTCTTGCGTTGGCGGCAACCAGAGCTACCACGCCCCTACCGCACTTTTCTATTTCCACTGCCCCCTATTCTCTATCTCATGTTAACGGGATGGACGTTGACATTCACATTACTGAACCGTCCGGAGGAAGGACTGTTCAGTCTGGGAGTCATCGGTTGCGGCCTGTTGTTCTACTGGTTCGCAGCGCGCAAACTGGAAGTCACTGCTTAACTTCTTATGACAGAAACTGATCCCACACTATCAACTGAGTTGCCGCGCAGAGACAAGTTTGTGTTCGGCTTTCTGCTTCCTATAGCGACACTGATACCTGCGCTGTTTCTCATCATGATGATGGACTCAGATTCAGGAGCAGCCGAATTCGCTGCACTGGGTATTTTTCTGATCGTGCTGACGATATCTCCTATTCTGTTGATCGTTATGCTGATCCTCGCCTTCCAACCGGCTCAGTCAAAAGGCACTTGCTACAAACGCGGAATGATTGCACCGGGATTTGTAATCGTTGGAGCCTTTCTTTTTCAGCTAGGCTTATGGGATGCACTTTTTTGACCACCAACTGCTGCCTACTGAAATATGATTGGGGCACAAGTCATTGACTAGCTAATCGAGCAAGTCGCCTCTCACCAACCAGAGTCAAGAATCCCAATAAGCTCAGAAAAATTCCAAGTGAGTTGAGAATACTGTTGTACACGTTTCTGATACTTTCTGTTCCAGACTCGAAATACACTCTGATCGCAGTGCTTCCTGCTTCTACCGGATTGCCAAAAAAATCTACTGCTTCCTCTTCGACCAGGACTTCTTCCTGGAAGAACGATCCCACATATTCCTGACTCAGAATTTGATGGGTGTTTTCACGTTGTGCAAGTTCCAGTTGTTTTTGGCTAATGATTTCTTCCGCCTCATACTCTCTGTAGGGGCTAACGCCGGATGCTACTGATCGGTCTGAGAACGCAATCGATTGAATGATGTCGTCTCGACCATTGAACAGGGTTTCCGGTTCAGTGGCATAAATTATCCCTTCCGAGTTATATCGATAGAGTTCGTTAGTGAAAAAAAACTGTGATGCACCAGCAACCAGCATAGCAATGCCCAGCGCGAAGGAAATCGATCCTGCCATGATCCAATTGCGGGATTTGTGCACGACCCGGAATTTGTTCTGCTGCATTATTCCGCGCACTTCTGGAAGCGAAGACAGGGTGCCCGCAACATAGTCAGGGTCCAGTCCATCGAGAAGCGCAGGCAGTTCCAACCCAAATGCTGCGGCGATTTTCTCCAATAATTCACTGGAAGGAGGACTCTTGTCGTTCTCGATTTTGGACAACCAGGACTGTTCAACTCCCAGCTTCTCCGCCAAATCGGGTTGGGTCCAATTCCGCTCCTGCCGCAGTCTGCGAAGTTTCTCTCCAAAGTACATTTCAGCGTCCTCCGTTGTGATGTTGGCAGTATTACCAACTATTCCCAGTGGAATAAACAGCGAAATATTTTGAAATATCAGGGAATTTTTGCTGAAAAACCCAACGCAGAACTGGTCCTGATGAGCTTTAGCGGCAGAACCCGGAAGAACCCAGGTCTTAGTGCCTTGCAAATTCCGCGAGCAGTTGCTGCATCGCCGGGGTAGAGGCCATATTGAATGGAGTGCGGTACTCCAGCCCATCACTGGCTGCTGTGCGTACTCCCAGATCGGGTCTGGCGCCATTTTCAAGCAACAAGGATGCGGCAGCTAACTGCCCGGTTCTGGCGGCACTAATGAGTGGCGTTTCGTCTCGTGGAATGATCGCGTTAGGGTCTGCTCCGGCGGCAAGTAGCTGCTTCATCACTTCGAGTTCCCCCCACGCCGCCGCGAGTATTAGCGGATTACCTCGTCTGGATGCGCCTTGATCAGGATCTGCACCTTGTTCAAGAAGATAGCTCATCATCTTCTGATCTCGATTGCGGATGGCGATCATCAATGGCGTACCAACGCCTGAGATCGGGGTATTGAGTTGGGAACCGTTTTGCAGCAAATGATGGAGGGCAGCATAGTCCTGGCTATCGATAGCCGAACGAACTGCTTCACCTTTTACCAGATCTTGCAATCGATACTGCCTGAACAGCCGCTGCTGTTGTGCGCCCTGAGGGAAATCAGCAATCGCAATGGGCACTGAGACACTGAGCAAAACCAAAGCCAGGCAACACAAAACAAATGGCAGCTTTGTGACCTGCATGGAACGATCAGGATTAATCAGACTTGTTAGTCGTGATTTCAATTCATTCCCTCGACCTATGAACTCATGTCCAACCATGGCTTTGTTCGGGCGCATAATCAGATTGGCACAATCGATCAGAGACTGTGCATAAGCGAGTTGGTCGTGGGAACGCTCCGCAGCTCTCTGGTCACACACGATTTCTCTATTCACTCTCACATTGCGCTTGAAGAGGACCAGCAACGGGCTCCACCAGTAAAACGCGGTAACAACTGCTGTCGCTAAGGACACCCAAAGATCTTTACGTTGGTGGTGCGCATGCTCGTGCAGAAGCACGTGCCGCAATTGTTGTTTATCAAGGTTTAGATGAAGGTTGGTGGGCAGCAAAATGACCGGCCGCAATAGTCCAACTGCCATCGGAACCGAAATCTGCTTGCTGGTCAGGATGGGAATCGGAATATCTTTTATCACTGATTGCGGCAGTTTAGTAACACTGGAATGCCTGACCACCAAGCTGGTAGCAAGCATCATATAGGCAATGCGCAGCAGTCCAATAATTACGCCTAGAGCAGCTATGATGGCCGCATACCGTATTAGCGGGGATAGCATATAACTCAACTGGTCCCAGATCTGCAGCTTATTTTCACTGTTGCTTACCAACACAAAGGAATCATTCCACTCTCGGCTTTCAGCGGCAGGAAGATTCTGCAGATGCGATTGAGCGTGTTGCTCGCCAGGCGCTATCGCAGCGCCAGTACTCCATTCGCTTAGAATCGATACAGTCTCGTCGAGCACACTCATGTTGTTGGCATGCCAGGCAACTAAAACGACTGGAAGCAGCGTTCCCATCACCAAGGCAGTCAGATTGACTCGGTAGGCTAGGACTGGATGAAGCTGCAGTTTTTGCCAACGGGAAAACACCGACAGTACGAGCGCGAATCCCGCACAGATACCGAGATGATAGAGAAGGAATAACTGAATCAGATAACTTTCAGGTGACACTACAGCTTTCCCCGCAATTAGTTATTCGATTGCTTCTTTGCATCGAGTTGTCGCTGCAATTCATCAAGATCGCCCACGTCCAACTGGTTGGCCTGCAGCAGATGTTCAGCTAACACCTTGGGTGAGTCGGCAAAGAACTGGGATAACAGCTGGTTCAACGCGCTACTGCGGGCTTCGTTTTGAGTAATGAGTGGTGTGTAAACAAATGCGCGTCCTTCCTTGTGATAGTCCACATAGCCCTTTTCCAGTAACACTTTGCACATTGTCTGCACCGTGGTGAAGGCAGTTTTTTTATGTTCGTTAAGTGCAGTGGTTATCTCACGGGCAGAAGCCTGCTGCTTGGCCCACAACACTTCCATGATTTGTTTCTCAACCGCCGTCAGGCTTTCTGATTTAGTCCTTGCCATGTGTTCGTCTTTCTAGTGAATCCCAGTTTGAGAAGTTTGCATGCTTTGCTCAGCTAACGCCAGTTTGCGGGCCAGAAAAGCTGATGCGATTTCGTAGGAGAAACTACCGAAATCCCAGAATACATCGGTTCGGCCATTGATGTTTAAGGCGACTGCCATTTCTTCCTGTGGTATCAGCATCAACCAGCTTTGACCTCCTCGTGACACACCCCCATGATTGACCTGCATGAAATGCTGACCCGGGAGGAACTCTTCCTCCCTCACTCGCCAACCAATACCGTATCCCTGCTCGTTGACTTGCCCTGAATCCAATACCTGAGGCGTCCACATTTCATTGCTGATTTTCGCAGAAATCGCATCGGGATTGGAGTCAATAAAATAGCTCCTGCCCAACTTCACCAGGTCGGTAGAGGTGGCCGCAAAACCACCGCCAGCCAGGCGATGGCTCAAATCCACATTGCGCCATGGACGCAATCGAAGTTCATCGCCAAGCTTGTTGTTGTGGTGATACGGAATGGACATATTTGCTTGCGAAGCCGGATTGCTGGCAGAAACGACAACACCGGTCATGCCATTGGGATCAAACACCAGATCCTGCATCAGTGACAAATAAGGTACGTCCGCTGCTTTACTCATGGCAGCACTCAGCAAGACGGTCCCATAGCTTGAGTAGAAGAAGTCCGAGCCCGGCTCAAAAAGAAGCTCTGACTCATCGAAAAGCAATACTGCATCGTGCACCGAATCAAAGTGGTCACGCAGCACCAGCGTGTGCAACAAACCGCGCCAGTCTGTGTTCTCGCCATAATGGGGCAGACCAGCCATATGCGATGCCAGTTGTCGCGGTGTCATTTCTGACCATGCCGGATTGGGCAATTCATCCCAGAGTGTTGAAAGCGGCGTATCTAAACCTATCTTGCCGACTTCGATCAGCCGCGCAAGGCCAGTGGCAGTAAGTGCCTTCGAAGTACTGCCGATTCGAAACCGTGTGTCGGGAGTTGCTGCTGTTCTGTTCTCGATATCTGCCCAACCTGAGGCACCAGCCCAAACAACTTCATCCCCGATCAGAACTGCTGCTGAGATAGCTGCCGCTCCGATGCCGATGCGATGCGTATCCATCTGCAACATCAAGGAAGCGCCCACTTCCCGATAGGCTTCCTGCCCTGCTACTTGCTCTTGAGGGGCATTGGGAGGCAACTCTATCCATGCTTTTGCCGGCAGTGTAGAGCCATCAGCATAGGCAAAGAACAGATAGACGGGATAGGCGCGCCAGGTCAGCAACGCGACAATCAGGCTGATTCCGCTGACCAAATAGATTCGCTTACGAGACATGGGGCAATCCTATAAACTAATTAATTAGTTGTATTGGATGCAAAGATAACGATTTAATGCCTAGCTTGCAACTAATTTATTAGTTTAATTGTATGCTTCGTTTCCAGCCTGCTCTCAACAGGCATACGTAGCGCCCGCCCCGCAAGAATTGCGCTCGCTGGGAAAGATGCCGCTATACTTTGATGAGTATGAGTAGTCCTCGCGAAATCCTGCAGTCAGTCTTCGGTTTCCACGAATTCCGCCCGCCTCAAGATGAAATTGTTGATAGCCTGGTACGGGGCGAAGATGCGCTGGTGCTCATGCCAACCGGTGGCGGAAAATCCCTGTGTTACCAGATCCCAGCCCTGATACGACCTGGCTGCGCGGTAGTAATTTCTCCACTGATCGCCCTGATGCAAGATCAGGTTGATGGTCTGCAGTTGCTGGGAATCAAAGCAGCGTTCCTCAACTCGACACTCTCCAGGGAAGAATCTCAGCACATCCAACAACGGCTGCGTGCCGATGAACTCGACCTTCTTTATATAGCGCCCGAGCGTTTCACTCAGGCCCACACGCTGCAGTTGCTGCGCAGCATTAATGTCGCTCTGTTTGCCATCGACGAAGCCCATTGCGTTTCACAGTGGGGCCACGACTTCCGGGCTGACTATCTGCAGCTGAGTTTGTTGCATGAATTGTTTCCAGAAGTACCACGAATCGCACTCACGGCAACTGCGGATCAAAGAACTCGACAGGAAATCGTCAGCCGCTTGCAACTGGAAAATGCCAGGCAATACATTGCTGGTTTTGATCGGCCAAACATTCGTTATCGCATTGCGCTAAAACATAATGCGAAGCAACAGCTGCTAAAGTTTTTGAAGGCGGAGCATACCAATGACGCCGGCATCGTCTATTGCTTGTCGCGTAAAAAAACTGAAGAAATAGCTTCCTGGCTAAACGACCAGGGATTCAATGCCTATCCCTATCATGCTGGATTGAGCACGGAGTTGCGGGCTAAACATCAGTCGCATTTTTTGCGCGAAGAGGCGGTGATCATTGTCGCGACCATCGCCTTCGGCATGGGTATCGACAAACCAGATGTACGCTTTGTTGCCCATCTGGATTTGCCAAAGACCATCGAGTCCTACTATCAGGAAACAGGGCGTGCTGGCAGAGATGGTGAAGCGGCTGATGCCTGGATGATTTATGGTTTGCAGGATGTGATCAAGCTACGACAAATGATGGAAAGCTCGGAAGGTAGCGAAGAACACAAGCGGGCAGAACAACACCGTCTCAATGCCATGCTGGGCCTGTGTGAGATCACCAGTTGTCGACGCCAGGCCTTGCTCGACTATTTCGGTGAGCAATTGGAGGAACCCTGCGGCAACTGTGACACCTGTGAATCGCCACCCCAAACCTGGGACGGTACCGAAGCTGCACGTAAAGCACTCAGTTGCGCCTTTCGAACTGATCAACGCTTCGGTGTGAATCACTTAATCGATGTCTTGCGTGGAGCCAACACCGACAAGGTGTTCCAATTCGGTCATCAGCACCTTCCCGTTTATGGCATCGGTGATGACCTGGACAACAATCAATGGCGTTCAGTGTTTCGGCAGTTGGTAGCACGGGGCTACATGAGTGTCGATCTGGAGCGCTACGGCGCATTAAGACTGGAAGAAAAATGCAGGCCATTATTGCGCAATGAAACCAGTATCCAGTTGCGCAAAGACATCAAAGCAAAATCTGCCAGGCAACTGACCAAGGTTCAATTGGCGCCTGAAATCGATGTCAGCCTGTGGGAAGCGCTGCGCGAATGCCGTCGCGAATTCGCTGAAGAACTTGGGGTGCCGCCCTATGTTGTGTTCCATGATTCAACGCTGCAGGAAATGTGTCTGCGACTACCTGATAACATGGCCGACTTTGCCGAACTCTCTGGGGTGGGAGAACGAAAGCTGGAGCGCTATGGGCCCGGTTTTGTGCGGGTTATCGCCGATCATCTTGCGGCATAAACGACTCGCTTGCTCTCGAACTACAAGCCCAGATGTTTACTCCACACAGCCCTGGCGCTAAGGTTAGATTAGATCGTTTAGCCAACAGAATAGTAAGAGGCACGCTATGAAAGCCCTGATCTTAAAGACTCTAAGCTCTTTAGCCGTTCCCATCATCCTACTTAGCCTGGGCACCAGTGCCAGCGCTCAAAACCCGGACCGACCGGACCTGCAAGGAATCTGGACGAATAAATCCCTGACCAATCTGCAACGACCGGAAGGTGTGGATGCCCTGGTTGTGGATGCAGAACAGGCACGCATCATCGCCGCCAGCACACCCATAGCTGGCATCGAAGGTGGCCTTGATGAAGGTGATGGGGTCAACGACACTCCCGATGCGGGCGCCGATGATTTTGGTGTCCGGGCCTACAACAACTTTTGGGTGGAGCCTGGTAATAATCTGGCACTAGTCAAAGGTGAATACCGCACCTCCTACGTTATCGACCCGCCAAGCGGTCGTGTGCCACGGCGTGAAGATCCTCAATACGATTTTGATCGTGCCAGTTTTGGTTCACGTTATGCCACCGGTGTCGCCGACTTTAGCGGACCGGAAGCATTCCCCAACTCTGAACGCTGCCTATTGGGCTTCGGCAATAA